>CAJATL010000379.1 GCA_903944895.1 uncultured Bacteroidota bacterium
TCGGCTGACCGACTAAATTCTTTGTTGTATCTTTGCCCATGTTGAAGTTATTTTTTGCAAAACAAACTTACAACATTGGGGCGAAACCTAATGGCTATAGCCCCTTTTTTTGTTGAAATTTTAACCGGTCAGTACTGATTTTTTAATTTAAATGCCTCAGCCAATAGTTTGCCCGACTCCAGTATCATGACCCGGAATGGCCCTCTCTGGCCATATGATAAGGCATTTTCGGCGTAATAAATGCAGGAGTCGATTTGCTTACCTGCTAGAAACAACATGGCTATTTTATTATTTGTGGCCGCCAAATTCCTGTAATCTTCCTGGCCACAAACTTCAATACTCTTTAAATAATAGTTGAGTGCCTCCTTTTGATTTCCGAGTTTAACCTGTAGTTTTCCGAGATTTCTGTACATAAATATTCCTGAATTTCCATTTACCGATTGGCTGAAAAGGTGAAAAGCCTCATTCAAATAATAGGAGGCTGAATCCAATTGGTTATTTTCAACATATGCATTTCCGATATTCATCAGTAATCCCGCCTCTTCATCCTTTGTTTTAGTGTTATCAGGAACATTTCTGGCAAGCTGGAAGAAGCTGATTGATTTTTGATAATCCATAAGATCGAGGTAGATGTTACCCAGGCCATTGTAACACCTGCGGATTTCTTTATAATTTTCAAGTTCCAGACCGATACGTAATGATTTTAGGGTAAGTTCAAGGGCCAGAGGTAAATTCCCGATTTCCCGGTTAATTAAACCTTGAATTCTGAAAGCATTACCTTTCCATTTGTCAGCTTTTTTATCCTGGAGCAGATTAACCGCTTTTTCCGCATACAAAAGCGCTGAGTCAGGCTTTGCGTAGGTGTATTGAATTGCCAGTCTGAGCATAATTGAAACCATGGAAGTATCCGGTTTTGCCACAGCCAACTGATTGGTTAAACTGTCAATTATTTTCTGGTTTTGGGCAAACCCGGACAGGCCCATTATAAGGAAAATGACAATTAGTGACCTGTTTTTCATTTTGAATTTTGTTGGATGGGTAAATAAATCATAAAAACTGAACCTTTTTCTTCCTTCGTCTCCACCTTCAATTCTCCGCCATGCGCCTTCACAATATCATAACTAAGTGAAAGGCCTAATCCTGTTCCCTGCCCGGTAGGTTTAGTAGTGAAGAAGGGTTGAAAAATCTTCTCCAGAATATTTTCCGGAATGCCGTTGCCATTGTCTTTTACGGAAATTTCAATCCGGTCGCCGTGGGTTTTGGTGGAAACGGTAACGGTGGGTTTGTATTCATGCTGATGCGCAATGTGTTGCGTCACTATAGCAGCAGATATTGCTTTTTCGTACACCGCATAAAACGCATTATTAATTAAGTTCAGAAACACCCGGCCAATATCCTGGGGAATGACATTGACTTTGGGAAGCTTGGGATCAAAATCGGTCTGGAAGTTCGCATTGAACGTTTTATCCCTCGCTCTTAATCCATGATAGCTCAGGCGCAGGTATTCATCAGCCAACGCGTTTATATCGGTTGGTTCTTTAACGCCATTGCTGCTCCGGCTATGCTGCAACATTCCTTTTACAATGGCATCGGCGCGTTTGCCGTGGTGATTTATTTTTTCGAGGTTTTGTCTGATGTCTCCGGCAATCTCCTTTGCCAAATTAAGCTTTTCTTCTCCTAACTGACTACTGCCTGCTGCATACTGCCGACTGCTTTCTTCCAGTTCATCCTTCATTTCATCAATCAACTCATTACTAACCTCCGAAAAATTATTCACGAAGTTCAACGGGTTTTGAATTTCGTGGGCAATACCGGCGGTGAGTTCACCGAGGGAAGCCATTTTTTCGGCCTGGATGAGCTGCTTTTGGGTATTCTTCAGTTCAACATAAGCTTTTTCAATTTCTTTGGCCTGAGCCAGTTCTTTCTCGCGAGCCTGGGCGCTGGCTTTTTCTTTAAGGCGCTTTCGCTGAAAACGATCAATTAAGATAACAACAATAATAAGGATCAAACCATATCCAATGTAGGCTGAAGTTGTCTGCCACCATGGCGGGTTGATGACAATTTCAAGTGAAGTTACCTTATCATTCCATACCCCGTCGGCATTGGTCGATTTAACCATGAAGGTATATGATCCGGGATCCATGTTGGTGTAACCGGCGTAGGAAAAGTTCCCTGCATTGATCCAGTCGTTGTCATGATTGACCAGCTTGTACTTGTACAGGATCTTGTGGGGATTCGAAAAATCCAGTCCGGAAAAGGAGATGGTGAAATCATTGTCAAAATGACTAAGGTTAATCTTATCAGTCAGCAAAATGTTCTTCTTCAAGGGTGATTCCTTCCCTATTTCCAGGCTTTTCTGGAACAGTTTAAATCCGGTTAAAACAACAGGTGGCTGGAATTTACTGAGTTGAATTTGATCCGGATTGAAGGTATTCAGTCCATTAAGTCCTCCAAAATACATAGTGCCCGAAGGAGATGCATGCGCCGCAAAACGGTAAAACTGAAATCCCTGCAAACCATCGTCAGGATCATATCTTACCAGGTCTTTCGTAGCCGGATCAAACTTAATCAGACCATTGTCAGTACCCATCCATATTATGTCCTGATCGTCCACGGCAGCACTTTCTCCCCCGATGATGCGACTGCCTGCCATATCAGTCAATGGGCGTACGGAAATTGTATCCTTTAAATTAAGTTCCGACAATCCGAAGGAAAGCGCATCAATGAATATCCGGCCCTGGCTGTCTTTTACTGAATTCAGGAATGTATTAAAGTTAGGCCGGGTGAGCGGTTCACTGAATTTTTCCGTTACGGGATTGAACCTGATGAGGCCGGCTACTGAATTTCCGCCTACGTAATAATTACCGTCATCTCCCAAAAACGGGATCCATATTTGATTGTCGGGAATGCTGGTGGAATCGTTCGGTTCATTTACAAATCTCCTAAATGAATCAGAATCGTACCTGTATATATTCAGTCCACCGCCATAAGTGCTGATGAGTATTTCGCCGGGCACAAGCTCCGCTATGGCCGAAATTCTATTTTGTGAGACAGATCCTGGACTATTTCCTTTCAGGTAATGTGTCTTTTTACCTGTTTCCGGATTGTAGCGATACAAGGCATGGGCATAGGTGCCGATCCAGAGGTTTTCACGGCTGTCGTAATAAACGTAAGTGATCTCGATGGGACTGTCGGCAGTATTGAATTCCTGAAAGTGATTTTCGAAAGTTTTATTGACGGGATCAAATTTGGATAACCCACCCGATTTGGTGCCGATCCAGATGTTTCCGTTTTTATCTTCCGTTATTCCTGAAATCCAGTTGTCGGGAAGCCCTTCGTTGGCTCCCGGAAGGTGCTTGTAATGGGTGAACTTCTGCCGAGCCGGACTTAACAGCGACACTCCGTCACCCCAGGTACCAAACCACAGGGTACCCGACTGATCGAGCACCATGGACCGAATGGCATTTTCGGTTACCAGGGAACCTTCATCATATTCATTGTACTGGTAGTTAAAAAAACGGTCCTGCTCAATGTCATACAATAAAACTCCATTATTCCGGGTTCCGACCCAAAGTTTTTGCGGGTCGGAGAAACAAACTGTAAGAATATGCCTGTCAGGTATTTCGCCCGGGCGATTTTCGCGGGAGAATATTTTTGAGTCTCCGGTTTCCAGGTTGACCCGCAACAAGCCACCGAGGGTTCCACGACCCCAGATATCTCCTGTAGCACACCAGATTATGTTCTCGTTATTGGGATCAAAAACTAAATCATTAAAACGGTTATCGAATACATCATTTGACTGATTCAGGGCATGCACAACTATTAATTCACCGGTACTTTTGTCGAACAGATAAAGCTCTGTGGTCCCTACCAGTAAATGATTGGGATAAAGCGAGGAGTTCAATGAAACAAGTACCAGGGGATTTTGATTAGCAGGAATAGTAAATGATACCGCTTCATCGGTTTTTGTGTTCAGTTTAATCAATCTGCCCCGGGAAGTTATCCAGATGATGCCGGGTTTTTGCTCGTCGTGAATTACCCTCAAAACGCCGAGATTATCATAATCATCTGCATTTTCACCTTTCCAGCGGTAATGATAGATCCTGTTCTGTTCCCGTGAATATCGGTTCAATCCGATGGATGTTCCGATCCAGATATCGCGGTTTTCGTCCTCACAAAACGCATTGATATAATTATGGGATAAACCTGTCGAATCACTGTCCTCAGTGGTAAAGGTTGTAAATGCTTTTCCGTCGTACCGTTGAACGCCGTGATGTGTACCCAACCATATGAAGCCGTAAGAATCCTCGAAAATGGCTTGAACGGTGCTGTTTATCAATCCATCGGACGATTTGATGGATTTAAACTTTAATTTTGGTTGCTGGGCATTTGCCTGCAAAACCGAAATGCTGATCAATGACAGCAGTATGAGTTTATTTAGAAGTCTGATCATATATGTTTTCAATTTCTTCATTTAGTTTGTTAATGGTAATTGGATAATAAAATCAGACCCTTCTCCTACATTTGAAATCGCTTCAATGTCTCATCAATGCCCTTTGGCTATAATGTTGTGGATTAAACTCAATCCCAAATTTATTTGTTTGTTAAAATGATCCGGTTTAAAATATTTGAGAAAACAACCAATAAGATTATTAGCATCATTAAAATACGAAAATGCATTAAATGATTTATTATCACTTAACCGAGCATTAAATGAACATTTCGTAATTTGGAAAAATTCCAAATTAGCCAATTAAACAAGTAATAATCAATACTGTTCAACTCTGATTGAGATAAATTAAAATGGGATTACAAGGTTAAACCCAACCCTGGATGGATCACACAAAAGCAAATTATTGGTTTTTCATATCTGACATAAAAAGAGGTTGGGTATGACCTAAGCTTAGGATGGATACTGCAGTAAGCTGGAAGATTGTTTTTTGTTCTTTGTTTTTTGTTTTTTGTTTTTTTTTAAAATGAATCCTTCCTCAACAAACTCAACCCCACCCTGCAATGAAGGCATTTCTTGAGTGCACAATACTTATTTTTAAGCTCGATTAATGCCTGGCTCTCGAAAGCATTTTGTGCTTTTATCCCAAGTTTTTCAAATCCAAGGGTGATATTATTATCTTCCGGAGGCAAATAGGTGAGAAATTCGATGGCCCTGTCTTTGCTGTAGATGTTTCCTTTTTCGTTACCAAATAAAAAAAGGAAATGAACCACTGTGTTGATAATCATGGTTTGGGTAGCTGAATCGCCAAACCGTTTCGTTTTTTTTGGGGCAGGTTTTCCAAAAACATAATGTGTTTCCCAGTAGTCGCTTGCCTTTAGTTCAAACATCGAAACTACTTCATCAGAAGTTTTGCAACTCAAAATTTTCGAGAACAAATTCTGGGATTGATGGATCAGCGCAGCAAACTGAGAAATACGGATGGTAGGAAAATTCGACGGCCTTAATCGTAAAAACTTCCACAAATGGCTCTGTATCGGACTTAGCGAGAACTTCTTACGGAGAAAATCGTACTCTTTGTTTAAAAGTTGCGGATATTCGTCAGGAAAATCATTCTGCAACAAACCGGCCTGTCCAAAAAATAGGGCCTCCAGTTGAAAAAGATTGTCCTTGTGCTTGCCTAAAACCGAAAGCGGCAACGATTTTGCCAGCAGCAAAAATGGCTGTTCATTAACTTTAAATCCAAAACTACCAGCCAAAACCTGGTAAAACGTTTCCTCCCAGTCATTCAGATTAATTTTCAGCAGCCGCTTTATTTCTGACGATTTTCGTTCGATGCGCTCTACAACCAATCTTTCGAGCCAGCTTTGCCAGATCAGTGTATCAACGGTCGAAACATCGGTGTTGCACGGAATCCATGATTTATTGTAAAGAAAAGCCTGGTACCTGTTGAAGATGCGGCTGCTGAATTTTCCGTTAAGTTCCAGGGTTGCCACCGGCTGGCCGTTTCTATCAAAAACCTGCTGGTCGTTTTCATAAACCACATGCAAAATAATATTCGAATAGGCAGCATCATTCTGGTGCTGATGCACGTACCAATCAGAAGCCTTATTATGAATTTCGACATTTCCCGCCCAAAGGGTATCACCAATTTTTATTCTCGACTGAAAAAAATCAGGGCCGGCATCGTTGTTTTTAAACCCGGGATGAACCACAAAAATCTCCTGCCCTGCAATTGTTTCAAGGCTTTTATCGAACAGGCGGTATTGCCAGATGTAATGCAAAAATTCTTCTGTCATGATTATCGAATTTTTAAAAAGTCTATAAAGTTAGGAATTCCAACATCACCAATGTTTTAAATCACAATTTTCTTCCAGGTAAAGTCATCTTTTTAACAAATTTGAATTTTCTTTTTCAAGAAAATCACAAGCAGTTAATTCTATAATTATAAAATTACTACTTTTGTACAGTTCGTTATTAACTGGCGATTGGCAACCGATGAAGGACATGATTACTTTGGTAAGTGGAATTGAGTTCAGGACAAGGGAAATGGTAAGTCGCCTGGGGAATTCCGAACAGGAAATAGTGGCATTAAAAGCCCGGAATAATAAACTATTAAACGAGATAGAAGAGTTAAAACTTAGTGTTAAACAATTAGAATACAAAAACAAGATTATTAAAATTGCAAAGGCATTAGAAGGAAAACAGGAAACGACAAATGCAAAGCTAAAAATTAACGAACTTTTGCGGGAAGTTGACAGGTGTATCGGCCTTTTAAATGATTAATGAAGATTTGAATTAACTTTGATGAATAATTTTTTAATTACAGTACGTATTGCCGACAGAGAATACAGATTAAAGATTGATAAAAAAGAAGAGGAAACAATCAGGCAGGCAGCAAAAAAAATTAATGAAAACATCAATACTTACGCTGAAAATTTTGAATACAAAGACAAGCAGGATTTGCTTGCAATGGTGGTTCTTCAACACGCCACCAGCGCAATAAAACTTGAGGAACAGGTAGAATTTCAGGAAAAGCAGTTATTTGGAAAATTAGAAGAAATCAACAAGGTACTATCGGAGAAACTGTCGAAAATATGACTTCATTCGTTCTTTGAAAGCAATTATGACGAGGGTCTTACCAGCCTTGTTTCATTTTTGTAAAGATATACCCGCATTATTTCAAATTCAGTTTGTAAACTCAACATTATAAACTTTAAGGTGATCTCAGTATTCATAGAACAGGCCTTACTCCGCCTCTGGCGGAATTCCTTTACGGAACATTGGACGTTCGAAGTTCACGGCAACCTTAATAATAAAGCCTGGGGTTTACTAAACTCCGGTTAGGAATAGTGCGGGTTTTTTCATTTTCGTTTTGTTCCCTGACAATGCCCTATTAAAAATTGATGTAAGATGGAACAAATATTAATTATGATTGTACTCGGGGTTGCAGGAGTTGCCCTGGGCATTTTTCTCTCAGCATCGGTGTTGCGCAAAAAGCTCGAAAAAAAGAGCCAGTTGCTGCTCGTTGATGCCCAGGAAAAATCGGAGATAATCAAAAAAGAAAAAATCCTGCAGGCTAAAGAAAAATTTTTGCAACTCAAAGCAGATCACGAAAAAATCGTTAACGAACGAAACAGCGTTCTGCAAAAAAACGAAACCCGTTTTAAACAAAAAGAGGCTTTGGTTACCCAAAAACTTGAGGAATTTCATAAAAAAGAAAAGGAAGTTGAAGCAATCAAAGCAAACCTTAACAATCAACTGGAAATCCTCAACAAACGTCAATCCGAATTAGACAAAGCTCAACACCAGCAACTCCAGAAGCTGGAGGCCATTTCTGGTCTTTCGTCAGAAGAAGCCAAATCACAACTTGTCGAAAACCTGAAGGATGAAGCCAAAAGCGAAGCAATGGTTCATATCCAGGAAATCATCGAAGAGGCTAAACTTACTGCCAATCTCGAAGCCAAGAAAATCATTGTAGAGACCATTCAACGCACCGCCGCTGAAAACACCATCGAAAATACCGTTTCGGTTTTTAACATCGACAACGACGAAATCAAAGGACGAATCATTGGCCGTGAAGGACGTAACATCAGAACTTTAGAAGCGCTCACCGGCATCGAAATCATTATTGACGATTCTCCCGACGCCATCATTCTTTCGGGATTTGACCCGGTACGTCGCGAAATCGCACGGCTTTCGTTGCACCGCCTGGTTACTGATGGACGTATTCACCCTGCAAGAATCGAGGAAGTAGTAAGCAAAACAAAAACCCAGATCGAACAGGAAATTGTCGAAATCGGCAAAAGAACCTGCATCGACCTTGGTATACTCGGCCTGCATAACGACCTTGTAAGAATGGTTGGTAAAATGAAATATCGCTCATCTTACGGTCAAAACCTGCTTCAGCACTCTCGTGAAGTGGCAAACCTCTGCGCTACAATGGCCGCAGAACTAGGATTGAATCCTAAAAAAGCCAAACGCGCCGGTTTGCTTCATGATATCGGAAAAGTGCCTGACAACGAATCGGAATTGCCACATGCGCTGCTGGGCATGAAGTTAGCCGAGAAATACAAAGAAAAACCAGACATCTGTAACGCCATTGGCGCACACCACGATGAAGTCGAAATGACCTCACTTTTCGCACCCATCGTGCAGGTTTGCGATGCCATTTCCGGCGCAAGA
>CAJATL010000380.1 GCA_903944895.1 uncultured Bacteroidota bacterium
CCCGGGCAACACCCACGGCGTGTAAGGTGTGGTTTCCGGTGGCCGACGAAACATTGTGAATATTCCATTCGGGTTTTGCAAAATGGTTCGACATGTGCCTGCCGCCGCTGGCAACATCGGTAGCTTTTGATAAACCGTTTAAAATGATTTCTTCAGGAGTCAGTCCTGCCGAAATTGCCGTGAGCATGTCGCGGTAATAGGGGAACAGATGATCCTGATTTCTCCTGAAAACCTGTCCGATGGCGAGCTGTATCCCGTCGTGTCCTGCAAAAGGTGCATGATACGACCATCCCAGCGCCTGCCTGAGGTAATTGGGTGCTTTATCGTCAATCTGACGCCCGAGCGTCATCAGGTAATACCATTTTCTAAGAGTCTCTTTATCAGTTTTTTTAAGGGTAAAAATTTTGTCTTCTTTGTTTAAAGTTAAGAGCTTACGGTTTATCATTTTCAAATATTTTTTCTGATTTTCTGTCAATTTTAATAAATCGCAAAGATAACATAGTTGCGGTTGGTTTGTTCAGCGTCAGCATTTCAACAATTTCTAACAGAATTATGTTGCTGAATGGCTGTTGTCTTTAAAATTCCTTTTATGTAGCTGATATTGCTATGGTTACAATGATGAGTTTTCCCTTATTGAGGAATTGTTTTGTTCAGGAAATTTTCTTCGAGAGATTTCCAGTCCGGCAGACGGCTGAACGACCATTTTCCCAAAACCTGCCCGTTCTTCATCAAAAGCAAACCAGGATTTGAACGGACCATCGTTTTTAAAACCACATCGTCGGCATTAAAAAATTCGAAGCCTTCGGGAAGCTGATTGATTTCTTTGAAAGCACTGATTTTTTCAGGGATGCTTGCCGTGAGGCAGACACACGCAATATTGCCGGCATCGGCATTTAAAAACAGCGATTTAAGTTTGCGGAAACTTTTTTTATTGGTTTCATCCAGGTCGTAGGCTACCACAATCAGGTTATAATCAGGATTACGCAGGTAAACATTGGTGATATCGTTGCCTTCCAGATCGCTGATGGCCAGATTATTTCCCGGGTTTACATTCGGGTCTTCGACGCGTTGGGAGACAAACTGCCAGTTTTTAAGCCAGGTGGTATCGTTAAATGGATAATCAGGCGACTGATATTCTTTTTGCTCACCGGTGGCCTTATTTTGATAGGTCAGAAAATGCTTTACAGGCAATGGGTTTTCGGCAAACATCTTATTCCCAACCTTCCACGGCATAAAATCGATCATGGGCAGGTTGCGGTAATTGAAGTATTGGAATCCCAGGAAAAGGATGATGAAACTGAATGCCAATGCCCATTCGGTGCGGTTTTTATAAAAGACGGCAATGCTTTTCTTCTCCAGGAAAATAATCAGCACAAAAACATTGATCGCGAGATTTTTATAAAAAGTTTGCCAGTTCGACATGATGATTGCATCACCAAAACAGCCACAATCGGGAACAGGATTATTAAATGCGTCGTTGAGGGTGGTAAGGGTAAAAAATCCCATCATCAGCAGAGTCAGCCAGGCCGTGAGTTTAGGTTTTACGTTGGCTAACAGCAAAGCTCCAAGCACAAATTCGCTGGCATTTAATAAAAATGAAAGGACAAGTGAAGCGGGAATCATCCAGTCGGTGCCGAAGGCGACAAAATAATCTTCGACGCGATAGGCCGTTCCGAGCGGATCAACACCTTTAACAATGCCCGAAAAAATGAAAAGCAGTCCGAGCAAAATCTGGCTGACCCTGATCATCACCGGGCTAAAAATCTTGCTGAACTTAAAGGCTATTGCCGGATTAAGTAGCAGCAGCAGCAGAAATGGAAAATTAAGCTTCTCGAAATAAACGATCAGTGAAGCAGAAAAAACGGTAATAAAAATAATTGCCCATCCGCTGATGGCTTTTAATGTATTGCTGTTTAGTGACATATAAATTATTTGTTGAGATTTGTAAAGCCAGAATCAACGACCAGGATTACTTTTCTTTACCCTTCTTTTTGTCTTTTTTGTTGCCGTCGTCTTCAATTTTGGAATCATCAATTTCCTTGTCGGGAGGGCCGGTGATCGCTTCGAGTTGTTTTTCGGCTTCAGCTAAGGCTTTTTGAGCAGGTTTTAACTTTTCGTTACCAACGCTGTTTTTCTCTTTGCCTTTTGCGATGTTCTTTTTACCCGTTTCGTATTTGGCGTTGGCTTCCTTAATTTTTGCATCGGCTAGGCGCAGTTCTTCACGATGTTTTGTGCTAAGCTCGCGGATTTCTTTTCTGGCATTCTCAACCGTGGCTTTATCCTTGCTGTTAAGCTGTTTTTCGAGCATTTTATACTCTGAATTATAGGTTTTTTCCAACGAAGCTTTTTCGCTGTTTGCAATTTTAAGATCTTCTTTGGCCTCTGTCATCATGCGGCTTCCGGCATCAGTAAGGCTGTCGCCTTCGTCGAGATAGGCCTGGGCGCGGGCTAACGAAACTTCGACACGCTGAACACTTTGCTGTGCCCGCTGCAACTGCATTTCCTCACGGCTCAGCTTTGGCTCTTCGGTTTGCTGGGCAACAATTGAATGTGAGAAAAATACCAGGAAAAAAAGCGTGATCATTCCGGTTAAAATTCGATGCTTTTTCATACGCTATTTATGATTTTAGTGATTTTTAAAAAATTGCTCAAAGATAAAATGGATTATTTTCGCTTCGTGTTAACGATATGTAAAAAGAATCCACAAAATTAATATTTCCTGATGATGTCAAAAATGAACTGCAACGGCAAATTGCTCGATTTATCTTCACCGGTTGTGATGGGGATTTTAAATATTACGCCAGATTCGTTTTATGATGGTGGGAAATATCCAACCACCGGCAACGCTTTGATTCAGGCCGAAAGGATGATCAGTGAAGGTGCCGCTATTATTGATGTTGGCGCTGTTTCAACCCGGCCTGATGCCATCGAAATAGATGAAAAGGAGGAATGGTCGCGGCTGAAAGCTGTTTTGCCCGTATTGCGGAATAAATTTCCTGAAACCATAATTTCAGTTGATACCTGGCGAAGTTCGGTTGCGAGGGAGGCTGTGGCTTGTGGCGCCGACATGATCAACGATATTTCGGGTGGACAGTTTGATCAGGAAATGTTTAAAACGGTGGCTGATCTGGAAGTTGCATACATCATGATGCACACGCAGGGAACCCCGGTTGCCATGCAGCTAAACCCTCAATATGCTGATGTTGTGGAGGATGTTTTTGATTTCTTTGCCGAAAATCTGCGTAAGCTGAACAAAATGGGAGTTCGTAAAAATATCATTATTGATCCGGGTTTTGGTTTTGGGAAAACGGCAAAGCATAATCATGAACTGCTTTCGAGGCTGTCGAAATTCAAAAGCTTTGGTTTTCCAGTTCTTGCCGGATTATCGCGTAAATCGATGATTTATAAAATTTTGGGAACACAACCTTCCGAAGCCCTCGCCGGGACTACCGTTTTAAACACCATCGCGCTGCTGAATGGCGCCGACATTCTGAGGGTTCATGATGTCAGGGAAGCTGTGGAAGCAATTAAGCTGGTTGGCTTTTATCAAAATAACAATCAGAAATCCGACATCTGAAAAAGCCACTTCATTTCTTTTTACTCAAAATCAGGTATTTGAAGGTTATTATCCGACTGTTTTTACTTTCATCCCCGATTTCGGGATTAAATGTTTATTTTTGAAGCCGGCTTAAAATACTTTATGATAAACCTGTTCATCACCGCATTTATTGATATCAAGCTTACAGACGCTATTGATATTCTGTTGGTTGCTTTTTTATTGTATGAGTTGTACAACCTTTTAAAAGGAACTGCAGCCATCAACATCTTTTTTGGAATTGTTTCGATATTCCTGCTTTGGAAACTTGTTTCTGCACTCCAGATGAAAATGCTTCGCGAAATCCTTGGAGCCTTTATTTCGGTTGGTTTTATCGCACTGATTGTTGTTTTCCAGCCCGAAATACGCCAGTTCCTTTTATTGATCGGAACCCCGAGGTTTGTGAGTAAAACCAGGCAAAGGCTTCGTTTTTTCAGGTTCTCCGACAACCAGTTACAACTTTTGGAAGTTGACCCTATCGTTACTGCCTGCCGTAAAATGTCGGCAAATAATACCGGAGCTATAATAATTATTGCCAAATCAAACGAGTTGCGGCAATACATCAATACAGGTCAGATTATTGATGCCAAAATTTCGGATGAACTACTGATGAATATTTTCTTTAAAAACAGTCCGTTGCACGATGGTGCTGTAATTATCCTGAACAACAAAATCAGGTCGGCCAGGTCAATTCTGCCTGTATCCAGTACCCAAAAAATATCAGTCAGGCTGGGATTAAGGCATCGTGCCGCGGTTGGAATCACCGAAAAGACCGACGCCGTAGCCATCATCGTTTCGGAGGAAACAGGTGAGATTTCGTATTGCAAAAAAGGGGTTCTCATTCATAATGTTAACCCCTCCAATCTTCGTAATTTTCTTGAGAAAGAGTTTAATTCGTAACCAAATAACTCTTGATTTGTCACAAAAACTAAATCTCAAATTTCTTGATTACTCTCCGCAGGCCTGCAAAGACTGAGAATTTTAAAACATTTTCCACCGAATCTTATCGAAAAAAGCTTCCTCAACCTTCGTACAAATTTGAAACCCCGGATTCTTCAAAACAATAAAGGCAAATAATTTTCAAAATATTCTGAGTTGAGAAGATTTCCCAATACCTGTACTTTCGACAAATGATGATTTTATTGGATGGCTTTGGTTGAATCAGCATTTTGGAAAATTTCGATCAATTCCTCTGGTGATTTTCCGAGGTATTTCAACGATACTTCGGCATCATCGGCAAATTCGTTGGTGGGATATTTTGCGATAAACGATTCGTAAATTTCTTTGGCTTTATCGAGGCGGCCAAGATTATTTTCGTAAACATAACCTTTTAAAAACAAGGCCTCCGGGGCTTTGCGGTAATCCGGAAAATCATTCAAAATCCGATCATAAAACCTGATGGCTTCCATCGAACGATTGGTGTTCATGGCGATATCGCCGGCTTTGAAAATATAGGAAGGTGCTAAAGTGTCATCTTTAAATTTATCAGCAAAAGCAATGTAAGCAGCAATCAGATCATTAACCTTGTCGGTGTTGAGTGCACCGTTTTCGGCGAAGGCCTCCTGTTCGGCTTTTTCGATAATTTTAATGTCTTTTGTACGCTGCGACTGACAAGCAGATAAAACAAACACGAATGCTGTTACCATTAAAAATTGAAATGACTTTTTCATAAACTTATTATTTTGGATTTGTTATTCTTTTCTTTTTTAAGGGAGGGAAAATCATTTTGTAATCGGGTTTGATATTTCCGGTTGTGATGTCCTGTAATTTGCGTTTTAGCAGCGTTTTCCGGAGCATACTTATTTTATCAACAAACAGGATTCCGTCGAGGTGATCGTATTCGTGCTGAATTACACGTGCAATCATGCCACTGTAGGTTTCATCGTGAAATTGCCAGTTTTCGTCGTAATATTCGATGCGGATGTCATTTTTCCGCCACACTTCTTCACGAATATTGGGAATGCTCAAACAACCTTCCTCCACCAGTTTTTCGTCGCCGGTGCGCTCCATAATATGTGCGTTAAGGAAAACTTTTTTAAAATCTTTGGCTTCAGGGATTTCATCGGCATAATGCGAGGCATCCATCACAAAAACCCTGATGGATTTGTTAACCTGGGGTGCGGCCAAACCAACACCTTCGGCAAAGTACATGGTTTCGAACATATCCCTGATAAATTGCTCCAGTTCGGGATAATCTTTATCAATATCCTGGGCAACTTTCTTTAAAACCGGATGCCCGTAGGCAGTAATGGGTAATATCATTGTATCAAATTTTTTAAAGTTATCGATCTGGACTGCATGTACGACTGTAAAATGATCGTCGCACTGATGGTGTCAACAAGTTCTTTGTTCTGACGGGCTTTTTTACCCAGGCCTGATGCAAGCATGGTATCGTGGGCCATTTTTGAGGTAAATCGCTCATCGCACCTATCAACAGGAATATGAGGAAATTGTTTTATCAGTCTTCTCACAAAAGGTTCGATGAAGCGGGCAGCATCTGAGGGGGAATTGTTCATTTGCTTTGGCTCTCCGACAACAATCCGGTCAACTTTTTCTCTTTTAAAATAATCCTCCAGAAAAGTTAAAATATCCTTGGCATGAACAGTAGTCAGGCCGGTAGCAATGATCTGAAGTTCATCGGTAACCGCGATACCAGCACGTTTTTGTCCGTAATCGATGGCGAGAATTCTGCCCATGAAAAATCTGAAATTTAATTTATCTTAAAAATATTTCCTGGTTTGGAGATTTACACCCTTTTCGCTGAAATCTGCAAACCGCGCAAAATTATAAAGAAAAAGGGTATCAGATAATTTTTTACCTATTTTTGAAGTTTCCGATAATTATGAACATGGATTTAAAATTTATCATCGAAGATGCCTGGGAAAACCGGCAGAAATTGCAGGAAAGTGCAACGCGTGAAGCCATCGAAGAGGTTGTACGCTTGCTAGATGTGGGCGAAATCAGGGTAGCAGAACCTTTTGAAGGGGGCTGGAAACTGAACGAATGGATTAAGAAAGCTGTGATTTTGTATTTTCCAATCAGGAAGATGGAGACCCGCGAAGTTGGGATTTTTGAGTTTCATGATAAGATTGAATTAAAGAAAAATTACGCTGAACTTGGTGTCAGGGTTGTTCCTTCAGCCGTTGCCCGTTATGGCGCCTACCTTGCAAAAGGGGTGGTTTTGATGCCATCGTACGTAAATATTGGCGCTTATGTGGGCAGTGGAACGATGGTTGATACCTGGGCTACCGTTGGCTCATGCGCGCAGATCGGTAAAAATGTTCATTTAAGCGGTGGAGTAGGTGTTGGAGGTGTGCTGGAGCCGGTTCAGGCAGCACCGGTGATTATCGAGGATGATTGTTTTATAGGTTCGCGTTCGATCATAGTTGAAGGAGTAAAAGTTGAGCGGGAAGCTGTGCTTGGAGCCAATGTCGTAATCACCAATTCGACTAAGATTATCGATGTAACCGGCGATAAACCCATCGAAATGAAAGGCGTTGTGCCTTCACGGTCGGTGGTGATTCCAGGCTCCTATACCAAAAAATTTCCTGCCGGCGATTTTCAGGTTCCCTGCGCCCTGATTATCGGAAAGCGCAAACCGTCAACCGATCTTAAAACTTCCCTCAACGAGGCGCTGCGCGACTATGAGCTGGCCGTTTAGCGTAATCAAGATTTCCTGTGAATACTTTATTTTGATAATAATAACTTTCGGGTGAAAAATAATAGCATCAAAAAAATACTGATCATACAGACCGCTTCTATTGGAGATGTGGTTCTCGCCACGCCTGTTATCGAAAAACTCAGGCAGTTTTATCCTGAGGCTACGATTGATTTTTTGGTTAAAAAAGGTATCGAAAGCCTCTTGGTTGGCCATCCCAAGCTTAGCCATGTTTTGATCTGGAACAAAACCGAAGATAAGTACCAGCAACTGTGGAGACTTCTAAGAAATATCAGAAACGAAAAATACGATGTGGTGGTCAACCTGCAAAGGTTTGCTTCGAGCGGTTTCATCACGGTCTTTTCGGGAGCGCCGGTGAAGTTGGGGTTTAACAAAAACCCGTTTTCGCTGTTCTTCACAAAATCGGTAAGGCATCTCATTACCTCAGATCCTGCAAAGAGTGTACACGAAACGGTACGAAATCTTGAAGTAGTTGCCTCAATTACCGATAAATCTGCGGATTATCCCATCAGGCTTTATCCGGCTGCCGAAGATTTTGCAAAGGTTTCGCAGTTTAAAACATCCCGTTATATTTGTCTTGCACCAACATCGTTGTGGTTTACCAAGCAGTTTCCAGCCGAAAAATGGATCGAATTTCTAAAAGAAGTCGATCGTGATCTACATGTTTATTTTTTAGGTTCAAAAAGCGACGTGAAGGCCTGCGGTGAAATCATCGAAAAATCGGGACATCAAAATTCGATAAATTTGTCGGGTAAACTTACCTTCATGCAGTCGGCGGCATTGATGCGTGACGCGGCAATGAATTTTGTGAACGATTCGGCACCGCAGCATTTTGCGTCAGCGATGAATGCTCCTGTAACTGCAATTTTTTGTTCGACGGTACCTGCTTTTGGTTTCGGGCCGCTCTCAGAAAATTCGGCAATTATCGAGACCGACGAAAAACTGAGCTGCAAACCATGCGGATTACATGGTTTCGAATCATGCCCTGAGAAACATTTTAAATGTGCCCTCACCATCCGTAAAGAAAAAATTCTTGAACGTATCAAATAATTTCCGATTACTTTTGTATTAGGTAAACAAATACTTAAAATAGTGGTCAATTTCCATTTACTGTATTTTGCTGACAAAACTATGATGCTTGAAGAAATTGAAAAGACGATTAAAATTCTGCAGTCGGGAGGAATAATCCTTTATCCGACTGATACGATCTGGGGAATTGGCTGCGATCCGACCAACCAGAAAGCCGTTGACAAAATTTATAGGGTTAAGAAACGGATCGAAGGGAAGAGTTTGCTGGTACTTGTTGACACTGTCGAACGCCTTTCGACTTATGTTGATAAACTTAACCCGGTGATTATCGACCTTGTAAAAAACTATGAAAGGCCATTGACCGTAATTTATCCCAACGCCAAAAATGTTGCAAAAGGTGTTTCGGCCGCTGATAACACCATCGGAATCAGAATAGTAAATGATGAATTTTGCCGTGAGTTGATCAGGAATTTCGGAAAAGCCATTGTTTCAACTTCAGCCAATGTTTCAGGAGATCCGTCGCCGGTAATTTTTCAGCAAATTTCCAGGGAAATCAAAGACAATGTTGATTATGTGGTGAACCTTTATCAGGACCGGATCCGGTCGATGAAGCCATCCCGCATCATTCGGGCAAAAGAAAACGGAGATTTTGAGATTGTCAGGGCTTAATTTAATGAACTCTTATCCAATTAATTAAACCCATCAAAATTCTCTCTTCAAATTTTATTCTAAAAATTGATGAAAAGAATGCAAAAAAAACTTTGGTGATAAAATAATTAATGTATTTTTGCACCGCTTTTGGAAGTTCTTTACAAGCAAAATTTGGTCTGGTAGTTCAGTTGGTTAGAATGCCTGCCTGTCACGCAGGAGGTCGCGAGTTCGAGTCTCGTCCAGACCGCGAATCAAAAATTAACCCATTGTTAAACAACGTTTTAGCAATGGGTTTTTTGTTGTAATTACATTTTTATTCCACATTTTTTCAGATTCCAATCTTTGTCGACTGAATTAGAGTATTAAAATACTTTAATTTTAATGCCAAAATTCAAAATAATCCAAACATCCTGTTATTTTTGTCAAAAATTCATTTTCATGGATTTATTAAAATTCTGATTTATTACAAACTAACACGATAATTATGAGAAGAATATTTTTCCTACTTATCTTATCATTATTGCTCAGGTTGCCAATTATAGCCCAAACCGTGGTCTGGAACGAAAGTTTCAGCGATGCTCCCACAGATTGGACCATTGACGGGAACTGGGTTTTCGATAATGGCGCGTTGCTGTTTTACTATTACCCGGTTTACGAAAATTTCGATTTCTCAGCCATCTCACCCGAAGTGCAAATTCCGGATTTCTCTTCCACATTAACGGTTAATCAGTTTATCGACCCTTACCTGAGCGGTGTGACCAACGAAATGTGTGAAATTTACGTGGTTGCCGAAGACGAAGAAGTAATGGTATTCAGTTATGAGATCATCAACGGAACATGGGGTGATATGGGCGGAAGTACATTCAGCCACTCCCTTGATCAGTTCAAGGGTCAGAATGTTCGGTTTAAATTCCGCTCCCATGGCGCAACCACCAACTCTTTGTGGAACTGGACACTTTTTAATGTTTCGATTAGTACGAATTTCGATAATGAACTATCTGCAATCGCAGTTGGCGGCCCATCCAACGTTTTACCCGGAGTTGGCGGTAGCTGGTATTTTACGATGAAAAATACAGGACAATTGCCGCAATCTGATTTCAACGTCAAATTATTCAATTACAAAACCGGCGGTCAGATCGCCGAAGAAACCTTTACCGGCATTGTAAATCCCGGAGAGTTGTGTGAAGTTAATTTCGAATGGGTGCCTGAGGATTATCAAAATACCAGTTTGTATGCTGTAATTGATGCCCCGGGTGATGAATTCCCGGCAAACAACCGCTCAAAAGGTTATTTTGTCAGGGTTGAACCACCGTTTGAACATAATATTCTTCTCTGGGATAACGACAACGACATCGCGACCATCTACAACGCAGAAACCGGGCAAAAAGAACAGGCCAATGTTAGCATCGAAAATGCACTTTATCTCGCTGGAATTCCATACATTAAAGTAAATAGTCTGCCTGATGATCTGTCGGATTTCAATTTAGTGATTTGTACGATGGGGTCGTACTGTCTGAGCTGAAGTAATACCCCGCCCGGTACTGTAAATGCAGCAGACCAGGCTAAGCTAAACAGTTACCTCGACAATGGTGGTAGCTTGTACATCGAAAGTGTTAATCTTGGAATCGATCACGCGGGAAGTTCCATGTTACAGCATCTTGGAATTAAATATTCTGGCGATGGCGAAAACTATGAAATCGATCATATGGTTTGTCAGTACAACACCTTTATGGATGATATGAATTATGCTTATGGCGGCGGTGTTGATGCACATTATAGTGTTGATCGTCTTGTCCCAAACCAGTCAACCTGCCTTTATAAATCGGATGATGGTTTTGGAAGAACATTTGCAATTTCCAATGATGTTTACAAAGCAATTTCGTCATCGGTAATTTTCGGGGCTTTCAAAAATGAGGATAGTCTGAGGACAAGACCTTACCTGATGGCTGAAATGATCAATTTTCTTCTTGGCATAACCACAATTACCTCCTTAACCGATCTAATGAATAATGAGGCTGTTTCGGTGATGAATTATCCAAACCCATTTACAAGTTCTACAAATTTCGAGATTTCGTTGCGTGAAACAGAAAATGTAAGTCTTGAAATTTTTGATGAATTGGGAAGGCTGGTTCACAATGAAAGCAACGAAGAAATGGCTGCCGGAAAGCACATCAAAACCTGGGATGCAACCAATCAGCAAGGAAACAGGGTAAGAAGCGGAATGTACTTTTACAAGCTTACCTCTGGCGAAAAGGTCAGTTCAGGGAAATTTATGTTGATGGATTAGCAAAATTTTTATCTGTCCGAAAAATACTTCATCTGTTAAGGTGAGGTATTTTTTTTGCCTTTCAAGGCTTATTTTTCTTACCTTAGCCGCATACTTTTCAGGATTATCAATGAATACTGTTAATGTATGAAACGTGCATTGTATCTGATTTTTCTTGTTGTTTTGCCGGTAAATTCAATTTTGGCGCAAACCACGATTTGGGAAGAGAATTTTAATGCACCAAAATCCGGCTGGGAGATCGAAGGAAACTGGGCTTTTGAGTCAGGAATCCTGATTTTCAATTATTTTCCGATCAATATTAATTACGATTTTTCGGCCATCTCACCCGAAATTATCCTTCCCGAAAATGCTCCGGAAATTACGGTAAACCAGTTTATCGAAACGTATCCTTCAAGTGTGACAAGCGAAGCATGCGAAATATCGGTGATTTTTGATGGTTCAGAGGAAGTAATCTGGTTTATTGAACTCTCTCAGGGAAATTGGGGTAGTGAAGGTGGAGAGGAAATATCTTTTTCGATGGCACAGTTTGCCGGAAAAACCATCCGGATAAAAATCAGAACCTGGGGCCCCACGACTGATGCATGGTGGGATTGGAGCGTTTATTCGATGAAAATTACTTCAGTTTTTAATCGCGATTTATCAGCCTCAGGCCTTACCGGGCCTTCAAATGTTTCGCCTGATGCTACGAATACCTGGCAGGTGCAGGTCAAAAACCTTGGGTTACAGCCCCAGACAGGGTTTATTGTTGAATTGGTCAGTTTCAAAACCGGGGAAGAATTAGGAAGTCAGTTGTTTAATGATGTTCTTGAACCTGGCGATAGTGCTTTTGTAAGTTTTGATTGGACTTTTGGAAGCCCTCAAAACACCTGTTTATATGGAAAGTTAACATCAGAGGAAGACGAATTCAATCAAAATAATATTACCAGGAGTCATTTTTTGAGGATAGAACCTGATTTTGAATACCAGGTGTTATTGTGGGATAACGACAATGGCATCGAGACCATTTATAATCCCGAAACCGGCGCCCTGGAGCAACCCGACAAAGCATTTTCAGACGCACTTACCTGTGCGGGTATCAATTTTGATTACGTCAATTCGTTGCCCGAAAATTTGGATGGTTACGAAATTATCATCGCTACTTTGGGCTGTTATTGCCTGAGCTGAGGTAATACCCCGCCCGGGTTTGTAAATGCAGCAAATCAGGTAAAGCTAATGAATTTTCTAAACCTTGGGGGCAGCCTATTTATCGAAGGAGTTAATCTGGGTTTTGATCATGAAGCAACTGAATTTCTTGATTATCTGGGTGTGTGGTATGAAAATACGGGTGGAACCGATGAAGTTTCAGAGATTTTTGGTGCAGGAAATTCATTTTTCGATTCGGTAAATTTCGGTTATCATGGAGGTTCAGATGCTCACTATAGTATTGATCATCTTTCTAATACAACATCAAACGTATTGTATTATTCTGAAGATGATTTGTCCAGAATATTTGTAAACAGCACCGAAAATTATAAAACTATAGCTGCTTCGGTTATTTTTGGGGCCTTTGCTGATGGTGAAAATCTAAATCTGAAGACCTACTACCTTGCCGAGATCATCAATTATTTTCTGGGAATTTCGCCGGTTACAGCTTTGAGTGAGTTGTTTACAAACCAAAAAATTCAACTGTCAGCATTTCCAAACCCATTTTCAGAAGCTACGCAAATCTGCACATTTCTTCCCAATGAAATTTCAATTTCGTTACGGATTTTTGACGAATCCGGGAATCTAGTCCGTGAAATTGCCAGGGGTGATTTTTCACAGGGAATGCATTCATTTTTCTGGAATGGCTTAAATGATCATGGCGAGCGGGTAAAAGAAGGGATCTATCTTTACGTCCTGGTGACAAAAAATCAAACAATTACGGCTAAGTTGATCATGTTGAAATAACCTTTAAATTCCAGCTTCTCACCCTGACTTTGACTTTAAGATTTAAAATTCACCATCCTATTCTTTTTCCTTGTCGAACATTACCCATCTTAGCTTATTTTTGTTGCGTTGTATAAAATAAATATTTCACAGAGAGGATGGAACTGGTGTTCCGGTTGGTCTTCAAAACCAATAACAGACGGATAAAACCGGCTGTGGCAGGTTCGATCCCTGCTCTCTCTGCCAAGTTAAATCAAGAAACCTGCTTTGAAAAAACCTGATCAATCTTCCGAAAATTCGTTTTCATCATTAAGAAATCTTCCGGGCACCGACACCTTGCTTAACTGGCCTGAAGTGAAACAATTATTGGCAACGCATAACGCCGAAGTCGTTAAATTCTTCATTAAGAACACTATGAGCAATTTTCGTGATAAAGTTAAAAATGGTGCAGCAATTCCTGAAAAGGATGAAATTTTATCCCAGCTAAATCTGGGTTTAAAAAAACTGACATCTAAAAGTTTAAAACCGGTAATTAATGCTACGGGCATTGTGGTTCATACAAATCTTGGCCGTGCGCCTTATGGCACTGCACATCTCGATGATATTTTTAATGTTTTGAAAGGATATTCCAACCTTGAATTTGACCTCGAAAATGCCGATCGGGGATCGCGTTACACCCACGTAACCGAATTATTTAAATTTTTAACCGGTGCCGAAGATATTTTGGTGGTAAACAACAATGCTGCCGCTGTAATGTTGATTTTAAGGGCGTTTTGTAAAAATCGTGAAGTAATTGTTTCGCGCGGTGAACTGATCGAAATTGGAGGATCCTTCAGGATGCCTGATATTATGAAGGCCTCTGACTGCAGGATGGTTGAAGTTGGAACAACCAACAAGACAAAAATTGGTGATTACGAAAAAGCCATCACCAAAAAGACGGCGATGTTTTTAAAGGTGCATCAATCCAACTATGTTATCAAAGGTTTTACGCACGAAGCCTCGTTGGATGAGTTGGTAGCTCTTGGAAAAATTACGGGTATTCCGGTTTTTTACGACATGGGATCTGGCCTGCTCACCAAAGCTAATATCGAAATCTTAAAAGATGAACCTGACGTAAAATCCACATTGGCTCATGGTGTCGATTTGGTAAGTTTTAGCGGAGATAAATTGCTGGGTGGCCCTCAATCGGGCATTATTGCAGGTAAGAAGGAGCTTATCAAAAAACTTAAAAACGAGCCGATGACCCGGGCTTTAAGAGTCGGGAAAACCACGCTGGCTTTGCTCGAAACCGTTTGCCTGAGTTATCTCGACCAAAATGAACTTGCCAGGAATAATCCTGTTTTCAAAATGTTGGGAGCCACACCCGAAAGCCTGAAGAGTAAGGCAGAATTTTTAGGTAAGAAGCTTATTTCGAAAAATATAAACTGCAAAATTGTTCCAGGTTCAGGACAGACTGGTGGTGGCGCTTTGCCCGACAAAACCATCCCGAGTTTTGCCGTTCAAATCGAATTCCCGAAGGCCTCCCGAAAGGATAAAACCGCTTTTGCCGAAAATATTTTTAAAGAATTATTAAGGATCGAAACGCCAATGCTGGGCATTTTGCGCAAAGGAACGCTGCTTTTTGATGTGCTTACAATTCCTGAAGATCAGATTGAAGAAGCTGCCCGGCTGATTATTGAAGTTTACAGGGAGGTGTGCCGTGATTAAACACCTGATCATGGGAACTGCCGGCCATGTGGATCATGGAAAAACCGCACTGATAAAAGCACTCACCGGCATCGACTGCGACACGCACAAAGAAGAAAAGGAGCGGGGCATTACCATAAACCTTGGTTTTTCGCATCTCGATTTACCTTCTGGAAATTCGATCGGAATTGTTGACGTTCCGGGACATAAGGATTTTATAAAAACCATGGTAGCCGGGGCTTACGGAATTGATCTCGTGCTGCTTGTGGTTGCTGCAGATAGCGGGATTATGCCGCAAACCACCGAACATTTTAACATCATCAGGATGCTTGGGATAAAACATGCCATCGTTGTGCTCAATAAAACCGATCTTGTTGATGAGGAGATGCTCGAATTAGCCAAATTTGAAATCATGGAGTTTCTGGAGAAAACGCCCTTTAAAGATGCCCAGATTATTGGGGTTTCGTCGTTGACTGGCTGTGGAATTTCTGAACTGACGGAACAAATCGACCGCATGGTTTCGATAATTCCTGAGCGTAAAACAGGTAACATTTTCAGACTTTACATCGACAGGATTTTTAATATTAAAGGCCATGGTTTGGTGGTGACCGGATCGGTGCTGAATGGAGCTGTGGAGACCGGTGATGAACTTTTTTTGCTTCCCGGAAGAAACGACCGTTTAAAGATCCGCAGCATCGAGCGGCACGGAAAAACTGTTCAGAAAGTTGTGGCCGGCGAACGTGCAGCGTTAAATTTGTCTGGACTGAAGTTTATCGATTTTGAGCGTGGCATGTTGCTTTCAAACCGGGATATTACCGAAACAGCGCTGTTAGATGCCCATTTGAAGCTTTTTGAAAACGATGTCAGGCTTGGCGTGTGGTCGCAGGTGATTTTTCATACAGGAACTTTTAATACCAAAGGCCGGATTCATCTTATCGACAAAGACCTGGTGCAGGGTGGTGAAGAGGCCATCGTTCAGATTCATCTCGAAAAGCCCGCCATACTGCTTAACAAAGACAAATTTATTATTCGCAATTCGTCCAATGACCTCACGCTTGGCGGAGGCACCATTGTTGACGTTTCGCCGCTGCATCACCGTCGCCGCACCGAAAAGCTTGCAAATAGCCTCAAGCAGGTTGTCAATGCGATTTTGAGCCAGGAAAACATGCTCAGCCTCATCGAACTGGAGTTAAAAAAAGAAGGCCGGCCATTGTTTGCACATTCGCTTGCCTTGTCCCTGGATATTGAAATTGATGAATTAGTCGAGATTTGCACAACTGAAGGGGCAAATAGCATTTTAATATATGATTTTCAGGAAGGAAAATTACTGGTTTCGGCGGCTTTTGAGCAGGCTTTGACTGAGAAAATCGTAGAAGAAATAACGCTTCATCATCAAAAAAATCAGATTTTTGAAGATGGCCCCGAACAAAAAGAAATGGCCGGAAAGCTTAATTTTAAATCGGCAACCGAATTGAAATATCTTGATTTGCTAATTAAAAAAATGCTCGGGAATTCGATCCTGAAAAAATCAGGGAAAACACTGGCATTGCAAAGCCATCGCGCTATGATTGACCCCAAAATGCAGGAACAGATCGATTGGCTCGAACAAACCATCCTTGATTTTGGGATGCAAAAAACTTCATATCCTGAGCTCGAAACCCTCGCTTTAAAACGCAATCTTAATAAAGGACTTTTGAAAATGCTGCTCAACTACCTGGTCAGGAAAAGCAGGATTTTTTATGATGGCGAAGATGTGATTCATCAAACGATGGTCGAAAGTGCACGCCAAAAGCTACTGAAAACCCTTGCTACAAAAGCAAACGGCATCAACGAGAAAGAGTTTCGCGAACTAATCGGAGGCACCAAAAAAATTGTCCAGGTTTTGATTGACCTTTTTATTGATGAAGGCATCATCGAAAAACGCACCTTTTATCTGATGATTACCGAAGAGGGACGGGAATATCTGCGATAAAAAAAAATCACTACTTACCGGATTAAATTATTCAATCGTCCTAAACCCTTGATTTCTTTAACCTCTACGAGGTATTCTTAAATCAGGGTTAAACTTTTTTCTACAATACTTTATCGCCTACGGCGAATTCCGCGTAGCGGATAAAGTATTGTAGAATAATAAGATACGACAGCCTTAAATATTCCCCGTAGGGGATAAACAATTTAATCGGTCATCAGTGAAAAAATTTCTAAGATAAACCTTTCACTTCCTCCAAAACCCAGTCAATCCAGGGTTCCATGCCTTCACCGGTTTTTACCGAAAGTTCAAAAAACTTCAGTTTTGGATTGATCCGCAAGGCATATTCCCGCGCCTTTGCAACATCAAAATCAACATAAGGCAACAAATCTGTTTTGTTGATGATGCAGATATCCGAAGTTTGGAACATGGTCGGATATTTTAGAGGTTTGTCGTCGCCTTCGGTTACACTGATTACAACCACCCGCTTCGATTCGCCAAGATCGAACAATGAAGGGCAAACGAGATTACCAACATTTTCGATGACTAAAATTCCATTTTCATTCATTTCCAGCTTTTTAGTTGCTTTGTGCACCATGTCAGCATCCAGGTGGCAACCGTTGCCGGTGTTGATCTGAACCACAGGAGCGCCGGCAGCTTTAATCCGGTTTGCGTCATTCATGGTTTGCTGGTCGCCTTCGATCACATAAATTTCGGCTTTACCTTTTAAAGCGGCGATGGTCTTTTCGAGCAGGCTTGTTTTTCCTGATCCCGGTGAGCTTACGAGGTTGACGACAAACAGTTTTTTTGCATCAAAATAACCGCGGTTTCTGGCTGCAATCAGGTCGTTCCTGTGCAGTGCATCCTCTTCGATTACTATTTGCCGGCTATGACTGTGGGGATGATCGTGGTTGTGAACATGGTCATGTTGGCCTTCACCATGTTTATGTTCGTGAAGGTGTTCATGATCGTGATGAGCATCTTCAAAATCATGACTGTGGGCATATTCGTGGTCGTGACTGTGAACATGAAGTTCATTGCCATGGCTGTGTTCGTGAGCATGAATGTATGAATGAGGGTGTTCCTCTTCACCCGGTTTTAAAATCCTGATGGGCTGATCGTTTTGCCCGCATCCGCAAGTTCCGCACATAATTATATATTTTTTTGGTGTAGTTTCTTTTAAAAGCACAGCGCATGGCGCAAAGCGCGGAGCGCAAAAATCAAATCTCAAATCTCAAAAAACAAATCTCAATTTACAAATTGCCAGCCGGTAGTTGCCAGTCGGCAGTTGCCAGTCATTCAAAATTCAAAATTCAAAATTCAAAAATCCAATCTCCAATCTCCAATCCTAAATATGAAATCACCAATCCTAAATCCGAAATCATCAATCCTAAATCCAAAATTCTCTAATCAACATTAATGGCTTTTACCCGGAGTTCCTTTCCCTGTTTGACTTCCGGGTTAAATGAACCACAAAACGGGCAAGGGTCAAAAAGGTTTTGAAGGTCAAATTCCATTTTACAATCCAGACATTGACCTCTTCCCTGGAGAAAATGAAGAACAATAACTGCTTTGTCGGCTATAGTGCCTTTAATTGCTGATTCCATGGCAAATTCCATCGCATCCAAAACAACACCCGAAAGTTCTCCAACTTCAATTTCGATTTCATTAACTACGCTGGCACCGGCCTTTTCAGCGTATTGGTCAACAATATCAATAATACTTAAGGCGATCGAAAATTCATGCATAACATCAGCTAATTTCCTGCAAAGGTAAATTTATCAACTTAACCAGCTTCTCAAACATCATGATTTCTTTATCTGGCCGAAAAATTCCGGCTTAAATGCATGATATGTTAAATTGTAAATATTTGGAAAATTGTTTGACTTTTATTGTCTGAAAATAGTATTTTAGCGCGTTAATCGTAAGATATTTTTTAAACGAAAATTTAAAATTTGGAGGTTTTATGTCAAATCAAGTTTCTTTATTTGTTAAATGTCCGCATTGTGATAAATCGTTTATGGATGCTGAAAACCCTATTAATGGCGAACCAAGCATCAGAATAAATATTGTTACTGCCAGCGAACGGGGCGTTTTAAGATTGTGCTCACTTTATGGGTGCTATGAACATGAAAGTGATATCGTGCTTAACGACAAAGAAATAGTAACGATTTATTGCCCTCACTGCAACAAATCACTGATGCGCGAAGAGAAGTGTGAACTTTGCGAAGCCCCGATGGTTGGCATGAATATTAAAGTCGGAGGAAGAGTAAACATTTGTTCGCGTAATGGTTGCAGGAATCATTATGTCGCCTTTAACGATATTGCAGGCGCACTTAATAAATTTTACCACCAGTATGGGTTTAGTGGATAAAGTTTAAATTCCAAATTCCAAATTTCAAATAACAAAATTCCAAATGGAAGATTCACAATTCTGAAGAATGATTTTTTATTGCTTTTGAATTTGGAATTTGAGATTTGAGATTTGCTTGTTTAACATATTCTTGGGAGCATTTCACCAGCCAACATATCAATAATTCTCCGGCCGCCAACTTCGGTTTGCATCAGTACTTTGCCAGGATTAGATCCGGTAATTTCACCGATTATTGCCGATTCTTTGCCAAGCGGGTGTGCCTGTAGAACCTTCAGAATATGATCAGCATCCTTTTGGGAAACCACCATAACTACTTTTCCTTCGTTGGCCAGGTAGAGCGGGTCAAATCCAAAGATTTCGCAGGTTCCTTTCACAATTTCCTTTACAGGGATATTTTTTTCATCAATCGAAATACCCAGCTTTTTACTTTTTGCAAGTTCGCAAAGAACAGTCGCAATTCCGCCTCTGGTGGCATCACGCATAAATTTGATGCCGCCGATAATATTGAGGGCATCACCAATTAACCCATTCAGTGCCACACAATCCGAATTAATCTCCGATTTAAAATTCAACGATTCACGTGCTGCAAGGATTGCAATGCCGTGGTCGCCAACAGATCCGTTAATAATTATCTTATCCCCGTCTTCAACATTTGTCCCAAAACTGATGTGCTTTTTGTCTTCCTCCATTTCGCCGATACCTGCGGTGTTGATGAAAATCTTATCGCATTTTCCCCTGTTCACCACCTTTGTGTCGCCGGTTACAATTTTTACACCAGCAATCTTTGCCTCTTCAGCCATGGTTTTAACGATGGTTTCGAGATCATCCATCGGGAAACCTTCTTCGATAATAAACCCACAACTCAGGTAAAGCGGTTTTGCCCCCGAAACAGCAAGATCGTTTACGGTGCCGCAAACCGCCAGTTTCCCAATGTTTCCACCCTGGAAAAAGATGGGATCAACCACGTACGAATCGGTGGTGAAGGCGATATTTTTTTGTGATAATCCGAGAATTGCCGAGTCGGTTTGCGCATCAAGATGGTCGTTGCTGAAATATTTCACAAACAGCCCGCCTATTAAGTCGTGCGATAGTTTGCCGCCGCTGCCGTGGCTAAGAAGAATATTTTGGTTTGATGTCATTGTCTTTTAATTATTTTTAGGATGTCTGGTGAAATTTAAAATGTGCTGTTCTTACCAAGATAAATCTGAATAAACCAAAGCCTGAACAAAGGATCAATAAACTCGATTTTGCTACCCCATAAATCAATGATTTCGCGGTTTTCGAGTGAAGTTTTAATGCGGGCGATGTTCGCTTGAACACCAAGATCATAAGTTGTTAATGTTTCTTTTGATGAAAATTGTGTTACACCATCAGCCAATGCTTTTAAAAAGCTGATTTGTTTGTTGGTAAGGTTATCGAGTTCACGCTGGAACAAAAGTGAGTTTTGAATAAGTAATTGATTTAGCGTGGTTTTAATTGTTTCAGGAGTACAGGTATCAATTGTATTCTGCCAGACATTTTTGGCAAACCATTGAACAAAATATGGATGATTTTCCATTAATTTTGCTATCCTGGAAGCCAATTCAGGCGTAATGTTTTTTTCTGTTTCGTTAAATTGTTTTACGATGTATTCAACCCAAAACTCATCCGAAATTTTATTAAGAAACACCGTCTCGCCAAACTTGTAAAATGGCATCGATTTGCTTTCAAAGATTTCGGCAAGCATGTGTCGTTTGCTGCCGTATAAACAATAGGCCACCGTTTGGTGCTTTTGCCAGATTGACCGCAATTTTTTCTGAAAAGACAAAGATTGATCGAAATGGGCAATGTTTTGAAATTCGTCAATGCACACAACAACTTTAATTTTTTTATCTGATGAAATTTTTTGCGGTAGCTCTAATATTTCGTCCTGCGATTTTTTCAATTCCTTCCAGTCGAAGGTTATTTTAAAATCATGAAAAGGATCGAGGCCAACATTAAATCGTGGGATGAGATTGGAGAAGAATTTTTTTCCGTTTTTAAGCCAATCGTCCATTTTTGACGAGGTAGATTGAATTAATTTGGTAGCAAAAGCTTCATAAAATTCCTCTTCGCTGCGGATATTGAATAAATCAATAAAACAGAAGCGCAAATCAGGACTTTCCGTGTTAAGTTGCTCGGCAACACAATTTACCAATGACGATTTCCCCCAGCGTCGCGGCGAGATAAGTATGGTGTTGATGCCACTTGTTAAATTGAGTTTAAGATATGCTGATTCTTTCTCCCGGTTTATAAAATTTTCTCCTTCGGCTAATTTGCCAAAAACAAACGGTGCTTCCATGGTTAAATGTTTCGGCAAAAGTACAACACAACTTTGTGTTTCACAACTTTGTGTTACACAAAAATGTGTTGCGGAAAAATGTATTGAAATCCTTTATTCTACGGCTCGCTTTTTCTTGCACAATTTAGGTAAACTTCATTCATTTTCAACCCTCCCTATTATACCGATACCACGCGTGGCAGGAGCCTTCGCTCGAAACCATGCAGGCGCCAACCGGGTTTTGTGGGGTGCATGCTTTGCCATAGAGTTTGCAATCTTTTGGCAATTTAAGTCCTTTTAAAATTTCTCCACAGATGCAGCCTTTGGGTTCGATGGTTTTTTCGATTTCGACGGGAATCATCTTTTCGGCATCATATTTCGAAAATTCATCTCTTAATTTTAATCCGCTGAGTTTTAAAATGCCAAGCCCACGCCACCAGTCATCGCGAAGTTCGAAAACATCGTACATCAGTTTTTTTGCTTTTACGTTGCCTTCGGGCTTTACGGCACGGGTGTATTGAATTTCGACTTTAAGGTCGTTTTCTTCCATTTGTTTTACCAGCATATAAATTGATTGCATTAGATCAACCGGTTCGAAGCCTGAAATTACGCAGCCAAGTTGGTATTTTTCGGCGATGCCGTTGTACATTTCGGAGCCTGTAATTGTGCTCACATGGCCGGGACCGATGTAACCATCGATTTTTACACCTTCGTCGATGAGGGCGGCCATGGCAGGCGGCATAATTTTATGCGAACTCAGCAGAAAGAAATTTTTAAGCCCGAGTTGCTGAGCCATCATGATTCCTGCTGCGCTGGCTGGTGCCGTCGTTTCGAAGCCAATTCCAAGAAAAACAACTTTTTTGTCTGTATTTTTCTTCGCAATTTCGATGGCTTCCATAATCGAATAAACAATCCTGACGTCGGCGCCTGCGGCCTTTTCCCGGTCGAGGGATGAAGTTGAACCCGGCACCCTGATTAAATCGCCAAAAGTGGTGATGATAACCTCCGGAAGCCTTGCCAGTGCGACTGCGTGATCGATAAAACTGCGGCTCGACACGCAAACCGGGCATCCCGGCCCAGAAAGCAATTTGATGTTTTCGGGCAGGAGCGAGGGAATTCCAAACTTCTGGATTGACATGGTGTGGCCGCCGCAGACTTCCATCAAGCGGATTGGCTTTGTCGAAATTTCCTTAATTTTTCCGGCAATTTGCAGCACTAATTCCTTATTCCTGTATTCGTCGATGTACTTCATGATTGATTTGTGTATTTCGCTAAGCGCTTAGCGCAGAGCGCTCTGCCATTTGTTATTTGAGATTTTGTGATTTATGAAAGTCGCTAAGCGCTTAGCGCAGAGCGCTCTGCCCTTTGTGATTTGAGGTTTATTTTGGTTTGATAAATAAATCTTTTGAAACAGGCTTAGTTAGCCCATTTTCCAGCGATTTTTCATACAACAACCTGATTGCTTGTTTTCCTTTATCACCAAGTTCCAATGTAAAATTGTTCACATAAAGTCCGATATGTTTGTACATAACTTCTTCCTCCATTTCCTGGGCATTTTGTCGAATAAAATCATAAGCCGATTGCGGATTTGCGAAAGCAAATTCGATGCTTCTCCTCAAAATAGCATCAATTTTATGGATCAGGGTTTCACCTAAATCGCGCCTGACAATAATTCCTCCAAGAGGGACGGGCATTCCGGTCAGGTTTTCCCAATATTCGCCAAGATCAACAATTTTATGCAAACCGCGTGAAGCGTAAGTAAAACGGTTTTCGTGGATAATCAGTCCGGCATCAACCTGCCCTGTTAAAACGGCGTTTTCGATATCCGAAAACAGCATCTCAACTTTGTTTGTGGCCTTTGGAAAAGCAATCGTGAAAAGCAGGTTAGCAGTGGTGTTTTTGCCCGGAATAGCAATTTTTAAATCTGGAATTTCATCAATGATGAAAGGCTTTTTGCTGATGAGCAGCGGGCCGTTATTTTCTCCAAGCGCTGCTCCTGAATTGAGCAAAACATAATCTTCGGCAAGCGAAAAAAAAGCATTAAACGAAATTTTGGTCATTTCGATGGTTTTCGAAAAGGCTCTGCGGTTCAGCTCTTCAACATCTGCTAATATGTAATCGAACTGCAAACCTTGCGTATCAATTTTTTGATGAACCATCGCATCAAAAATAAAGGTGTCGTTGGGACAGGGTGAAAAGCCGAGGGAAATATTTGTTTTATTCATTTTCGATAGTTGATTTATTCAGATCATCAAGAATTTTAAGTGTGGTTGAGGTTAGATTTTTTACGGCGATCGGAATGTTCCAGCGGGATTTATCGCGTTCTTCGACAAAGTTGGAAATCGCCCGTATCTGCGCACAGGGAATTTTTTCGATAAGACAACCATAAAGAAAAGCAGCGCCACCCATGGTTTCGATATCCGGGTGAAATTGCTCTTTTATCTGTAAAATCGAATTAGTTTCACCATGAACAGTGTTGGCAGTTATACCGGTTACCTGCTTTAAATTTTGAATGCCGGATTTTGTAAAATCGGTTTGATTTATCAAAAAACCGGAACGAAAAGGAAAACTGTCAAAATCGCTGAAGTGAAGATCGGACGCAGTTAAAAAGCCAGCCGATGTCAATGCACCTATTTCCGAAAACTGATCTTTAATCACATTAACAACTTCGCCGATGGGAATTTCCGGTCTGAAGCTACCTGCAATGCCGAGGTTTAGCGCAAAGTCATAGTTCTTCCATGAAAGGTATTTTCCAAGCCAGAAAGCCTTTGCAACCATCCCGATGCCACTGATCAGGAGGTCGGTTTTTAACTTTCCAAGTTGAAACGAGCTCAGTTTCCCATCAGTAAAAAATGGTTTCCCAAGCGCTTCAACGAGCGGAAGGACTTCATGTTTAGTGGCAGATAAAATCAGAATGTTCACTTTTGGCGTTTTTGTCAGGCTTCAAAAGTACACAATAAACATTTTTAAAAGCATTAACATATTCCGAAATGACAATTTGTACCTTTAAACTATTCGGCAGATTTTTTGTTTAAGTTTCCGAAATTTAAAAAATTAAAAATATGACATACTTATTGATTTTTGGGGTTTTCATGCTGTTGAGCTGGTTGGTTCAGATGCGCATGAAATCGAAATTTGATAAATATTCGAAGGTGCCGCTGATGAATGGAATGAGCGGAAAGGACATTGCCGAAGCCATGCTTCGTCAGAATGGCATTACCGATGTCCGGATTATGTCGGTTGAAGGCCAGCTTACCGATCATTATAATCCTTTGGACAGAACGATTAACCTTAGTCCCAATGTTTACAACGGACGCAGTGTGATGGCAGCCTCGGTGGCAGCCCATGAAACCGGTCACGCCCTGCAACATGCAACGGCTTACATGTGGCTCCAAATGCGCTCGCAACTGGTTCCGATCGTAAGCATCAGTTCACGTTGGGTGCAGTGGATTTTGCTGGCAGGTATTCTGATGATCAATATTTTTCCATCACTTTTACTCATCGGAATTATCTTGTTTGGATTGACCACACTTTTCAGTTTCATAACTCTTCCAGTCGAATTTGATGCTTCAAATCGTGCCCTGGCCTGGTTGAGCAGCACCGGAATGATCAGGGGAGAACAACACGAAATGGCAAAAGACGGACTTCATTGGGCAGCCATGACCTACGTAATTGCTGCATTAGCCTCGCTTGCAACGCTGATGTATTATGTGATGATTTTTTTAGGAAGAAGGGAATAGGAAGAAGTTAGGAGTTAGGAGTTAGGAGTTAGGAGTGAAGAATGAAGAATGAAGAATGAAGAATGAAGAGTGAAGAGTGAAGAGTGAAGAGAAAGAGGGAAATTAAAAGCGGATTTCGATAAGGTTGAAAGGCCTGCTTTGATTGAGAAAAATAACCGAATGATCTGAGATTTTGTAAATAGCGCCGGGTTCGAAAATGATCCCGGCGTTTTTTGTGTTTAAAATTTCTTTAGCATAAGTGGCTTTCTGATAGTTATATTTTGCAATCATTGGTGAATAGCCCGATTTCATGGGTTTCAGCTTTTCAATCCTGTATTCAGCGGCATTTTTAGGATTATCGTTAAAAATGATGATTAGTTCATTTTTGGCCATAAAAGCCGAAAAACCAATTAAATCGAAAGCATTGGCCTGAAGTTGTTCTTTTGGCAAAATTCCGGCATTTACAAATTCATCAGCCTGGTCAAAACTGAGGACAATAATTTCGTTGGCATAAAAATATGGTGTTGTCCAGGGTTTTCCTTCCCGATCCTGAACAATCATTAGCTTTTCCCAGTAAAATTCGAAAAGCAGCAAAACCTGATTATCGCTGGTAAGAAATATTTCCTGGGGCATGAGATGGACGTAATCAGAGGTCGAAAACAGATTTTTTGGGTTGAATATTTCTCGGATTTCAGGGCTTGAGTCATAAATTTCATGACGCATTAATTTCCCGGTTTCAGCTTCAAACAAATAATACAGCACACCTTTAGGTTTTGGATCGTCGTGTTTTTGCGTAAAATATCCAAAAAATCCAATGGTATTATTGTCAACTTTTTTGAGAGTGGCTTTGGCGATTTCTCCACCCTCGGGACTAAACTCAAGGTTTTGGGTTTTGTCGTTTAAGATGTCATAAATTATCAACTGATGGATGGTTTTATCCATTTGATAAGGGTTGGTGGTTTCAATCCTGAAAAACGCCTGACCCGACTCACTCATCACGATTTGCGAAAGATGGTAATCCAGAATATCGTCCGGAAAATTGATCAGTCTCTCACCGGTAATCGCAAGGTTTTCGTCGTAAATGATAAAACTAACCCTTTCGGGGACGTTGATATCCGTTGGGAGAATCTGGCTGTAAACAAAGCGGCTGACGTCGTTTTCGATGATTTTATCGAGTTGGAAAAAATGAAATTTCTCATTAGAAACAGCGATGCCTTCAATTTCGCCAATGCTTTTTACAAGTAAAATAAGCCCGTCATCTGAAATTTTAAAAATGAACGATTTCATCAATTTCTGGGAAGTGTTGTAAAGCTTTGCCAGCAAAAGGAAACCATCATTTATTTTGATAAAAGACAAGGGTTCGAAGCGCTTGTGTTTCGTGCCTTCAGGGCAGCGAAAGGGAATGGTGGAAATATGGTCCATCTCTTTGTTAAAAACTTCGATGGATGCATCTGCACCGGTATTAATCTCGAAATCGCCTTTATCGTTGAGATGCAAAAGGTAGTAGTTGTTTTCATCACAAACCAGCAGCTTACTCATTTTCCCTGATCCTGCATCGAAAGTTTGTCCGGGAACAACAGACAAGGCCTCCTGGGCTTTTGCATGAGCGAAAATCAGGAGCAGCAATAAAAGTTGTAAGGCCGGTTTTACCAGGAACTTTACCATCAAATCATCATTTATCAAGTTGATAACAAATTAAAAAACCTGATTTCCGGTAAATTAATTGCGAGCTAAAGATAAATAAATTAGAGGTTTATTTTTTTTATTTTAAAAGAACTGATTATCTATTCAGAATAGGAGGAATTACAGTTTTATCTGCATTAATCAGGGGCAAAAAAAAGGGTGCTTTGGGCACCCTTTTTAATAGCATTCATTAAATATTTTACGACCGGATGTTTGGCAATTCCAGCCCGTAGCCTTTTTTCTTGTCTTCTTTTTTGAGAAGATATCCAAAAATCATTGCTAAAATTCCTAAAGAGGCGAACATCAACATCGGAATGGTGTAAACGTAAACTGCGGTGGTATCACCAGCGGCAATTTTATCAGCAACACCCGGATTAACAGCTTCAATAACCACACCGATTAAACCCGGGATTACGCCAAGACCCCAGTTTTGGATGAGGAAAACCAGCGCATAAGCCGAACCCAAATATCTGTCTTCGACAACTTTTGGTATTGATGGCCATAAAGATGCAGGAACCAGCGAAAAAGCAACACCAAGCAAAAGGATGGCAAAAATATAGAGAGCCATGTTGGCAGGACCAACTGCAAAAATCAAATGCGAAACCGAGAGCAAAATGGCGCCAAGCATCATAATCGAGGCAGCTTTTCCCTTTTTATCGATCATATTCCCAAAATAGGGAGTCAGCAAAATGGTGCCTACAGGAAGTAAACCAGCAATCCAGCCGCCTTGTTCGTTGGTAATGCCGAGGTTGCTTTCCATCATATTTACGGCGTACTTTAAAAACGGGAAAACCCCTGAATAAAACAACACACACAACAGCGAGATGTACCAAAAAGCTCTGTTTGAAATAATCTTCCCAAGGTCCGAAAATTTAAATTCTTCTTCGGTGGAACCTGTGTTATTGGCTTTAATTTGTTTGTCGAGCCTTGCATCGTAGCCAACAGCGTAAGTTAAAAAGGTAAGAAAACCAATCGACATCAGGGCAGCCCCAAAAATTACCGAGTTAACAGGTTCTCCGCCGGCAATGTAGGAAGAGAAGAAAAATGCAACACTGGCACCCATTCGTGCTGTCGCCATTTCCATACCCATAGCCATGGCCAGTTCTTTACCTTTAAACCATTTTACAATGGCTTTTGAAACAGTGATACCGCACATTTCCACTCCAATCCCAAAAATTGCATAACCAAAGGCAGCTAATTTTGCCGAAGCAGGCATGTAAGATAAAAATGAATTGAGGAAATCATAAAGTGCGCCACCCGAATTGAATGCATCGGTAAGTGCGTACATCTTAATAAAAGCACCGCCAACCATCAGACCGGTTGAAAGCAGCCCCGTAAAACGGATGCCTAATTTATCAAGGATAATTCCCGAAATCAACAGGAACCCAAACATGTTCAGGTAATACTCCGAACCTGAAAATGTGCCATAAGCAGCAGGATTCCATTTATAGTTTACTTCAAGAAGTTTTTGCAGAGGCGCCAGGGCATCTACAAAAAAGTAGGCCGAAAGCATTGTAAACGCGATGAGAAACAAAGCGGTCCACCGTGCAGTTTTCGATTCGTTTAAAGCATGTTTAATTTGTTCCATAAATCTTTTGTTAAATTTTTTTAAGGGGTCAAATTTACAATTTATCAAATGAAACAAAACTTTATTTTGAGTTTCTTGTTAGTTTTATTTTTAAACAAAGTAGGTGGTGAAATTAAATGAACTTTAAATAAGCCATTTTTTTCTATTTTTGCCATTCACAGGTTCACCAAAATATTGATATTTTGAAAATTAAAATCAAAGGTATCTTCGCTATCATCGCCTTTATAATGGCTGGTTTCGGCGGATTTTTACAAGCACAGATCAGTCAGGGAGGCATTCCACCATCCACCAGATTTAACCTCGATAAAATCGGGATTACATCCATCATCCTTCAACAGCCGGATGTCGAAAATTTGTTGCGGGAGGATGGATTTTCTGATAAACATGCTTTGCCCATGAGGTTTGCGGTTTCGGTTCCGGCCAACATTGATTTTTCGAAACAGGGAAACTGGTCGGATTTGCCGGATGGGGGCAAGGTTTGCAGGCTTTTGTTAAATGTGCCAAATGCGCAGGCTTTGATTGTTTATTATCAAAAGTTCCGGATTCCGCAGGGCGGACAATTATTCCTCTACAACCATGATAAATGGCAGGTAATCGGTGCTTTTACGGAGTTGACGAATCAAAAAGGTTGCGCTTTTGCCAACGAATTGATCCAGGGTGAAAAGGTTACACTGGAATATTATCAACCTGAAGGTGTCAGCGAACTGCCCGAATTTGTCATCAACGAAGTTGGTTACGTTTACCGCACGGCTGAATATTTCTTCGGACAGCGTGGTTTTGGAGGTTCCGGAGCCTGCGAGGTTAACGTAAACTGCGACGAAGGTCAGGACTGGCAAAAGCAAAAAAACAGTGTAGTCCGGATTATTGTAAAGCAGGGTTCATCGCAGGTATGGTGCACAGGTTCGTTGCTGAATACAACCCGTTATGATAATGCGCCCTATTTTCTTACCGCCGATCATTGTGGCCCAACTGCCACACCAACCGAAATAAATCAATGGGTTTTTTATTTCAATTATGAAGGGCCTGATTGCATAGATCCCACCAATGATACAGCTTTTAACTCGAAGGTGATGGTAGGAGCCACCAAAAAAGCGAGGAGCGGTGGTGCCGGGCTGGAGTCTGATTTTAAGCTTTTGCTGCTCAACGAATCCGTTCCGCTGAGTTACAATCCTTATTTTAATGGATGGTCGGCAAAAGATAAACCAAGCGACAGCGGCGTATCCATTCATCATCCGCAAGGCGACATCCGTAAGATTTCGACCTATAAAACTCCGTTGGTTTCTTCAAACTGGGGGGGTATTCCAAACACACACTGGAAAGTAGTTTGGGATGAAACTGCCAATGGATATGGCGTTACCGAAGGCGGCTCATCGGGTAGCCCGATTTATAACAGCAACGGTCAGCTCATTGGGCAGCTAACTGGCGGAGATGCCTCATGTGCAAATCTTACCGGCCCCGATTATTATGGAAAAATCGCCTACTCATGGGCAACAAATTCTTCTGCCGACAGCACCATGCTAAAACCCTGGCTCGATCCAGACAATTCCGGAATTTTGGAAATCGGCGGTGGTTTTGTTGGCCTCGAAAATGAAAATATTATCGAATCACTTAAAGTTTTTCCAAATCCTACCACTGGTCTTTTTACGATTGATTTGGGAAATCTGAATAAGAAATCTGTCGAAATAAGCGTCTATAATGTGTTGGGTGAAGAAATGCTCAATACCGGAACAAAAGATTATTCTGTCAATCCCCCACTTTTGGATATTTCGGCCAATCAACCTGGAATTTATTTTATTACCCTTAAAAGCAAGGGTGAAATTCGTACCTCTAAAATCTTAAAATGCAAATAGAAGAAATCGAAATCCTGATCACGAAATCCGTTGCAGATGCCGGAATAAAAGCCATTTCCGAGAAAATCATTGCTGGCCAGCGCATCAATCAACAGGAAGGAATTTACCTTTTTGAATATGGTGAGCTTGCACTTTTGGGCAGCCTTGCCAATTTTATCAAAGAAAAGAAGCACGGAAAAATGGCTTTTTTCATTCATAATTTTCACATCGAACCTACCAATATCTGCATTTATAACTGCAGGTTTTGCTCCTATTCTCACCACCAGAGTGGCACAAGCTGGGAATTTGAGCAAAAGGAAATGGTCGAAAAAGCTGTGGCAGCTCCTGCTGAAATGAAAGAACTACACATCACCGGCGGGGTGCATCCCAAACATGGCCTCGACTATTATGCCGGCTTGTTGAAGATGATCCGTGAAGCCAGGCCAGAGCTGCATTTAAAAGCCTATTCGGCCATCGAACTCGATTTTATGTTCGAAAAATCAGGTGTAACTTTAGAGGAAGGTTTGAAAATTCTGAAGGAAAATGGCCTGGATTCGATCCCCGGTGGTGGCGCCGAAATTTTTGATGAAGAGGTTCGAAAGCAGATTTGCGACGACAAAGCCTTCGGGAATCGCTGGCTCGAAATCCACGAAACTGCGCACAAACTTGGCATTGGCTCAAATGCGACCATGCTTTACGGGCATATCGAAAATTACAGCCATCGCATCGATCACCTCGAGTTGTTGCGGCAACTTCAGGATCGCACCGGTGGATTTAATACGTTTATCCCGCTAAAATTCAAAAATAAAAACAACGAAATGTCCTACCTGCCCGAGGTGAGCTCGATCGAAGACATGAAAAACTACGCTGTTTCAAGGATTTATCTCGATAATTTCCCGCATCTGAAGGCTTACTGGCCAATGATTGGACAGCAAATGTCGCAACTGGCTCTTTCGTTTGGCGTGGATGACCTCGATGGAACTATAAATAATTCGACACAGATTTATTCGCTGGCCGGGGCCGATGATAAAAATCCCGCCATCTCGCTCGACGGATTGATTAAACTTATCCGTGATGCAGGCTGCACGCCTGCTGAGCGCGATTCGTGGTACAATGTTTTGAAGGAGTTTTAGATCCGGTTTTTTAATCGACTAGTAAAGAGTTCCGAACCCTTCAAGGGTTCGGAACTCTGCATTTTACGGGACGTTTTTGTCAAAGAAATAAATCTCAGTCTGCTTCCGGAACCAGGACTGATAAAGACGAAGGGTTAACTTTAATAACCAGATTTTTACTCATCTTTAATGGTTCACCATCGAGATGAATAAATTTTTGTTCCTGGATAACTTCAACTTTTTTAGCTTTCAAAACTTCGACATATTTTGAGCGGTTTATCTGCTTGCTGTATAGTAAGGTGGCCGTGAACAGGGTTTTCCATAACGGAATCTTTTTTACTATCGAAATATCAATAAACCCATCGTCAATCCTCGCCTGTGGCGCAATAGAAGTGTTGTAGCCAAACTGGTCGGAGTTGGCAAAGCTGATAAAAAGCGCTTCCCGTTTTATCGTTTTTCCATCAACAATCATGGTAAAATTGGTGGGTTGGTAACGCAGGTATTCCCAAACTGCAATTTCAAAATACTTGAAAAATCCCCGCCGTTTCTGACCTTCAAATTTTTTTGCTACCAACGCATCAAAACCAATGCCGGCAAGGTTTACAAAAAACTGTTCGTTGGCAAGGGCGGTATCAATTTTTTTTACATTTAATTGATTGATGATCTGGATTGCCTTTTCGGGAAAAACTGAAATATTCAGATGTCTTGCCAAACCATTTCCTGAGCCTGAAGGCACAATTCCAAGGATAACATCAGTGCCAACAAGGGCCTTAGATACTTCGTTTACCGTGCCGTCGCCGCCAACGGCAACAACAATATCGAACTTACATTCGATGGCATTTTTGGTAAGTTCGGTTGCATGATGCGGTGCTTCGGTGTATTTTACAGTGTAATCAAAAAGCTTATGATCGAGTGCTTTTTTGATATGTTTTTCGATAGATTGGTGCCGTCCAACCCCTGAAAATGGATTAACCACAAACAGGATTTTCTTTCTATGTTCTTTGTCTCCGCTCATTTTGCAACAGTTAAACGATTTTCGATCATCCGGTTGTTGAATTGCTGCAAATAGGCTTTCAGCAAAGTTTCCATTTCGGCAGCTTTTGCAGGATTTTTTGCCAACAGATTTTGTTTCAGTAATTTGTCGTCAACAAAATTGTAAAGCGTAATGCTTTGGCTACCATTAAATTCAAGCACAAAATCACCCGAAATGATCTGGTAAATTCCGTTGAGGTAGTTTACAGCAAAATGCTTTTCATCAATATTAAAAAGGTTGTTCCCAAACGAAAAAAGCGATTCATCAAAATTCAGAAAGCTAAGCACCGATGGCACAATATCAACCTGTGAAGCAGTTTCGCTGGTTTGCCCGTTTAATTTTCCTGAAGGATTAAAAAATAAAACAGGGATGCGGTATAAACCAAGCCTGGTCTGGTATTCCGGGATTACCGTTTCGGAAGTATGATCGGCTGTGATGACAAAAATGGTGTTTTTGTACCAGCTCATTTTTGAGGCAGTTTCGAAAAATCGTCTCAACGAAAAGTCCGCATACATCACCGCTTCCTGGATTTCTAATTTTCCTTTCCTGAACCGGCCTTCATACTTTTCGGGTACTTTGTAAGGGTGATGCGACGAAAGCGAGAAAATTGTGGTAAAAAACGGCTGGATGGTTTTATCGAGACTTTGTGCAAAATACTGGAAAAAGGGTTCATCAAAAATCCCCCAGTTGCCATCAAAATCGGCTTCGTTATTGTATTCGGTGCGGCCAAAATACTGATCATAACCAGCCATCTTTGCAAAACCGTCAAAATTCATGGTTCCGTTGGTTCCGCCATGATAAAATGAGGTGGAATAACCCTTTGTTTTGAGCAGGCTCGCAAGGCTGTTGATCTTGTTGCCGGCATATGGCGAAATAATGTAAGGCCGGCTCATCAGGCTTGGAAGACTTGCCACAACTGCCGGTATGCCTTCGATGGATTGTTTGCCGTTCGAAAAGCCATCATAAACCATGCTTTCGCTGATCAACGAATCGAGAAAAGGCGTAAATCCCGGATAATCGGGCTGGTGTTTGTTAAAAGCCCCGATATGCTCGCCCGAAAAGCTTTCCATAATAATGACCACAACATTTTTCTGTCGAAAAACCGTGTCAGCGTATAAAACCTGGATTTCATCCGTCGGATGAACCGGCGAATAAATGGAGGATAGTTTCTCTTCATCAAAATAATTTAAACGCTGCAAACCAGCCTGGTTAAAGGTTTTCATGATGGTAAACGGTGTATTCAGCAGCAAAGGAGCATTACGGGCCTCGGTGTAATTTCCGGCCGTGATGATGTTGATGGGTTTTAACTGAAGTCCTCCGCGGATAGCTATAATTGTAATCCCGGCAGCCACTATAAAACCAGCTATTTGAAGCAAATAAAAAACAATCCCATTGTGATTTGTTTTTTGTGTTTTGAATTTTATTTTTTCTGAAAAGTAGATCAACGCTGCCACAAATGCCAAAAAAATCAGGAGGTAGTACCAAAAGTCGCGCAGGAACTGGGGCATAAGCGTTTCAACATTACCTTCGGCCTGGAGGTAAGAGAAAATATCGCCGGTCATCCTTTTCTGCGTAAAGCGGAAATAAATGATGTCGATAAAATTTGTCAACAAGCCTGCAATATTCCCGAGATAAAAGAAAAATCCGCTAAAACTTCGGTACAGCCTGTATTTCCGAAAGGGCAGAGGCAAAGCCATCAAAATGATAAACGGGCTGTTCAACAAAAACAGTGAGGACAAATCGAAGCGGATTCCATAAAAAAGAATGCCCAGAACTTCGATAAACGAAAGATGCGAAAAGTAGGAAGTGTTAAAAGCATAAAAAAGCAACCGGCTTAGCCAAAGCAAAACGAAGGCTGTCAGAAGCCTGTAAGCGATTATTTTATAATAGTTACCGGTCGAAAGTTCCTTTTTAAAATTTAATGTCATGATTAGGTTTTGAAACAGATCGGCAAAAATAGGGATTTTTGGGTGAAGTGGGCTTTTTCGATGCAGTGGTTTCCGATAAACTGCTTAATATCGTTAATTCTGATTTTAACCTTGAAAATGAAAGTTGTTTTCGTAAAGTCCAAATGATTCAATGATTATTTGGAGTTATAGTCCAAGTAATTCAATGATTATTTGGAGTTACCCAAGCTAAGCGGCATTTGCAATGCCGCTTTAATCATTGATGAATTTGTAATTCAACACAATCCGTTTTGTTTATGTTAAGTTTTATTTGATACCATTGCAAAATGTCGGATATTTCGGTCGGCATTGCAAATGCCGCCCAGCGCAGGTTTTTGCCTTTAGAAAATCCTCTCAATCTTTACCCTAACCTTGATAAACCAGAAATAACAAAAAACAAAAAACAAAACTCAAATAAGTCCTTGAAAATAATTTGTCATTTGTCCCGATAGCTATCGGGATGACTTTTGTAATTTCTGCCAAAAAAACATCAATTTCAAAAATATGACACGAAATTTATACTGGTTCTACCTTTCCAACCGGATAATTTGAAATATTTTTGCTACCGACTTTTAAAGAAAATCATCAATCATAAATAAATTAAAACGGAGGTTGATTTGGAAAAAATAGCAACTGCCGGAAACAAAGGTAAACGCGTGCGTTCCGATTGTTTTGTGAGCCTTACACTTACCGAAAACGGAGGCATCGACCTGCGCCTCGAAAGTAAGGTAAAAGTGCTGTACGGTAAAGATATTGAGCAACTTGCCCTCGATATCCTGAAATTCTTCGACATCAAAAACTGTATTCTTGAAATCGACGACAGCGGCGCTTTGCCTTATGTGCAGGCCGCCCGCATCGAAGCTGCCATCAAATTGCTGGTTCATTCAGACAAGAGTTTCCTTTTTGATGTTTTGGAAGAAAATAAATTCGACACCAAAAAAGATCAGAACAGGTTTTCGAGGCTCTACCTGCCAGGAAATACACCCAGCCTGATGATCAATGCCGGCCTTCACCGGCCAAACGGACTTATCCTCGACCTGGAAGATGCCGTGGCTTTCGATAAAAAACATGAAGCGCGCTTTATGGTGCGAAATGCGCTTCGTAGTCTGAATTTTTATGGTGCCGAAAAAATGGTGCGCATCAACCAGGTTCCAAAAGGCATCGAAGATCTCGATTTTCTTGTCCCTCACGGAGTTAATCTTATCCTGGTACCAAAATGCGAAAGTGCTGATCAGATAAAGCAGGTGAATGATAAAATCGCTCAGATTCATGCCGGTCTGAAAATTTCACGGCCCATCTGGCTGATGCCGATCATCGAAAGTGCGCTGGGAGTAATTAAATCTTTTGAAATTGCATCTGCCGCCGACAATGTTGTGGCACTGGCCATTGGCCTCGAAGATTACACCGCCGATCTTGGCGTAAAACGCACAGCCGCTGGCACCGAATCATTCTTTGCCCGGACACAGGTTGTTAATGCAGCAAAAGCCGCTAGTATTCAGGCCATCGATTCGGTATTTTCGGATGTTGGCGATATGGAAGGCCTCAGGCAAAATGTGCTGACCTCAAAATCGTTGGGTTTCGATGGCATGGGCTGTATTCATCCCCGCCAGATCAAGGTGATCCACGATAATTTTGCGCCGGATGCAGTTGAGATTGATAAGGCGAAAAAGATCGTAAACGCGTTCATGATTGCCACTGAGCAGGGTCTGGGCGTGGTTTCGCTTGGCACAAAAATGATTGATGCTCCCGTTGTAAAACGTGCCCAAAAAACCATCAATCTTGCCATTTCAGTTGGATTGCTCAATCCAGGCTGGCGTGAAGAAATGCTGGCCGAGCAGGCGGTTTTAAAAAGTTAGTATTAAAACGAATTTTAGAAAATCAGGAAGTTATGAAAAAATTTGATAAACTGGTAAAAAACGCTGCAGGCCGCATGGTTCCAAGCGAAATCAACGGAGAAGCTCAGGTGCCGTTTATGGGAATCGGGAAATTTATTCCCACGGGTCGCAAATTTGCTCCACGTATCTCCAGTTGCGCCAATTATCCGGATGATGGCAACAAAACCGTCGAAAATCTTAAAGAAGCCTTGATAAAAGCTGGTTTGAAAGATGGGATGACCATTTCGACACATCACCATTTTAGGAATGGAGACCTTATCGCCAACCAGATTTTTGACATTGCCCACGAACTTGGCGTGAAGAATCTAAGGTGGTTTCCGTCGGCTTCGTTTCCCTGCCACGAACCTTTGATAAAATACCTCGAAGACGGCACCATCAACCGCATCGAGGGAAGCATGAACGGGATTCTTGGAAAATTCTGTTCGCAGGGACGTATGGAAGGTGTGGGTGTTTTGCGTTCGCATGGTGGCCGTTATCAGGCCATCCAGGACGGTGAAGTACAGATTGATATTGCTGTAATAGCCGCGCCAACAGCCGATCCTTTCGGAAATGCAACCGGCGACCGCGGCCCTGCCGCTTGTGGTCTTTTGGGTTTTGCGCTTGGCGATTCGCAATATGCCGACAAAGTGATTGTTGTAACGGATAATCTGGTTCCTTTCCCATGTATTCCCTGGCAGATTCATGGCAATTATGTCGATTATGTGGTTGTTGTGGATAAAGTTGGTTTATCCGAAAAAATCGTTTCAGGAACCACCGAAGTCACCAAAAGTCCCGACCGCTTGCTTATCGCTGAGATGACCGCTCAGTTTTGCGATGAAGCCGGGATTATCCGTGATGGCTTTTCATACCAGGCCGGTAGCGGTGGAACTTCACTTTCGATTGGAATTTATTTTAGCGAAATTTTAAGGAACCGGGGTTGGAAAGCACGTTTCATCCGCGCTGGCAGCAACAAATACCCGGTTCAGATGCTCGAAGAAGGGCTCGTTGATTATATTCTGGACGGCCAAACTTTCGACCTGGAAGGTGTTCGCTCGATGCGCGAAAATGAAGGACACGTCAATACAAGCCCGTTTACCAGTTACAATTATCATGGAAAAGGAAATTTTGCCTCGATGGTTGATGTGGTAATTCTGGGGGCTACCGAGGTTGATGTGAATTTTAACGCCAACGTTGTAAGTCATTCCGACGGTTACCTGCTTCACGGCATCGGTGGCTGGCAGAATTGCCTCTTCTCGAAATGTACTATTCTTCCGATTCCGCTTTTCCGCGACAGGATTCCTGTGGTTAAAGATGAAGTAACCACACTTTGCGCTCCCGGCGAACTTATTGATGTGATCGTTACCGAAAGAGGAATTGCGATAAATCCATTGCGGACCGATCTTATCGAAAAGATGAAAAATACAAATCTTCCGATGGTTACCATTCAGGAATTAAAGGCTGAAGCCGAGAAAATCTGCGGTGTGCCTGCTAAACCCAAATTTAGCGATGAAGTTGTCGCGGTAATAAAATGGGTTGA
>CAJATL010000381.1 GCA_903944895.1 uncultured Bacteroidota bacterium
AAACACTAATGCAAATGCTGAATCTTTTAACTCTAAAATCAAACTCTTCAGAGCTAATTTGAGAGGCGTTACTGATACCCCTTTTTTCCTCTTTAGATTAAACAAACTTTTCGCTTAATCCCCACAAAATTAACGTGAGCCCAAAAAAATATGCAACAATAGAAGAACTGGAGGACAAATATTTCGGAGAATCCGGAACACCTGAAAGAGAAGAATACGAATTTGCGCTTACTATGGAAATACTCGGAGAAAAGATAAAGCAGATTCGCAAAGAAAGAAACATGACACAGGAAGAATTGGGAAAACTTATCGGCGTGCAAAAAGCTCAAATCTCTAAGCTTGAAAAGGGAACCAGCAGTGCTACAATTGCTACGATTACAAAAATTTTCAGGGCATTAAAAGCAAAAGTAAAGTTTCATATCGAATTTGAGGACGAATCCGGACTTGTCCTGTCATAAACCTGCCTGGTACAAATAAACAGGACTTCATTTGGTTCGCTCTTTAGTGGGCCCGGCATGATTCAGCAAACTATCGGAACCGCTTAAACAAAATCCCATTCTCTCTTCAGTTACGGAAATTGACCGCGTTTTTTACCGATTTAAAAATGTTGTGTGTTGCCCGATACCAAAAGTTTGTGGTTTCCCCAAAAACCGGCAGTGAAGGCGGTTTTGGCATTTCAGCCGGTTGGTTAGGCTGTTCTAAAAACCAGGTTGTGGGTGGGTGGTAATAAAATCTGCAATATGCCGCATATCATTGCCTCAGCCGTTGTGCTCAAATTTTATAAAGGACCGTTTAAAATTTGAAAAAAGTAATAATTTTGCACTTTAAATTTAAGGACACGATCATGGAAACGAAGCAAATTGGATTATTAACAGCTTTAGCGAAAAAGATTAAAACCGAAAGGAAGGAAATAGCAAAAGTCATCTCATCATTGCAATCTGCAAAAATATTAACCAAGCGCGGCAATTTTACAGCCCATTATCAGACTTTAAAGAAGGTTGTAACAGTTAGTAAATAATGTACCGTAGCAGACCTAATCTTCAGATTGGCTACCATGGTTGTGATGAAGCCGTTAGAGAGCAATTAGTCACGAAACCGGATGTTGTTAAGGAAAGTCAGGAATCATACGATTGGTTGGGTCATGGATTTTATGTTTGGGAGAATAACTATCAAAGAGCCTTTCAATGGGCACTCGATAAGCAAAATAGAGACACATTAATTACTCCATCGGTAATAGGTGTAGTTTATCAATTAGAGTATTGCCTTGATTTTACTGATTCTGAATTTATCGACATTCTTTCGTCATATTACGGACTAATGAAAGAAGATTGCGTATTGCAGGTAAAAAACTCCCCCAAAACAAGGATTTACCAAAAGATAAATATCACGATTTAATTCTCAGAGAATTAGACTGTGCGGTGATTGAATATTTGCACCAGAAAATTGCCGAACAAATAGAATCTGATATTGCAAATAAAGGTTTTAGTGAATACAAGCATTTTGATACAGTAAGAGGTATTTTTACTGAAGGAGGTCCCGCTTTTGAAGGTGCAGGAATACAGGCCAAAAACCACATTCAGATTTGTATCAGAAATTTGAATTGCATTAAAGGTTTCTTTATCCCCCGAAAAGAGATTAAATTTCCTTGAAAAGCAGGCCAGCCAGCACGCAATAAACAGGCCTTTTTTTGTTTTGAATGGCGCCCTTCCAGTATAAATTCCCGCTTAAACAAAATTCCATTCTATCTTCAGTTATAGAAATTGAACCCGGTTTTTACCGATTTAAAATTGTCGAAAGTTGGCCATTCCTAAAAGCTTGTAGTTTCCCGACAACCGGCAGGGAAGGCGGTTTTTGGCAATTCATCAGATTGGTTGGGCTAATCTATAAAAGCACGATAAAATCGGCTTGATCACACCGGGTGGAAGCATTTTTTTAGAAAATATTTTTGGTTAATCTTATAAAATCATTGGTGACCGGTTAAACTTTTTAGATTTCTCCCTACGGTCGAAATG
>CAJATL010000382.1 GCA_903944895.1 uncultured Bacteroidota bacterium
CCAACTGCCCAGCTCAAGGGAAATTTGATTGTAATTGCCCTCGAGCCCAAATCGATGCTGGGATTGGCCACTTATAAAGATTTTTATTATTTGCTAAAGAAAGGCGAAAACTTCCCGGTGCTTCGGGTCGTTAAAAGTGGGAATTGAATAATATCGGACAAGTTTGATGGTTCTTTGTGTATGCATTTTAGCAGTTTAAACAATTATAAAATTTCAATATTGACCAACAAAGTTAATATTACGTCCCTACGGGACTTTAAACTTTTTCGTATCCTACATTCTACCAACATTTTACCCCTACGGGGTAGTCCCGTTAGGGACTTAATGTGGGTAGAAATAAATTTGACTCCTATAGTTACAAAGTCCCATCGGGACGTAACAATTACTAAGCATTTAACCAATCCATGATTTTTTTTCGGTCAGTAGTGATAAAATATTTTGCCAATTCGTGTTTTTATAAAAAATGAAAATGAAAAACTTATTTTCTTTCTTCCTTTTTGCACTCGTTTCAACAGTCTCTTTTGCCCAATGGACATGGCAAAATCCTTCTCCCCAGGGAAATTCTTTGGCGTCGGTTTACTTTATCGATACCAGCACCGGCTATGCTGTTGGTGAAGCAGGGACCATCATCAAAACCACAGATGGTGGAATTAACTGGACTGTTTTATCAGGCGGGACAAATCATGAATTACGATCGGTCCATTTTACGGATGCCAATAATGGAATTGTAGTTGGATGTGAAGGTTTTAATAATGGACAAACCATTTTAAGAACAGTAAACGGAGGCACAACATGGGACATTATTCCTTGCCCCACAACTGAAAGGTTAAACTCCGTGTTTTTTACCGACCCAGGCACTGGTTATGCAGCCGGTGATTATGGTACGATTTTAAAAACCACTGATGGAGGCTCAACATGGGTTGTCAAATCATCCGGGATTTATGTTGATCTGTTTTCCGTTCACTTTGCCGACGCCAATACAGGCTATGCTGCCGGTGGCGATATGTTTGGAGGAATCATCATTAAAACAACAGATGGTGGCGAAACCTGGACGACTTCCAACGAAACTTTTTATCAGCTAAATGCTGTTTATTTTGCCAATGTTCAACTGGGATTCGCTGCTGGTGACGAGGGATTTATCTGGAAAACAATTGATGGTGGCACAAACTGGACTGTAAACAATGGTGGTTTTCCTGATTTAAATTCAGTTTACCTGGTTGATGCCAACATCGGATTTACTGTTGGTGATGGTGGAACTATTTTAACGACTATTAATGGCGGTATAACCTGGACTGTCATTCCAGGTGGAACAACAAATGATATTTCATCTGTTTGTTTCCCAAATGCGGATGATGGTTGCTTCGTGGGCAATTTCGGCACTATCCTGACAACAAATGATGGTGGTGCAACATTGAATTCTTCTTTATCCGGGACATCACAAAAGCTGAATTCGGTGTGTTTTAAAACACAGGGTGCAGCAAATATTGGTTATGCTGCTGGTGGAGAGGGAGTCATCCTGAAAACCAATAATGGTGGGGAAAACTGGGGATATTCGTCAAGCGGCACATATACTGAGCTGACCTCCATATTTTTTACAGACATTAATACCGGCTATGTTGCAGGTGGTGATGGAACGATCTTAAAAACCACCAACGGCGGTGGCACATGGATTCCCCTTCCCAGCGGAACAAATCATTATTTGTTTTCGGTTTTCTTTGCAGACAACACAGGATATGCAGCGGGTGAGCTTGGAACCGTAAGAAAAACATCGAATGCCGGCGAAAGTTGGACTGGAGTTTCGACAGGTACCGACGTAAATTTTAATGCTGTTTTTTTTATAAACTCCTCCACAGGTTATTTAGCTGGCTCTGGCGGACATATTTTAAAAACCACCAACGGCGGAACAACATGGTCATCACAGGCAAGCGGAACAGCCTACGATTTATGGTCGGTATATTTTGTGAATGCCGAAACAGGTTTTGTGGTAGGATTTGGTGGTACCATCCTAAAAACTTCCAATGGCGGTAATACCTGGACGGCACAATCATCCGGGACAACCAACTGGCTGGAATCGGTTTATTTTACTGACATCAATAACGGATATGTTGCAGGGGACAAAGGTACAATCCTGAAAACCACAGATGGTGGCACCAACTGGACTATTTTAACCAGCGGAACAAATTATGATTTATATGCTGTCTATTTTAGTGACCCTGACGAAGGTTGTGTTGTTGGATCAAATGGAACCATATTAAAAACCACCAATGGAGGGATTGTTGCGGTAAATGAAATTTTCACCAAACAATCGAAATTTAGCATTTATCCAAATCCGGCTCATCATAAAATTACAGTTTCCAATGCCAATTTCCAACCTGGTGAAACCAGTATCTGGATTATAGATATTCAGGGAAAGGAACGCCAATATTTTAAGTTCAGCAATCAGGAAAAGTTTAGTATTGATGTCAGTAAACTCCCGGAAGGTTTTTACCTGATGGAAATATTGACAAACTCAGGAATAGAGACGAAAAAGTTTATGAAACAATAAACCTTTTCATCTCCTTTACTTTTGGTATCGATACTTCAATTTTGATCAGACGGTCCCAATGCCTTTTCCAATTTCGATCATTTCATCAAAACTAACCGGAGTTTCGGCTTTGGTGCAATGATACAATTCCTTTGAAAAATCAATGAGGGTGAGGCTTACGGGGAACCGGAGATATTCGGGTTTCAGGTTATTTTCGCCAATCCTGATCCGGTCGAGTGCATCGGCATCTTTGAGCAGGGCAACAATTGTCGAAAATGGATGGTCTTTCCTGATTTCATGCCTGATAGAATGATTGGCAACCGCAAGTTTAATGGCTCGTAAACCTTCGGTATTTACGCCTGTTTCGATAAAGAGTTTCATGAAAAGCGGGAATTTACTTTTTGTTGCCCAAACGCCATGATCGATGCAATAACCATCGTGTTTGCGCGCCATATCATGGATAAAAGCTGCACAAAAAGCCAGTTTAATTTCGTGATTCAAACCAGCCAGCCGGCCAATATTCAGCACATGATACATCACCCGATAGGTGTGGCTGATGCCGTGAAGATAGCTATGATGATCGAAATAGGCTTCCTTTAATTGAAAAGGAAGGTACGAAAAACCAATTTTTTCGCTGGAAAGCATCTTAAGATGAAATTGATTTTAAGGTATTTTTTCCTGGGTTCATGTCTCTGGCGTACAAACCAAAAATAATCATCACCACAACGGCAATTCCAATATTCGTGTAATCGTACGATTTCAAAACCAGAATAAGAACCATGAGCATGATTATCTGGGCCGGAATATAAAAATAAATACCCCTTCTTTTATATTGCCACAGCAGGATAAGTCCGAAAACAGCAACGCCAAAAATCAGCGCTCCGGCAAGGGTAAGCATGAACGAAATAGTTGGTGAAATGTAAACCTGGGGGTAATATTGTTGAAGGATATTCAAAACCACATCATGATAAAAAAGACCAGCCAGCATCAGTACCAGCAACAAACCATTAAAAACCGAAGCGAAAATAAGCAACACAGTAAAACCAACGGGTTTTTTACGCATTGCCGCCAATGCCGGCAATTCCTGCTGAGTAGGGTTTACAAGTGGATCCTGGTTTTCCATATTTCATCAATTTAATAAAACGTTTAATAGCGCTAAATCCTAAACTTTATTTATCACACAAAAATTTTGTAGTGTTTGAAATATAGCACGATAAACAGCGCTGAAACCAGGCCATCAATTACCGGAAGTGGGAAGCCCTTGATGTAAATCATAGGCAAAAGCACAAGGGCAATCTGGGCGGCAGCATAAAAATGAAAACCGACCTTTTTGAGGCGCCACATCAGGTTAGCACCAAAAAAGGAGAAGGTGTACAGAATAAAGCCAGTGAGAAAAAACCCTTTCGGAGCACTGAGAATATACTCCATGCCGGGGAATTTTCCTGCGTAATCCTGCAGTTGTGGCAGCACTTCGTCATAAGCCGAATAGACCATAAAAAACGAAAAACCGCTCATGCTGCTTCCGATAAAACTCAGGATGCACAGCACAGTGAGTAATTGCGGCCTCTTTGGAGGTGCAGGCTTTTGAAAAGTATTGTCAGATTGTTCTTCCATTAACTAGTAAAAAAATATGTTGTTTGTTGTTTTTTTGCAGAGCGCGGAGCGCGGAGCGCAAAGTGTAAAAGCCACTGCCGACTGCCGACTGCCGACTGGCAACTCCCAACTGGCCACTGCCAACTGCCAACCGCCGACTGCCGACTTCCCCCTATTGTTCCCACGATTCCAGATACATCCTCCGCCGATCCACAAGGTCTTTGATTTCGATAGCCATCAGATGATTTACCTCTTCGGCCATCGGATAAATATATTCCATGCTTTGGTCGAGATAACTGGCCATTTTATTGTGAATGATCACATCCAGATGAAGGTCGGTGAGGTTGCTGATGCGGTCGGCAACTTTGAGGATTTTGGCATCCTGTGAACCATATTTCAGGATTTTTTCCAGATAAGCAATCTTGGTTTCATCAGTACGGCGGGTAACTTCATCAACAAGGATTACAACCTTGTGTCCGTCGTGGTCAACACGGGCAATTGAATCCCTGTTGGTTTCAGGAACATCTTCGAAAAGATCGTGAATGAGTGATGCTTTCAGCAAGACATGTCCGGTGTAGTGATAATCCAGCAAAATGGCAAAAGTAGCCATCATGTGCCTGAACTGGTTGCCGCCAACTTTTCGCGGCACGCCTATTAACGCCGTAGCTTTTTGGATGTATGGGGCCACGGTTAACCTGATGAGGTCTTCTTTTTCTCCGTCTCTCATAATGTTTGTTTTATGTTTGCTTTTTAAAAAATCTGCTATTCCAATGATCCAACTACCTTTTCGACTTCATGCAACACTTCACACGATTTTACCAGTGCTTTCATTTTGTTATGATCGTCGTACAACGGACGGTCCACATCCAGAAATGCCACATATTTACGGATGGTTTCTTTTGCTTTCTGAGTCCCTTTTCCAAATTGATATTCCCTGAAATCGAGTGCCTGTGCGGCAGCCATCATCTCGATACCTAAAATTCCATAAGCGTTATCCAGGATCTGGAAATTCTTGATGGCAGTATTCATCCCCATCGAAACAAAATCTTCCTGGTCGGCAGCAGCCGGAATTGATTGTATGGAGGCAGGTGCGCTAAGGATGCGTTGCTCTACAATCTGCATGTCGGCGGTGTACTGGCTGAGCATCAAACCCGAAAACATACCTGCGCCTTTGGTCAGGAAAGCAGGCAACCCAACACTCAAAGCCGGGTTATTGAGGCGGTTCATGCGTCTTTCGGAAAGAACACTTACCATGGTGACAGCAATTCCGGCCATATCCATCGGCAGCGAAACCGGTGATCCCTGGAAGTTGGCACCCGAAAGCTGGATATTTTCATCCGGAAAAAAGATGGGATTATCGCCCACACCATTTAATTCGATTTCGACCTGTGAACGGGCATAGGCCATCGCGTCATGCGCAGCACCGATAACCTGGGGCGTTGAACGCATCGAGTAAGCATCCTGAACCTTGCATTTTACACGTCCTTCGTTCAGGTCGCCACCGTCAACCATTTTCAGGATGGCGGCTGCGCTCCTTACAGCGCCTTTAAATCCTCTCACTTCATGCAATTTTGGGGTATAAGGTTTCATGTTGGCTTTAAGCGCTTCGAGCGACATGGCGCAGGCGATTTCGGCCTGCTTGAGCCAGTTGTTGGCGTCAACCAGGAAAATTGCACTCATGGCTGTGAGTACATTTGAGCCGTTGATGGTTCCCAGACCATCGCGGGCTTTTAGACCTGGAATTGGAATACCGGCAAGATCGAGGGCTTCTTTTCCTTCGTAAAGGTTACCCTGATAATAAGCTCTGCCCTCTCCCATCATCAGCAAAGCAATCTGCGACATTGGGGCAAGGTCGCCGCAGGCGCCAACCGAACCTTTCTGACAAACCCAGGGCGTAACGCCTTTGTTGAGCATTTCGACGAGCGTTTGCGTAATTTCGGGACGGATTCCCGAGTTGCCGTGAGCATGAACATTTATTCTTCCCAACATCGCACCACGCACATATTCTTCGGGCATGGGATCGCCAATACCGGCTGCATGGTTGTAAACCAGGTATTTCTGAAACTCTTTAACCTGTTCATCGTTGAGCACCATTTCCGAAAACTCGCCAATACCGGTATTTACGCCGTACATTATTTCTTTGGCAATAATTTTCCTTTCGAGCATGGCGCGGCATTTTATGATCCGCTGCAATGCTTCGGGATGAAGTTCAACTTTTTGGCGGTGGCGTGCCACATTAACCACGTCTTCGATAGTCAGGTTTGCGCCGGTGATGATAAATGTCATATTATCAGATTTTTAAATTTTGAAACCAAGCATTTTTATGAACCAGCAAAGGAACAAAATATTTGTTTTTATGGCTGAGGAATTTCAGGGCTAACCGAAATTTATAATGGGTTTAAGTTGGAGGATTTGGGATTTTAGATTTCAGATTTGGGATTTTAGGTCATTTGTTCTGGATTCTTTCGCTCTGCGCTTTGCGCTCCTCGCTTTGCTTTTGTGATTTGTGATTTGAAGATTGTAATTGTCAACCGGCGACTTCCGCCTTATCCTTTGGATATTTCAAAAGTGTATTATCTTTGAACTTTTACAATAACACGAGAAGCGTGTTTTCGTTAACATCTGAAAAATTTAAATTTTAAAAAAAATATAAAATGGCTACTTCCAAAAAAAGTCCAAAAAAACGCCTTGCCCTTGTCGAAAGTGATGAGTGGCTGGTTCCGGTTGAAGAAGAAATCAACAACCGCTTGCAACGCTACAACGACCGTTTAAAAAATATCGAAGAAAGTTTTGGCAGCATCTTAAAATTTGCAGATGCCTACAAATATTTTGGGATTCATTACGACAAAAAAGCCGGTGGTTGGTTCTACCGGGAGTGGGCACCAGCCGCCTATGAACTTTTCCTTTTCGGCGATTTCAATAGCTGGAACCGCAATTCGCATCCTTTATCAAAAAACGAATATGGTATCTGGGAACTGTTTTTAGACGAAAAAACCTATTCGGGTTCATTTAAACACGGCAGTTTGCTCAAAGTACTCGTTCATGCAGCCAATGGCTGGAAAGAGCGCATTCCGGCGTACATCACACGCGTTGTTCAAAACGACAACACCAAAGATTTTACCGCCCAGTTGTGGATGCCCGAAACACCATTTTCGTGGAAAGGCGACAATTTTGTAACGGGCAAGATGGAAGATCTGCTCATTTACGAATGTCATGTGGGGATGGCCCAGGAAAAATACGGCGTGGGCACTTACAACGAATTTGCCGATTATACGCTACCCCGCATCAAAGAAGGGGGTTACAACGCCATCCAGGTGATGGCCATTGCCGAGCATCCGTATTACGGTTCATTTGGCTACCATGTTTCAAATTTCTTTGCAGCTTCAAGCCGTTTCGGCACTCCTGAAGAACTCAAATATCTCATCAAAACAGCGCACAGCATGGGCATTGCCGTTATTATGGACATCGTTCATTCGCACACGGTAAAAAATATCCACGAAGGCCTCAACGAATTCGATGGCAGCGACCATCAATATTTTCATCCCGGCGAACGCGGCGACCATCCCGCCTGGGATTCGAAATTGTTCGATTACGGCAAAACCGAGGTGCTTCAGTTTTTGCTTTCCAACGTAAAATATTGGCTCGAAGAATTTCATTTTGATGGCTTCCGTTTCGATGGCGTTACCTCAATGATGTATTTCCATCACGGCATGACGGCCTTCGACAGCCGCGATAAATATTTTACCGATGGCGTTGAATGGGATGCCATCACCTACCTGCAACTGGCAAATACATTAATTCATAAAGTGAAGAAAGACACCATTTCGATTGCCGAAGATGTAAGCGGGATGCCCGGCCTCTGTCGTCCGATTGATGAAGGCGGGATTGGTTTTGATTACCGCCTGGCGATGGGCCTTCCCGATTTCTGGATCAGGACGCTCAAAGAGAAAAAAGACGAAGACTGGAACATGGACGAAATCTGGTTTACGCTCAACGACCGCCGCCCCGATGTTGGAACCATCGGCTATGCCGAATCGCACGACCAGGCTTTGGTTGGCGACAAAACCCTCGCCTTCTGGCTCATGGACAAAGAAATGTACTTCCACATGCACAAACACGATCCCGATCTGGTGATCGAACGTGGTATGGCTTTGCATAAAATGATCCGGCTGATCACGAGTACCTTGGGCGGACAAGCTTATCTCAATTTTATAGGTAACGAATTTGGCCACCCCGAATGGATCGATTTCCCGCGCGAAGGAAATGGCTGGAGCTACCATTATGCCCGCCGTCAGTGGTCGTTGCGCGATAGCCACGATTTGAAGTACCAGTTTTTGGCTGAGTTCGACAAAGCCATGATCAAACTGATCAGCGATAACAAGGTTTTAAGCGCCGGTTACGGTGATCTGGTAAAATCCGACGACTGGAACAAAACCATCGTTTACGAAAAGGCCGGTTTGGTGTTTGTATTCAATTTCCACATCAACCAATCCCTGCCCGATTACGAATTTTTTGTCCCGGATTTTGGCGATTACAAACTCATCCTCAACTCCGACTCACCCGCTTTTGGCGGCCTTAACCGTGTTGACGATTCGATAACCTACACCACACTTTACAATGAAATTGATGGTAGGCATTTCCTGAAAGTTTATGTTCCAAACCGGACAGCGCTGGTGTTTAAGAAGGTAGAAAAATGACGAAACAAAAACCAATAGTTGCCTGAAAATTAATTCAATGAAAATGAAAACCTCAAGCCTGATTTACCCATTATTAGCGATGGGGTTTTTATTAATTCTTACCAACGGGTGTAAGAAAGATGATGACAAATCAACTGTTACCGACATTGACGGCAATGTTTACCACATGGTAACGATAGGAACACAAACCTGGATGGCCGAAAACCTGAAAGTAACCAAATACCGCAACGGCGATGCCATACCCAATGTTACCGACCACAATGAATGGTCCAATTTAACAACAGGCGCATATTGCGATTACGAAAATACAGCAAGCAACAGCACAGTTTACGGAAAACTTTATAATTGGCATACCGTATCCGACAGCCGAAATATTGCCCCAACCGGCTGGCATGTTGCCTCTGATGCCGAATGGACAATGCTTACAACCTTTTTGGGAGGTGAAGATGTTGCCGGTGGTAAGCTTAAAGAAAAAGGAACTGCCCATTGGCTAAGCCCAAATTATGGGGCAACCAATGAAACCGGGTTTTCGGCGCTTCCGGGCGGCGGCTACGGAGGTGGCATATTCCTCCATCTGGGTTACGGCGGTTTCTGGTGGACCTCTACCGAGTACTCATCTAGTGTGTGGTACCGGGGCATGCTCTACTATAGCGGTGGAGTGACCCGCTACTACAACAATCCGTCGCGCGGGCTCTCTGTCCGCTGCGTCAGGGATTAGACTATTTGACTGTTTAAGTCGGCATTGGGCACAGCCTCATTGAATTTTTTTTAAATATTTTCTGCTGAAAGTTTATGTCCCAAACCTGACGGCGCTGGTGTTTAAGAAGATGTAGGAGCAAATTTGATTGCAAATTAAATGTTTTGCAAATTTGTAAAAACAAAAAAAGACCATGGATACAATTAAAATAAACGTAAACAAGCAAATGGATGGCTACACTTTCAGCATTTCGCCAACCATCAGGAATTACATCAAACAAATAGTTCCAAAATCCCATCCGACAAATAACATTTTTGTTGCGTATGATACCAAAAGCGACTTTGAATTATTTCAGGGCAAACTCGAAAATTATATTTTCCCTATCCTGTTGGGTCTTGAAAACCAGAATGACATTAAAATATTTAATGATATCATTTTCATTGACACCCTGACCGGAAAGACGCTTCATACCGTAAAATATGACTAAAAAATTCAATCAATACATCGGCAAAGCAGGGCATTTAGCTGTAATGTCTGAATTTTTGATGTGGGGCTGGAATGTTGCAACCCCTGAAGTAGATGTTGGCGACGATATTTTTGTTGTAAAAGACGACGATGGAACATTGCGAAAAATTCAGGTTAAAACCTCTTCAAAAACCGAACGACAAACCAGTTACAGTGGGCAATTTATGATTCCATTAAAGCAATTACGAAATATTTCAAACATCCTTATTCACTATGTTTTTATTCTTCGTTTGGAAAACACATGGTCAAAGCCGGTTATCATTCGCCCGGATTACATGCTCGACCTCTTTGAAACCGGTAAAACCGGCCCCGAACACGACGGGAATTTAAACCTCTATTTTTCATTTATTGACGGCAAAATCATCTGTTCCGAAAATGATTTCACAAAATACGTCAGCGACTTTTCCGATTTTCCAATAATTGAACACTGATAACATACACCAGCGCAATCTGTTAGAATTTGAAAAAAGAAAGAAACAACGACAAAAAATCAACATAGTATCCTAAAAATTAATTTCATGAAATGAAAACCTCAAGCCTGATTTACTCATTATTAGCAATTGGGTTTTTATTGATTCTTACCAACGGATGTAAGAAAGATGATGATAAAAATATTCAGTTTAATCCTGATTTAAGTTATGAAACCACGACAGACATTGATGGCAATGTTTACCGCACTATAAAAATAGGCACCCAAACCTGGATGGCCGAAAACATGAAAGTAACCAGATACCGCAACGGCGATACAATACCCTATGTTACCGACAGAACTGAATGGTTAAATTTATCAACTAGCGCATATTGCGATTACGGAAATTCAACAAGCAACAGCACCATTTATGGGAAACTCTATAATTGGTATGCTGTAGCCGACATCCGAAATATTGCCCCAACCGGCTGGCATGTTGCCTCTGATGCCGAATGGACAACGCTTACAACCTTTTTGGGAGGCGGAATTGTTGCAGGTGGTAAACTTAAAGAAAAAGGAACTGCCCATTGGCAAAGCCCTAATTATGGGGCAACCAATGAAACCGGGTTTTCGGCGCTACCGGGCGGCCTCTACCTCGGTGGCTCATTCGTCAGTCTGGGTTCCAGCGGTAACTGGTGGTCTTGTACCGCTCTCTCATCAAATGCCTGGGGCAGGGGTATGCACGAAAGCTATGATGAAGTGCATCGGTACCTAAGCAGTCTGTCATTCGGGTTCTCTGTCCGCTGCGTCAAGGATTAGACTATTTTACAATTTGACTATTTAAGGGGTTATGGGGCGCAGTCCCATAGAATTTTTTTAAAATGTTTTCTGCTGGAAGATTATGTTCCAAACCGCACGGCGCTGGTGTTTAAGAAATGGCGGGTAAGGTTTTCAAACCCTTGTTCAATCAGATTTTTAGTCCAAAAACATTATGCATAAGGAGTTCAGCTATAATGGAAGATTTTCATTATTTTACAAATATGTTTGGTTATAACTGAACATATTGTTACTTTTGATGCAATTTTCAATCATAACTGAACATGATAACACGAACAAGCTATCTCGATAGAATTAAAATCTACACCGGAAAACCTGTAATTAAAATCCTTTCCGGAATGCGAAGGGCGGGAAAAAGTACTTTGCTCATGCAATTCCGGGATTATCTGCTTCAATCGGAAGTTCCGGAACAAAATATTTTACTGCTCAACAAAGAATCTTTAGAATACGATTTTATCCGCGACTATCAAGACCTTTACAAGTATATCAAACAAACCATTTCACAACAAACCGGAACAAAATACCTGCTGATTGATGAGATACAGGAGATTGACCAATGGGAAAAAGCAATCAATTCGTTTTTTTCGGAAGGAGGTTATGATATTACCATCACAGGTTCTAATGCACGGATGCTCTCAACCGAACTCTCAACCTTGCTGGCAGGACGGTACATCGAATTTGTAGTGTATCCTTTTTCCTTTAAAGAATTCAGGCTTCTCAGAACTCAACAATATCAAAACGAAACAGTTAATGATTCGTTTAAATACTTTCTTCGTTATGGAGGGCTTCCGGGAATTCATGCTTTGCCTTTCACAGATGATGCTGTTTTCCCCTACCTGAATGCTATTTTTAATACTGCATTATTAAAGGATGTAGTGGCACGAAACAAAATCAGGGATGTAGAGCAGCTTGAAAGAATCACACGCTTTATTTTCAGCAACTGCGGAAACATTGTTTCTGCGAAAAATATTGCCGATTATCTGAAATCACAGCGGACAAGTATTTCTGTCGAAACGGTACAAAATTATCTTCACTTTCTATCACAAGCTTTTTTGATACATAAAGTAAGACGGTATGACCTGAAAGGCAAAAAGCTGCTCGAGTATTCCGAAAAGTATTACCCGGCAGATGTTGGCCTAAGATTTGGGATAACGGGATATTCAGACGCCGACATTTCAGGTATCCTCGAAAACATCGTTTATCTGGAACTTTTGCGTCGTGGCTATTCAGTCTTTTTTGGGCAATTGGGTGCTTACGAAATTGATTTTGTGGCCGAAAAGCAGGAAGAAAAAATCTATTTTCAGGTGGCTTACCTGTTGAAAGAAGAAAAAACCATTGAGCGTGAATTTGGAAATCTGAAGCAAATAAATGACAATTTCCCGAAGTTTGTTCTTACCCTGGATGAATTCTGGCCCAATAATAGCCATGGTATCATCCACAAAAACCTCATTGATTTTTTAAATGAGGATTGATAACACATGACACTCATTTTTAGAATGTCAGAAATCAAATGAATAACCGCCAGGACCGCACTGTACAACGAAACCGATGGGAGGCATTTTTTGAAAGTTTATGTTCCAAACATGACGGCGCTGGTGTTTAAGAAGGTAGAAAAATGACGAAACAAAAACAAAATGGTAACCTAAAGATTATTTCTATGAAAAAGAAAAACCCCATCTTATTTTACCAATTATTTGCAATGGGATTTTTATTGATTCTTACCAACGGGTGTAAGAAAGATGATCCCAACAGCCCAATTGAAACAGGCACAGTTACCGACATTGACGGCAATGTTTACCACACGGTAACGATAGGAACCCAAACATGGATGGCCGAAAACCTAAAAGTGACCAAATACCGCAACGGCGATTCAATACCTAATGTTACTGACGGTGACGAATGGTACCATTTATCAACAGGCGCATATTGCGATTACGAAAATACAGCAAGCAACAGCAGTGTTTATGGGAAACTTTATAATTGGTATGCTGTAGCCGACAGCCGAGATATAGCGCCCAACGGCTGGCATGTAGCCTCTAATGCCGAATGGACAACGCTTACAACCTATTTGGTAGGTGAAGATGTTGCCGGTGGTATGCTTAAAGAAAAAGGAACTGCCCATTGGCTAAGCCCAAATGAAGGAGCAACCAATGAAACAGGGTTTTCGGCGCTTCCGGGCGGCTACTACTACGGTGGCTCATTCGGCGGTCTGGGTTCCTACGGCAGCTGGTGGTCTTCTACCGAGTATTCATCGGACGACCGGGCCTGGCACCGGACCGTGAACAGCATCTATGGTAGAATGGGCCGCAGCTACTACTATCAGTCAAGCGGGTTCTCTGTCCGCTGCCTCAAGGACTAATCTTATTTGATTATTTTTCTATTTGATTATTTGGGGCATTGAGCGCAGCCACATCGGTTTTTTTTAAAAGCATCTGCTAAAACCTTTTCACCAAATCTATTTAACGAAAATAAAAAACCCTGCCAGCATCCACAGAAACTGGCAGGGTTTCAAATTTTGCGCTTTGCCTATTCGTATTTGTTGATGGTCAGCAAGTACTTCGCCTGCTTAATCTGGTAATTGCATTGCGCTTCGGTTATGTTGTTAACAGCCTCCTGATAAGCAGCCTGAGCTTCGAGCAAATCTGACATTCCGGAAACGCCTGCCTTGTAATTGGAATTGGTGACCTTCAGGTTTTCCTTGGCCTGATCGACTGATTTTTGAGATGAACCAATCTGGAAAAAGGTTTCGTCGAGTTCGTTTTTGGCCTGCTCGATTTGCAGCGCCATCAGTTCGGATGTTTCGGCAAGTTTATATTGGGCGCTTTCGATTTTGGCCTTGCTTTGTTTTATTTTATGACTTCCTTCCCACCAGCCGGAAACAGGAATACTTAAGGTTGCAAATGCGAGGGCATTGGCCTGTGTGTTTTCCATCATATCGGTGTAAAGGCCGGCAACGCCAACCGAAACCTGCGGCAGGTTTTCTCCGACAAGCATCTTTTTCTGTAACTCCTCAGCATAAATGGCTTTTTCGAGTATTTTGTATTCGTTCCGGTTGGTTACTGCTGTTCCGGGATCCTGCAGGTACATTTCAGGAATAGCTGCTTCCGGCAACGGACTGTTTAAAACCAGGCTGCTGTCGTAACTTATTCCGATATGCTGGCAAAGAGCCTTTTTGCAGAGCGTAATCGCGTTGGTGAGTTTTAGCCTGTTTACTTCCAGTTCGTTTTGTTTGAGCTGGATTTTCAGAAGGTCGCTGCGCTGCACCAGTCCGGCTTTTGCCGCGGAAGTAACATCCCGGTTGAGGGTGTCGAGCATCTGCCGGTAACTATCCAAAGTTTTTAGCTTATCTTTAAGCGTAATTACAGTCCAGTAAAGCTCGTCGGTTTTTACGAGCACATCGGTCACCGTCATGGCCTCTTTCTCCTGGCTGATTTCGTACCCGGCATTTGCCAGCTTGTTCCCGTTAATAATCCGCCCACCCGAATAAACCGGCTGCGCTGCCATCACAAAACCGATGTTCATGTAATCGAGCAGGTTTAAATCGATTGGAGGAACGTAGGCAAACTGGGTAGCAAGTTCGATATTTGCCGGATTGCCGTCATAAACAGGTAAATTCATTTCTGGTGTAGAAGTCTTGATCAGATAATCATTCATCTTAACAGCACTGATTCCGGCACTCACCTTTGGAAAATAATTGGTGTGAGCGCCCTTCCTGAGCTGCTCGGATTGAAAAACCTCACTTGCGGCAGTCTTGATTTTATAGTTGTTCACGATGGCAAGCGATTTACACGAATCGAGGCTGAGCGATTGTGCGGCTGTTCGGGATGGGATCGAACTGAGCAAAATGGCACCGAAAACAAACCAGAGCGCAAACCGTTTTCCGGGAACCGACCAGAATCCTGGCTTTTTGGGGCGGTCACTGTAAGCAAGCCAATACAAAACCGGTAAGATGTAAAGCGTAAGTACCATCGAAAAAATCAAACCAAAACAAATTACTGTTCCCAGCGGTCCCCAAAGTGGCGAACGGCTAAGAATCATCGGGATAACGCCGACAGAGGCTGCCGCAGAGGTGAGGAATATCGGACGCATCCTCCGCTTTCCTGCTGCGATGGCTGCTTCAAGAACCGGCATTTTTGAATTTTCGTGCAGGACGCGGGCATAATCAATCAGGATGATTCCGTTACGTACCACCATCCCGCAAAGGCTCGAAATTCCTACAAAAGCAGTGATGCTGAAAGGATAACCCATCAGTTTTAATCCAATAGCTGCCCCGGGAAGTGTTAAAAGCATAGTTGACATGATCAGGAGTGACAATTTCTCCTTCTTAAATTGAAACAAAATAATGAAGAAAATAAGCACGATACTCAGGCCCAGCGCGATGGTCATTGGGGTAAATACTTCAACCTGGCCTTCAAAATCGCCACCATAACTTATTGAGGTGCCCTCGGGTAATTTTAATTTTTCGATCTGCAGCCTGAGTTCATCAAAGATCTTTGCTGCTACGCCATTCTTATCATTATCGATAAAAATGGTTAAAGTTGGTATTCCGTTACGATGCACAATTGTTCCTTCTGTCCATTCGGGCGATAAGGTTGCAAAGGAGCGCAAAGGTGTTGCCGAAAAACTATATGGCGAAGTTATAAACTGGTCTTCGACAGTTTTGATCGTTTTCCCGCCGCTAACTTCTTCAGTCAGCCGCACTTCGACGGGGTAATCGTTTTCCCAGATCGTTGTCAGCGGAAAACCATCAATACCAACCATCAGTGAGGTTGCGACCAATCCTTTCGAGTAGCCCATCCGGTTGGCTTTGTCGCGGTCGATGTTTACTTTGATCGATTGCAGTTTCTGATCCCAGTCGGTGCGCGCCCAGGCAATATGTTGGGTCTTTTTCAGAATACTGTCGATCTGTGCCTCAACGGTCCTGATGTCTTCAACCGAATCGGATGAAATCCTGAACTCAACAGGCGCCTTGTTGAGCTGAAGGGCAAGAATTTTAAACTTGATATGGGCGTTTTCGAATTTATCGGCATATTTTTCACTGTAGTCGTCAACAATGGCACGGGTGGCTTTATCCGAAACGGTGTTGATGAGCAATTGCCCATAGTTTGGAGAAGGCATATTGGGTGCATAAGCCACCTGGAAACGCGGTGAACTGGTGCCGACAAAACTGGTAACATTGGTTACACGTTTGTCCTGAAGCATCAGTGTTTCCATGGTGTCCATCACTTTTGCGGTGCTTTCGAGGGAGGAACCTGTCGGGAGATAAACCTCAATGGCGAACTGATTACGTTCGAGTTCGGGGAACAATTGCTGGTCGGTGTTTTTGAGCAGAATCCCCGCCAGCACGACGAGTACAACACCAGAACCAACAACATACGCAGGATGTTTGAATGTTTTTTCGAGCGATTTGTCAAACCAGCCCTGGAGCCAATCAAGGAAAGATTTGCCTTTCCCCGGTTTTTTGGTGGTTTTTAATCCCTTTTTGATAAAAACAAAGTTGAGGAATGGAACCAGCAGGGTGGCCACAAGTATCGAAACAACAAGTGCAGTTGCGACTACAATCGGAATGGTTTCGAGAAATTCGCCGGCCGTGCCCGGGATCATTAATCCGAGGGGGACGTAGGTTGCGATTATTGCCAGGGTTGCCGTGAGGATCGAAACGAAAAGTTCCTTCGCACTCTCGATAGCTGCATGCCAGGGCGAAATTCCATGATCGATTTTTTCGACATGGTTATCAATCACCACGATCGAATTGTCAACAATCATCCCAAGCACAAGGATTAATGAAGCCAGCGAAACCGTGTGAAGTTCAACACCGAAAAAGTACAGGAAACCCAGCGTGATGAGCACCGAAATCGGCACGGTGATGCCTGCCACACCGGCTACCCGCATTGGGAGCAACAGCATGGTGACCAATATTACCGCAACGATCGCTATCAGAAATTCGTTCATGAAATTGCTCACCGAATCGTCAACATATTTTGGTAATTCAGAAATTTTGGAAATGGTTATGTCTTCAGGACAACTTTTTTGAAATGTGGCAATCGCCAGATCGACATCTTTCCCATATTGTACAATATTATTTCCCGGCTGCATCTCGAGCGAAAGCAGGATGGTTTTTTTGCCGTTCTGGCGGATATAATTATCAGGATCCTCATACCGGCGCTCAATGGTGGCAATATTTTTAAGACGGACAATATTTCCGCGCGGATCGGAATAAACGATCTGGTCGGCCAGGTCTTTTTCCGATTCAAAATTTGATGGAAGATGCACGGCCAGATTGGTTTCGCCGTCCTTTAAAACACCGGCATAGTTAATCATTCCGTTGGTCATGTAAGAGCCGAGCAACGAAATGGATTTTATGTTGTATTCGTTGAGCAGTTCAGGCCTGACGTTGACAAATATTTTTTCTTTTTGTAAGCCAAAATGCTTGATTTTTGAAGTGGCCGGGATTTTCCGGGTTTCGGCCTCGAGCTTTTTCAGTTGCTCTTCCATCTCTTTGTAACTCCTGGTGTCGGATGACAGCGTGATGAGCAGCGCCGAGGTATCACCAAAATCAGCGTTGGCAACCAGGGCAAGTACGCCCATTGGTAAGGTCATTTTGAGTTCGGCAAGGCCATGTTTGAGTTTCGACCAGAACTGATCTGCATTTTTTACATTATCATTCAATTCGACAAAAATGTACATGATGCCTTCTTTGGAGTGCGAATAGGTCTTGGCTTTCTTAATTTCGGTATAGCCAAAAATGTAGTTTTCAACCGCCCGCGTGAGTTGTTCTTCAACTTCGGTGGAAGTAGCCCCGGGATAAATTCCTACGATAACGCCCTGGCGGATGGTAAACTGTGGAAATTCGTTCCTTGGCATTTTCATCAGCGCTACCACGCCGATCATCATAAAAACCACGGTAATAATGATGACGATATTCCGGTTCCGCATGGCGGCTGCGATAATATCCACTTTGTGTCGTGCCATATTAGAAAGAAATTAAACTGTTATCTGTCAATTTTTCTTTTCCTTCGGCAACGATGGTTTCGCCAGGATTTAAACCACCCGTTACTTCAATTCCGGTGCCCTGATAGTTTCCGGTAGTGATGATCTGTTTTCTAACGCTTTTCTTATCGGAAAACACGACAAAAACAAAAGTTTTTCCATCAGCATCAGTGCTCACTGCATGAAAAGGCACGATCATTTTATTCCCCGCCGAACTGAGCGTGAGCTGCACATCGCAAACCATGCCCGGTTTAAGTTCGAGATTGGTGTTATTAACCGTAATTTTTGCACTGTAAGTTCGTGAAATCGCATCAGCCAAAGGACTGATGTTGGTGATGGTTCCGGAGAACTGTTTTCCGTCGACCGCAGCAACCGTAAAGCTTGCTGTTTGTCCCTTGCGGATTTTACTGATTTCATTTTCGGGGACAGAAATTTTTACAAATACTGTCTGAATTTTTATCAGTTCGATGGGTGCGCTGATTCCTCCGATGGAAGATTGCCCGGGTTCGATGTTTCTTTTCCCGATAACACCTGCATCAGGCGAATAAAGATCGCATTTTTCGAGGTTGTTTTTTGCTAATTCAAGCGCTGATCTGGCCTGTTCGAGGTTGGTTTCCATCTCGACCCATTTTATCTCCGTAAGACTTCCCTCATCATACACCTGTTTTAGCCGGTCCCAGGCATCTTTGGCCTGCTGGTATTTCGAGAGGGCAATCTGGTGCATATTCGTCATGTCTTTATTATCCAGGCTGGCCAGAAGCGTTCCCTTCTTAACAAAATCCCCTTCTTCGACATAAATATGTTTTACTGTTCCCATGTTCTGAAACGACAACGGGATGGTTACTGATGGCTCAATACTTCCGCTATACCTTAAAAGGCTTTCGTCTGACGAAGTTGTAACCTGGATGGTTTTTACCCTGATGATTTTGTTTTCAGGTTTTGTTCCGGTGGCCTCCTGATGATTTCCACAGGCTGATAAAACAGCCAGTAATACGAGGAAAAATCCCCAATGATTTGCTTTCATGTTTTTGATTTTTTTTGTCAACTATCCAACAAAATTGGGGTTAGATCAAAACATGTTGAGGCAAAAAATTGCCGAAACGGACAAAATCGGAGGTGAAAGGGGAATTTCAAGCTCCTGACCACTTTAAAATTTATATCGCACTATTTTCAAATGAAAAAGACACAATGAAGTTTAGGTGCCAGTTCCTGAGAATTTGTAAATCGGGAATGTTACAGTCCTTCAGACTGCTAAATCCGGTTAGGTTTTTACCTGTGGCAACGCACCAGGTTTTGATGTAGCAGGCTTTCAGCATGAATCATCTTTTAGTTTGCCCAATAAAAACCATTGAAAATACACATCAAAAAAACTCAGGAATGATGAATAAAATCCCTTACAAAAACCATTATTAGCCTGAAGGGATGAAACACCACAACCCGGGGCCACGCCCCATTGCCGTCAAGTTAAGAAATAATAACATTGTTTGGTTTGGAAAAGAATCAATAGCCCAGGGCTTCAGCCCTGGGAAAAATGAGACGAAGGGCTTTTTATGTGAGGTCGTTTACGACCTTCAACCGACAAGGATCGCTTGTTGGGCAA
>CAJATL010000383.1 GCA_903944895.1 uncultured Bacteroidota bacterium
CATTCGTAAAAGGCATGTAATGAATAATTCAGGTTGAGTAGCCGGTCTTTTCGATAGCCATCAAAACCAGCAGAGACTGCAACAACATCGGGCTGGAATTTGATGGCGGCATTTATTGCTTTCTGAACTGCATTTAAAAATTCTTTTTCTCCACTGTTTTCAGGAATTGGGATATTCACTGTGTAACCTATCCCCTCTCCTGCACCAAATTCGAGGAATGTACCTGTGTAAGGATAGGAATTTTGCTGGTGAATGGAGCAATAAAAAACTTGTTTACTCTGATAAAATATCCATTGTGTCCCATCGCCATGATGTCCATCAATATCGAAAATAAACACTTTTTTACCTTCATCTGCGAGCTTTTGAGCTGCAATTGCGATATTATTAAAAAGGCAAAAACCCGACGCTTTATCCCTTGACGCATGATGCCCGGGAGGGCGGATAACTGCAAAGTCCATTTCCTGGGAGGCTTTAATGGTTAATCCAACAGCAACACAAGCAGCATGATAACTTTCGGGTGTCAGTTTTGCTTCTGCAATTACCTCCTTATTAAAACAGGCGTTTTTTATATTTTCGATGTACTCGTCCGAGTGAACAAGGCTCAGAAACGGTTCGCCGTCGGCTTCGGTATCAGGGATTGTTTTAAAGCCATCAAGTCTGTAATCGCCTTCGTAAATGCTACCTAAATTGTGATCGAGAAAAGTTTTATTGAAAAGAATTTTCATAGGCTGTCATATTGTTGCGAAAATAAGAATTAATTACTAAAAAAAATTAGTTCCACTAAATTTATTCCAATTCGCCATTTTATTATTTAGTGAAAATGCCAAAAGGCTGGGTTGCATTCTGGAAGAATAAATTTTGTAATTGTGATCGAATTATCGTGATTCATCCGGAAAATCTTACCCAAATATCTTTCAATGGTTACCGCTATTCAGGAAGAAACTAAAAACACTGCCTTTGTTAACTTCACTTTGCACCTCGATGCGGCTGCCATGGCGTTCGACAAATTCTTTGCAGACAATAAGCCCAAGACCGGAACCTTTTTCGCCGGAGGTGCCATTTGTTGTAGAATTTGATGCAAGATTAAAAAGCCTGTTCAAATGGTTTGCAGGAATTCCTATCCCATGATCTTTGACAGTAACCCTAATTTTTGATTTTTCCCTGACAATCTCAATCGTAACATCACTGCCGGTAGTACTGTATTTTATTGCATTATGCAACAGGTTTCTAAAAACAAGGTCCATCATTTCGGGGTCTCCCCATGCAAAAATATCTCCTTCAACCTTTAAGTGCAGTGTAATTCCCTTTTCACTGGCAGGCAACAAAAATAGATTGATGTTATCTGCTGCAAGCTGCGATAAATTAAAATTTGAAGGGGCATATTTGATGCGTCCGGTCTGAGCTCTCGACCAGATCAGCAGATTTTCGAGGAGGGAGTATATTCGCTTTGCCGAATTATGAAAACCCTGAATTCCTGCAATTTTATCTTCTTCATCAAGTGAATCGAAGTTTGTTGATAATAACTCACTGATTGATAACAAACTTGTAAACGGATTTTTCAGGTCATGGGCTATTATCGAAAAAAACTTATCCTTTGTATTATTAAGTTCTTTGAGTTTTGCTTCACTTTCGACAAGTTTTTGGTTTGCCGATTGTATTTTCAGGTTTTGGGAGGTTAACAATTTATTGGTTTTGATTTTTAAAAGGTAGCCGTAAATAAATATTGCAATCCCGGTAAGGGCAAGCATTTCGAGAATGATAAACCACCAGGTTTCCCAAATCGGGGGCGAAATGTTTATGGCAAGTTGTGCCTGCGTTTTAATTTCTTGTCCGTCGGCATTATGGGCTGTAACCTTAAAAATGTAATTTCCAGGCTTCATATTGGCATAAGTAACATAGTTTCTTGTCCCTGAGAAATTCCAGTTTTCATCCATATTCTCCATTTTGTAGGAGTAATTTACGTTTTCGGATGGAGGGCAATTCAGGGCTGCAAACTCAATGCTGATAAATCGCTGTTGGTAGGATAATTTGATTTCCTTGGTAAAAGAGATGCTTTTTGGTAAAAAATAGTTGTCGTTTTGTTCGATGACTTTGGGAGATATTTCAGGCGAATTTCCGACCAGGTCTGACGGAGCTATCAACACCCGCTTTCCAAGAATATCAAACTTTGTAAAGACCACCTCCATAAGGTTTGCAGATGGTTTTATTCTTTCAGGATTCACGATATTTAATCCATACACCCCACCAAAATACATCTTACCACTTTTGCCTTTGTGAAATGCGCCACCATTAAATTCATTGCTCTGAAGCCCATCATTAACATCAAAATTTTTACATGAATAATCACGGAGATCAAAGCGGCAAATTCCAAGATTTGTGCTTAACCAGATTACATCGTCTGATTCGGGTAAAATGCCGTAAATTGTCTCATTAGGAAGGCCTTCGTTAAGCCCAAATTTGCGAAAAGCAGAGGTTTCCGGGTCAAAGCGATTCAAGCCGTTGTTTGTTCCTATCCACAAAAGCCCTGAGTTATCTTCATAAACCGAAAAGACAATATTATCCGAAATACTTTCGCTGTTGGCTGGATTTTGCTGATAGCGGGTAAATATCTCATTTTTAACATCCATTTTATTCAAACCACCACCATAAGTTCCGATCCATAAATTACCGGATTTATCCTGCATTATTCCAGAGTAAATAAAATTATGTGAGATACTCCGGGGGTTATCGGGAGCATGTTTATAGCGGGTGAATTTGTTTTTTGAAGGTTCAAATTTGTTTAAACCATCGCGTGTTCCAATCCACAAATTCCCGTTTTTATCTTCAAAAATCACTCTTACCGAGTTGTTCGATAATGTTTCAGGGTTACCGGGAATAGCAGTAAAATGTTTAAAAGTGCCTGTTTTCGGAATAAATAAATCTAACCCTCCCCCATCGGTTCCGATCCAGAGATTCCCTTTGCTATCTTCAAAAACTTTTCTAACTGTTGATGATGCCACAGAACCCGGATCAGCATTATGGTCGTAAAATTTGAAAGTGTTGGTTTTTGGAGAAAAGCAGTTCAATCCTTTGTTGTTGGTACCAATCCAAATATTTCCATCGCCTGACTCAAAAACTGACCAGATGAAATTGCTCGAAAGACTATTTGCATTTGATGGGTCATGTTTGATCAGATCGAATTTGTGGGCCAAAGGATCATAAATGCTGATTCCTGCGCCAAAAGTTCCAAGCCAGATTACTCCGGCTCGATCTTCATAAATACAGTTAATGGAGTTTTCGGAAAGGCTTTGCTGGTCGGCAGAATTGTACGAATAATGACTGATCTGGTTAGTTATTGGTTCAATTTTATAAATGCCCGAACCAAAAGTTCCATACCAGATAATTCCCTGGCTATCTTCGTAAAGTGGCTTTACAGCATTAATCGACAAACTGTTGGATGAGTCGAAGGAATCGCTAATCATTTCAAACGTTTGTTTTGCTTCATTAAACCTGCATAAACCACGCGAAGTTCCGGCCCAAAACACCTGGTTTTTATCGATGTGAAGTTTTTCGACCTGAAGGTCAGTAAGAATCTGGCCCTGCACGGTTTCGATTGAAAAATATTGAGATGAATTATCAATTGTGCTGTACTTAAAAATCCCAATATTTGTGCCTGCCCAGATTTCATCATTGCTGATTTGCAAAGACGCCACATTTACACGAATACTTTTCGAAGGTGAAAGCGGAATTTCCTGGCACAAACCAGTTTTATGATCATAATAAAACAAGCCCCAACTTGATCCAATCCACATCGACCCATCTTTACCCGGAAGCAACACATGAATTCTTGGGGATATCCCAGGTTTTTCGGCTTTTCCCGAAAGTGAAATCCTTTCAATTGCTTGATTTTCGATAGTTATTCTGGTTAATCCGGCGACCGTTCCAACCCAGATATTTCCGGTATCGTCCTCTGAAATCGTTGTTATGGTGTCGTTCGACAAGCTCTGAACATTTGTCCGGTCAAAAAAATAATGCCCAAATATTTCGGTTTCAGGGTCGAATTGAGATAATCCACCCCTTGATCCCAGCCAGAGTTTACCGCGGCTATCCTCTAGAATAATTTCCGTCCATTTGTAGGAAAGTCCGCTATTGCCGGTTGGATCAGCCCTGTAAATGACGAAATTGTTACCATCATATTTATTTAACCCATCCTCAGTTCCAAACCACATAAAACCTTTGCTATCCTGGAAAATGCAATAAACCGAACTGAGCGAAAGTCCGTCGTTGATGGTTAAACGCTTAAACCTGATGTGAGAACCTTGTGAAAAAACCGGGTAAGAAAATTGGGACAGTAGAATTAATACTGTAAATGTAATACACAAAGCCTTGAATTTATGTAACATAAATCTTAAGATGTCTGATATTTACCCATCAATATGTTCGAAAGAAAAAAATCCTTTATTTAAAAATCCACCATTGGTTTGAACGATTTTCATGTCCAAAAAAATTGTCGGTGCCATTATTTTTGATTTCCAAATTTCAACCAAAAATAGCAAATTTTTCATTTTAACTCAAGAACTTCTTGATTTAGCGCTAAATAACCTGCTCCAAAAGCAAAGCAGGATTCCGGTTTTCTATCCGAAATTTCAAATTCAGAAATTTTGATATTTATTTCTTCGTATCAAGCATTTTAATCGTTTGCCTTACCGCTTCCTGCGGTGTTGCTGGTTTAAATCCAAACCTTTTTTCAAATTTTGAACTATCAAATAAATAATCACGATCATATTGATACGCCATTTCTTTAAATTCCTTGAGAATGGGGACGAAGATTCCCAAAATTCCCAACATCCAAACCGGCATCACGCTGATTTTACTCTCAACTTTTAATTCCTTTGCAAACATCTCAATCCAATCCTTTCCTGTAAGAGGCGTTCTATCGGTTGGCAAATGCCAGGTTTGGCCATAAGCCTCAGGAGTATTTCCTAAAAGTGCTGTTGCGCGGGCAGCATCATTTGTAAACGTAAAGTTGTGAATTTTAGATATATCAGCAAGCCAGGTAGCTTTTTTGCCATTTTTTAAATCTTTATAGACCATTTCCGATAACAAGGAATTTTTAGGTCCGATAAAATCGGCTGCCCTTGCAATTAATGCGGTCAATTCACCGGTTTTCATAGCTTCCAAAAGCATATTTAAAATGAAAGCCCTGATTTCTCCCTTTTTACTTGGAGGTTTGATGGGTGTTTCTTCAGTCATTCCTTTTAAAAAATCAGGATCGTACATGTAAATATTGTCGAAGAAGACCAACTTTGCATGTTGTTTTTTGCAGGCGCCGATCACGTTGCTCATCACTTTTGGCCATTTTTCTTGCCATACTTTCAGCTTATATTCGAAGCCAACAGTAAGGTAAACGACTTCAGAACCCTGAACAGCTTTATCAACCTGCATGGCATCGGTGAGATCACAGGCAAAAAGTTCATCATCTGGATTGACTTTTTTAGGATTCCGGCTTACCAGGCGGATGTTGTTGGTGAATTTTGAAAGCTCCTTCGCAAGCGGAATTCCAATTACACCGCCTGATCCAAGAATTGTTTGCAAATTAGTATTCATGATAATTTTGAATTAATTAATAATCTGTCGAAAACTTCGCGCAAAGCAAAAATCCTAATTTTTTCGTTTTATCATTTCTGATAGTTCATTTTTTATGAAAGTAAAATCATCACCTGAAAGTAAGAAATTACCTGCCGAAGTTTTTGTAATCTTCACAAAAACAATAAGTTGATAAACTGCTGAAGCAAAATACGAAATTGAAGCCGTGATTCCGGCACCTAAAATCCCAAATTCCGGAATCAAGGTGAAGCCAAAAATCAGTGTAAGCACCAAACCGATTCCTGATGAAATTGTATTGTGATAGTGCCGGCCTGTTCCCGAAAAGAAATGGCTCAGAATCATCGAAACCGACATTGCCAAAATACCCGGTGACAGGCTCAGAATAATCCGGTGTAATCCTGAGAAATCTTTCGTAAAAACAAAAACAAAAAACGAATCAGGGATTAAAATGAGCACCGCAAGGAGACCGAGAGTGATAACGAAAACGAATTTTAAAAAACGTAGTGTCATATTTTTGGCAAAAATGGCATCTGTCGAATTGGAGATTCGCGAATATTGAACCATAGCTACACTTTTCCCAATGAGCCACAACCCTTCAGAAACCTGATTTCCAACCGAAAAAACTCCAAGGCTTGGCTTTCCCAAAAAACGTTCGATAATATAGTATCCAAGGCGATAATTGAGCAGTTGCATCAAATTGGCCAACTGAACATAAGTTCCATACTTGAAAATCTGGATGATGGCTTCATCAAATTGCTCAAAACCCTTAAAACTTACAAACTTTCGTATTGCGAATGCAGAAATTAAAAATGATGAGAAATAGGCTAGGTACATCGCATAAATGTACGAAATCACTTCGACCTGCTTAAGATAGAAAAAGAAAAAAATGAGTGATCCTATCAAAACAATAACCTGAAAAACAGAGATAAAATTAAATTGCTTGATTTTTTCTTTTCCAAGCAAAACGTTTAAGTTGGTTGATGCCAGGGATTGGAATAAACTCAGGAAAAGTACGTGGTGCGTGTAAATGCGTGGAATCAGGTCAAAAAATGAAAGTGTGTAAGCGCCGATAATTGCCGACAAAAACGACCAAAAATACGCCGGAACCAAAATCGTAAAAAGGTCGAAGCGGGGAATGAGGTAAACCAGTGCTCCACCCCCAACTACATTGCTGATGAGCAAAATTATAGTGATACCCAGAACTACAAGCGTAATTTCGCCAACGCCAGCAGCTCCCAAATTTTGGGCATTGATAATCACCACCGCAAACGAGATGATAGTGATAATGAGCCTTGCTCCTGCCGTTCCAAGTATTTTTTTCAGCAACTGAATTATTTTTATCGAAGTTTGATTTTCAAAAGTTGTTAAGGAAGCCTCATGGTTTTTGCCTCAAGCCAAAAAACCTACCGAACTTTTTCACAATCAAAAATTTAAAATTATCGTAATTGAATTTGAATCGTTTTCCATCAATCAGTGTAAAATCTGCCATTCCGGCTAAAGTATGCAAGCCCCGGTTGTATTTTGAGTTTCTGGGCGGTTGCAGAAAACCAACTGGTTCTTCTTTAAATTCAAAAGGATTTAAGACTGATATTTTGTTTAAAACAACCCTTCCACCGTAAGTTTCAGCGCAGTCCTGTGCCGGTCTGATGAAAATTGTCCCGTCATAAAATGGTGTTCCCGCCGGTCTGGCTGACCGAACGTCAATTTTAACAGGATTGTTATGATGGGGAACGAAGACATCATCAGGATTTTTGGCATAAAAAGCATACAAACTGCTGTTCGATTGGGCCTGATGTGTCGCAAACAACCACCATAAACCATCATATCGAAATATTGTGGGATCGGCGGCAGGAAAGCCATCCAGCAAAATCTTCTTAAAAACAAACCGGCCGGAATTGTTGTCAAATTGATAAAGTCTGACCTGATTTATGGCTGCTGTTTCGGGTATGCAAAAAATCTGACCTTCATTTTCAAAGATGAAAGGGTACGAAAGATGAAATTCTTCGATTATTGCCGGCTGAATTTTCCCGAATTTTCCATCGGTAAATTCAACCTGTGAAATGATCCCTTTTCGGGTTTGATAATCATAATTCTCGAAGACGATGATGAATTTTCCATCCCTGAAAAATCCAAAAGGATCGGCATAATAATGGCCTTTTGGCGGATCGGGAAGCCATTTTATTTCTGCGAAAGCGGGATTTTTTACAACTTCTATTACCTTACTTTTTAACAAACCAACGTTCCAATCTTCAGGGTGATAAACTTCGTTGTGATGAAAAAGCAGTTTGTTGTAAATGAGTTGTGATAAAAAAACAACCATCGAAAAATTGGAAGGAGCCTTGAAAACCGGAGCTTCGGTGAAACTTTGAGGATTTTGAATGTAAGATGCCCGGTTATTTAAAATGTCGCGGCAAACCTGCAAAGGGAAAGATGCCGTTTCGAAGTAAAGAATATCAATTTGAGCGGAGTAAGAATGATTGATGGTTTTGAAAAATCCTTTTTTGAGAATAATCCCGCCGTCGAGTTTGTTGGTCAGGCGTTGCAGGATCGCGCCGGTAACAGGATCATTTTTCATGATCTCCCAAAAACCGGGCGGGCCTCCACGATATTTTTGTTCGTCGTCGTGATGAAATGACCAAACGCCGTACTTTGCAGCATCTAAAATATCTCCACGGATGATATTAAATCCAAATCGTAAAATAAAACTCAGTTCATGCTTTTTGATTTGTGAAATATCCTGGTCAGAAAAGTATTCCGAAAATTTGATTTTCCGGGTTTTGCATCGGATAACTTCGACTCCTTTAAAATATTCAGTTAAGTCGGTCAATTTCTTTGCTTCCGGCCTGAAAAATAATCGGTTATAAAGATGATAAAGCCCGGTTTTATTCAAATAATTTCCGGTTTTTTGCCATAAAGATTTCTTTGGAAAGTCGTTATCATCAATAATCAACAAACCTGGTTTCATGCCATTATTTGCGAGCTGACGAAGACATTCCCCTTGCCAGGCCTGAAAAACCAAACCGGTGCTCATCACGCCAAACGTGATTTTGCCTGGGTCTCCTCCCCTATTTTCGGTTGAAAACTTCGTCATACATTGCTAAAATTTCTTTGCCAACTGCCTCACGGCCAAATTTTTCACGGATCGGATTTTTTAAAATTTCCGGATTGTAGGATTTGTAATTACTCATCATGCTGATGATTGCGGCGCTTAATACTTCCCGGTTTCCAGGCTCGATCAGGATTCCGTTGGTTTCGTTTATAAAAAATTCAGGGCCTCCGCAACGAGTTGAAATTACCGGCTTTCCGGCAAGAAGTGCTTCCGCTGTTACAACTGAAAATGTTTCGGTAAATGAATTTAATACCAAAAAATCGACTTCATTGATGATTTTTAAAACTTCGTCGTTGTTTTTTCGACCCATAAAAAACACCTTTTTATTAAGAAGTCCGAGGCTTTCGGCCAAAAGCACCAGCTTTTCCTTATCCTCTCCATCCCCAACAATCCAATATTCGAAATCAGTTTTTTCCGGCAATTCGGCAACGGTTTTAATAATGTCACTAATATTCTTGATCCGGTCAACCAAATCAGCTACCGAAAGAAAAATTATCCTGCACGGAAAAGAAGTAAATCGCCTGTTTTCAGCCTGCGGTAAAGCATCCACAATATTTGGAATAATAGAAATTTTCGAGTCTTCAATTCCAATCCTCACCAGGCTTTCTTTTAGACTTTTTGAAACAACAACGATTTTGGCGGCTCTTCTCATTAAAAAAATGACGAGTTTCCGATAAATGAGATTTTTCCTCTGAAAATCCCCATTCATAAAGCCCGACCAGTGTTCGGTAATGATGAATGGAATATGATGATAAAATGCCAAAATCCAGGCTAATAAAGCTGCCCGGAGCACAACATGGGCATGAACGATAGCCGGTTTCCCAAATTGCAGCTTTGCCAGTTTAATGCCTTTGCACATCGCTTTCAAATACCTGAAGGCGTGAACAGCAGGCTTTAATCCTGATTTTGATTTATATTCTCTGAAAAAAACTTCTACCGTAAAAACTCTTTCAGCAAAAGAGCTCTGAACTTCAAATTTGTTGTTTTGCTTTGCAGAAGTCGCAAAAACCACAGAGCTATTGAATTTTTCTGCTGTAACCCCGATATGCTTTTTAATAAACACACCATTTTGGATATCCGCGGGATGAGGGTACCATTTTGGGAAATGCAGAATATGTTTCTTTTTTGTGACCGTTTGGCTCATCAGAAATCAGGACAAATTAAAGTTTTCCAGGAAACAAAAATAGCTAATAATTCAAGCGGCATGAAAAGTATTGCCTCTTACTGCCATCATGAACAACTTGAAACCCCACGATTCAAAAGAAATCCATTTTGGATCAATATAGTAATTGGAACAAATTCACTGAAAGTTTCGGTTAAATATCAAGGAAGAAATAGATTTGCATTACATTCGTGCTACTATTGAACTGAATTTAAGCGTATCAAACAAAATTAGGAAATTAAAAAGATGAGATTACTTTAATTCAACAAATAAAATAACCGACTATGCTCACTTTAAAAATCATTTTCTGGACCTTCCTCTTCATCATCTTTTACACTTATCTCGGCTATGGAATTTTACTTTATTTGTTAATCCGGATAAAACGGTTGTTTGTCCGGGGCAGTCAAATTCACGAAAATCCTGGTTATGAGCCGGAAGTAACCTTGTTTTGCACAGCATACAACGAAAAGGATTATGTTGAGGCAAAGGTTAAAAACTCGAGGTCACTCGAATATCCTAAAGAAAAAGTACACCAAATCTGGGTTACTGATGGCTCAGATGACGGCACTCCTGAATTATTGCGGAAATACGAAGGCGTGGAAGTTTTTCATGTTGACCAACGGGCGGGTAAAATAGCGGCAATGAACCGCGGGATGCAGTTTGTAAAAACCCCCGTGGTAATTTTTTCTGACGCCAATACCATGCTTGGAAAAGAGTCGGTCAGGAGGATTGTTAACCTGTTCAGTAATCCCAAAGTTGGTTGTGTTTCGGGTGAAAAGCGGGTTGCAAGTAGTGAAACAGACAATGCTGCCGGCAATGAGGGAATTTACTGGAAATATGAATCGAAACTAAAAAAGTGGGATGCCGAGCTTTATAGTGTTGTGGGCGCCGCCGGCGAATTATTTGCCGTTCGCACAGCGCTTTTCGAGCATGTTGAACCGGATACTTTGCTCGACGACTTCGTGATTTCGTTGCGGATTGCCAAACAGGGCTTCACCATCCAGTACGATCCGGAGGCTTACGCCATCGAAAATTCGTCGGAAAATGTTCAGGAAGAACTAAAACGAAAAATCAGAATTGCTGCCGGAGGCATTCAATCTATTGTCAGGCTCAGGGAACTTTTGAACTTTTTTAAGTACCGGATGCTTTCGTTCCAGTATATTTCACACCGGGTTTTGCGCTGGACCCTTGCCCCGCTTGGCCTTCTGGTAATATTTATTTTAAACGGAATTCTGGCAATTCATGAAGGATTATCAGTCTTCCCGTCAATCTATCCGGTGCTTTTCTTAGCACAAATCATATTTTATGTGGCTGCTTTGGCAGGATGGTATTTCGAAAACAAAAAAATCAAGATGAAACTTCTTTTCATTCCTTACTATTTTTTCATCATGAATTTAGCAATTTATCTTGGCTTTGCGCGATATCTCAAAGGCAGTCAGTCGGTAAAATGGGAAAAGGCCAGAAGAAAATCCTGAACGAATCTTCTGCCGGCCTTAACCAAAGCGTTTTTCAGAAATTATTTTGTAACGATTTCCTGTAATTCAACTTCAAAAACCAAAGGAGAATATGGTGGAATCCTTTGTCCCGAACCACGATCGCCATAAGCAAGGTTTGAAGGAATAATCAGAGTGGCTTTTCCTCCTGCATTCATCATAGCAATTCCTTCGTCCCAGCCTTTTATCACACGTCCTTCCCCTAAAGTAAATTCGAAAGCCTGGTTACGATTTGAGGAAGCGTCGAAAACGGTTCCATCAAACAATTTACCTGTGTACCATACTTTTACTTTGTCGCCGGCTTTGGCTTTTGCGCCGCTTCCTTTAACCTGTTCGATATAATACAGGCCTGAAGCAGTTGGTTTTACGGTGATGTTGTTTGCCGAAACATATTCACGGATTATGGCTGACTCATCGCCACTTTTACTCTGATTGTACTGCGCTTTATCCTGAATTTTGATCAATTTGACATCACAAATCAAAGGTGTAAAAGGTGGGATAAGATTGGCCCTGCCCTTTTCGCCAAAAGCCAGATTTGAAGGCATTATCAAATGTGCCGAACCACCTGCTTTCATCATTCTCAAAGCCTGGTTCATACCTTCGGTATCAAAAGGTTGTCCAAGTTCAAAAACCACCGGATCGCCGGCCGCTTCTGAAGAAAATATTTCGGTTCCGTTTAAAAGTTTGATGGCAAAATGCACATTAACCAGGTCGCCATTTTTAGCCAAAGGCCCGCTACCAGGTTTAACCGACTCAAAGTAAAGTCCGCTTTCGGTAGGTTTTATGGTGATGTTATTGCTGGTAAGATAGGTATTCAAAACATCAGCTTCCTCTTTTTGAAGCGCATCCAGTTTTTCCTGGTATTCGAGCATCGCTTCATCCTGAGTCTGGATTTTGTGAAGTTTGATGTTAAATTTAAGGTCGCCAATCCCTTTTACAAAATCAGGAACTTCTTGAGCCTGCACAGTTTTAAGATAAAATGAGTCGGCATTAACCATAAAAGCAGCGCTGTCGCCAAGATGCATTAAAGCAAGCCCTTCAAAAATATCGCCTGGATAAACTGATTCACTCATTGGGAGTGTTATCAGTCCGTCCTGAGTTGCGCTTGTATTAAAAAAAATCGTGTCAGCCGTACCATAAGTCATTTTTAAACCTAATAACTTACCATTTTCAGGAACTAATCCTGTATCATTTTTTACATAAAATTTGTAAGGCAGCCCATTTTTCGTTGTCTTGAAACCCGGGTATTTACCAGTGTTACAAGCTGAAATAAAAAACAGGCCGACTAAAAACATCGTGACAAAACTGAGGTGTTGCTTTCTCATTTTAACTTTGGTTTTCGACCGGTTACTTTTCAACATCAACAAGTTCTACTTCAAAGGCAAGGGGAGTAAAAGCTTTGATTGGGCCACGGTCCTGATCGCCGTAAGCAATTTTTGAAGGGATGACAAAACGGGCTTTTCCGCCAACTTTCATCATGGCAATACCTTCATCCCAACCTGGAATAACCTGGCCTCTTCCAAGTAAAAATTCGATCGGTTCATTACGGTCGTAAGAAGAGTCAAATTTTTCACCATTCAAAAAAGTTCCTGTATAATGAACTTTTACTTTTTTACCGGCCACTGCCTGAGCGCCCGTTCCTTCGGTAACAACGATATAATAAAGTCCGCTGGCTGTTGGGGTAACCGTAATCTGGTTTTCGGTTACATACTTGGTAATTTCTAATTCTTCACCATTTTTACGCTCTTCCATGGCAAGTCTGCTGGCTTTTTGCATTTCATTTTCAGGTTTAATTTCGATTACTTTAATATCAAAGAACAATTCGTTAAAAGCAGCTAATTCTGCCGGAACTTCGGGATATCCCATCATTTTTTCGAAAAACACTTTTGTTTCCATTGCAAAAGTAGCGCTGTCGCCATTATGCATGAGTAAAATTCCATCCATCAGGTCTCCATCAAAACGAGGAATAATCTGGAATGGAATTTTGTTTTGTTTGCCTTCAAAAAGTATGCTGTCCTGGGTACGATAATTCATGTAAACAGTTACGATATCATACATATTTACCTTGGTAGAGTCTTCATTTTCAACGTGAAACATATATTTCAGACCACTTGTGGTGGTTTTAAATTCTTTTTGTTTCGGTTTACAACTAAACGAAATTACCATAATCAATGCAACGGCCAACATGTTCTTAAAAACAAAAATCAAATTTCTTTTCATTTTAAATAGTTTAAATTCAATAAATTAAAGTTAATTACCAATTTTTTTATCAAGGATTTTTACATTTTTATCAAAAAAATAAAAACAGGGCGCGAAAGTAGAATAAATTTTTCAAGGTAAATAAAACGAAACCAGAATATTCGTTAAAATGAACCTGCTTTTGTCTTAAAACCTGCGTGTCGTAAATGTTTAAAATGAATGTTAGCGAAAAATCATCTGACCCGGAATAATTCCGGCATGGTGAAAATCGATGAATGTTCCGTCGGGTTTGTACCTTAAAATCAATCCGTTTTGCTGGTAATCAATCGCATCGGTAGCGTAAATATCTGAAGTTTTTGGATCGACGGCAATTTGATAATAAAGGTGTTCCTGCTCCGGAATGAAAGGCTGTTCGGGAACTTTATTTTCAGTGATCGACATCCTGAAAATACCGCTGCTGATAAAAAACAGGGTATCGAGCGTTCCATTAATGCAAAGTGAGGATGGCGAACTTTGGATATTGCCGAATGCGAAAATCTCTTCAACTTCGAGGGTTTCAGGGTTTATTTGCTGCAATGTCGGGATTTCTTCATTCATAAAACCGCCGCTACACAAAACCCAAACTTTCATATTTTTATCTACAACCATCGAATTGGGCTCTTTGCCAACTTCGATCGAATCGGTTAGCTGATCGTTTGCAGGATTGATAATGAAGACTTTGTTATTTTCGAAAGCCGGAAATGCATAGTTCGACCAAAATGCAACAAAAACCAGGTTGTTGGCTAAAACCATTTGCTCCGAGGAATAACCTAAGCTGATTTTACCGGAAATTGAATAATTTTTTGTATCCAAAACTGAAATTTCATCTCCATACAAATCACTTACGTAAGCCTTGTTTTCAGCTACTTCCAGAATAAATCTCGGCGATAAAAATCCTTCGATTGTCGCCACCTGAGATAAATCTTTTAATGCCAAGATTTCGATTTTAGCAGAATTATTAACGGCAATCCAGGCATTTTCGCCGATGATGCTCATCGAAAACGGAACATCGCCCAGTGGACGATTGTTGGTTTGAAAGAAAATATCGTTTTCGATTTTCGAGCTGTCGAACCGCAAAAATGAAAGTGAGCCGTTTCCCTGTCCAAAATTACCCTCGTTTAAAATGAAAACCCCTGCGCCGGCATTATACTTCGAGCCTTGCGTGTTAATCTCCCCAAAATCATCTTTGTTATCGCACGAACTGATCATAAAAATCGCACACAGCAATGTAAAAAATATCCCTGGAAAACCTGAATTGGTAAGTTTTACAAATTTAGAAACAGTATTATTTTTAGTGAAGCTGTTCATTTTGCTATTTCCCGAATTTATAACTTACCGAGAACCTGTAATTCCTTCCGGGCATGGGCTGCCAGGCAATAACCTGGTAATTTTGGGCCGTGAGGTTGTTTATCGAAAACTGTAAATCAAAAAGAGATTTCCCCAACTTCAATCTTTTCGCAAAGCGTAATTCATCAACTACATAACCCGGCAAATAGCGCGAATTATCCGAAGTTGTGTATCGGATTCCGGCGAAATTTAAAGTGTAGGTCAGCGAAAAATTACGATAGTTCAATTGGAGTGTATTATTTAAGGTGTTGCGTGGAACATAAATGAGCTGTTTGCCAACCGAAAGGTCGTTTTCGGATAACGCCTTTTTATTGACAGCCGAGGTAAAAGCGTAACCAAAAGCGCATGTCCAATCGACTTTTCCGGATTTTCCGCTTAATTTAACTTCAAATTCGATGCCTTTCGAAATTACATTTTTGAGGTTTGAAGGGCTCCAATAGCTGTAAACGCTGTCGGGCAGCCACATGATCCAATTTTGAATATCGGAATAAAACGCCGTTAATCCCGTTTCAAATTTTACAGATTTTGATTGCTTTTTGAATGAAAAACTACTTTCGGCCGAATAGCCGGTTTCATTTTGCAGATTTTCGTTACCTCCTGGGTTCCAGTATAAATCGTTGAGCGTTGGTGTATGAAAGTTCTTTGCAACATTGAACTTTATAGTCAGATCGTCATTTTTGGTTAAGTTGTAATTCAAACCAAACGAAGGAGTAAAAGGCATTGTTTTGCCATCAATAATTTCCTGTCTTGCGATAAAACTGAGGTACAATTTGTTTTTAAAACTAAAATTCAGGCCTAAATAACCCGAGCCTTCATTTCTGAATTTTGTTGCCTCATAATTTTCAGAATTAACCTCATGATGGTTGAAATTCGCGCCGGCACTCACCACAAAATTATTGGTAATCTGATTTTGGTATTTCACCGAATTTACCAATGAAACAACACTGTTAGAGGCATCGGTAAGTGAAATTTTGTTTTGATAATTGAGATGGTTGTGCAGAATGCCGGTTTGTAAAGTGAGCGAGGCTGGTCCTTTAAAATAGTCGAAGCTGAGGAGACCTCTCACAAAGCTTTCGTTAAGTTTTTCGTTGCCTTCGGGAGCATTTGCCATAATATTTGGAGGAATCTCACGGAAGTTTTCCTGCGCCCATAATCTGGCCGAGAGCATTCCATGATTTCCGGTTTTGAGCGAAAATTCCTGTAAAAATCCCTTTTGATTAAAAGAAGCATCTTTTCTTGTTTCGATGGGTGGATTTTCGCGGTTAACGGCATTATTGAGGAATTTAAAATCGTTTTTTGCTGATGCTGATAAAACTCGTGTTGACGATTGAAACCGGCTGTTACCAAGCCTGACGGTGGCAAAAGTGCGGAAGGTTTCAAAACTTGCTAATTCCTGCAAAAGCTGAACATCCAAAGTATTATTCCAGGATATTTCGTTGTCGAGGCTGATGCTGCCACCGAGGCCACCATTGGTTTGAGAAATCGAACCAGCACCATAAAAGAGTTTAACCCGATCGACAAAATAAACCGGGATTTGCGAAAAGTCGGTCTGTCCCGGCATTGGCGAATTAATGTTTACCCCGTTCCACAAAACCTGGGTGTGGGCGGCGGAAGCGCCACGGAACGATGTTGTAGCCAGGCTTCCCTGACCATAACTTTTAACAAAAACAGAAGCTGAAGACGTCATTAATTCGGCCAGGCTTTTTGTCAGATGACTCTCGATTATTGATGAATCAACAATAACCACTTTAAATCCGGCAGTTTTGTCGATTTTGTGGCTTAAAATTTCGACTTCCATCAAATTCAGGGTGTCAAAGGTCATCTGTGCCTGTCCCAAAAACGGTGATATCAGGCAAAAGCAAAAGAATAATATGTTTTTTAAATTCCGGATAAGCCTTGTACTTTACTTCATTTTTAAAACTTTCTGACTAATAATCTGAGAAGCATCAACGGATTTCAAAAAATAAATTCCTGCCGGAAAACCGCTCAAATCGATCTCTGCAGAACTTTTTACATCAGTTGTGCAAATTGTCAAACCTGACTGATTGATGATTTCGATTTTGATTACCTCGTGAAGATTTTCAAGTAAAAATATTCTGAAACTGTTCCCGAAAGGATTTGGGAAAACGCTGACCGAAATCTCCTCTTTGTCTATCCCAGCGCTTGAGGCATGAATTACGCCAACACCGTCAAGGTCGAAACCACCGGTTTCGAATGGCGTTGGCCAGGGGTCATTCACTTTACGATTTTCGCTGTCAAAAGTTGCAAATGCGTTCTGAATACTTCCAACAACATCAATAATTCTAACCCACGAAATCTCATTAAGATCCAAACCTCCGATTCCTTCGAGCTCTTCCAGGTCAAAAGGAGTTCCAAAACCCTGCCTGTATTTTCCGGCAAAGTTGTTAATCATTGATGTTTCGATAGCTCCAAAAGTGGCAATCTGAACATCGCTGTCTGTCATTGAAACCGATGGAAACCGATAAAAATTAATTCCGTCGGAGCTTACCTCGACAAATGCCAGTTCGAGAAAAGAATCGTTGAGTGCGTTTTCAAAAACTGCAAAATCCCAACCTTCACCATTAATTATAGGTGTATCAAAAAATAATGTTGCTGTGCCTCCATCACCAAGGCTCACCACGTCAACCGAATTTCCTTCGGCTTTGCCTGTTGCATCAGCATTTTCGCCAAACCAAACTTCACCCAAATCCGGATTTGAAATATCAAATCCACCGCGGACAACCTCACAGGAAGTTGCCCAGCCAACAAAAATGCTGCTGTCGTTGGATATTGCGGTTGAGCCGGGCTGTCCGGCAGCAGGCGGAAACTGGCCAAAAACGACACTCGAGAGCATCTGACAAATAACAAAAAGCAATATTTTATTCCTGAATTTCAATGGTTTTATTGCTTAACAAATTTGGTGGTAAACCCTTGTTCATCCACATTAATCCTCAAAAAATAGATACCTGGTTTCAAGATAGAAACGTCAACCGGACTGTTAAAACCTGCAGATGAATTTATCGAAAGCACCTCTTTTCCTGCCAAATCAATCACTGAAAGCTGCGATGCCCGACCAAAAGCTGAAGAGAAAGCTAAAGTGTTCAGGCAAGGATTTGGATAAACCGAAATTTGCTGAGTAACTTCTCCGGCATCAGGAAAACCAGTAACATCCAAATAATTAACAGCGAGGTCTTCCGAAGATATTCCAACATCGTATTGACCGGTTTCGTTGCCGTTTAAATCGAAAATCTTACCTGTGCCATCAGGCGAAATCCAGTACGAAAAGGAAGCATAAATCTTTTCATTCACCACATCGAGGGCACAGGCTGTAATGTCCAGATTGGGCGAATTATCGGTAATGAGCGATATATCCGTAATCGCCATTTCGTTAAGACTAATTGATCCGATATTTCCATCAATCATCAGGTAAAGTTGCCCGTTGATGGTACCTGCAGCCTTTCCAAGAATATGCTGAAAGGTTGAAACCGTTGATGAGGAGTTGTTAAGATTGTATTTGATGATGGAGCCTGAAGTGCCCATGTAAGGCGTTTTACACACAAATAACAACTCATTTCCATTTTGAAAACCTTTCGAAATTCCAACTGCTGCGGTTCCAAAATCGGTTTCACGGACAAAGACTTCATTTTTCATATCCAAAATTGCCAGCTTTCCAGCAGTGGCAGCCCATCCGCCAGTTACCGAAATATAAGCCGAATCGGCCACAACAATCACATCATAGGCTTCATCGCTAACCTCATCAAAAGTTTTAATCAGTGAAAGATCGATGAGGTTCCTGATTTGCACAAAACCCGAAGTTACAGGATATTGGCGTGTTACGATTAGTTTATCCTGGTAAACGCCAAATTTATTGACACCTGAAAGCCCGATAGCAGCGACTTTCTCACCCGATTCCAGATTTATTTTCACCAGCGAATCCTGAGCCGCAACATAAGCAAAGTTGCCATTGACAAACATGCCCTGGACTGATTGAGTGTAAATTGTAGCGAGATTGGTGGTGAGCTGGGTTTCGGGATCGAAAACATTGATGGTAACAAAATCATTTGGGTTTGAATACTCGCCCCCATTGGCGATCACAATTTGTTTTGTGACCATTTGCGCAGTCGCAAAAACCGGCAAAAAGTAAATAGCAGATAGTAAAATCCTAAAATAAAAATTTTGCATCAATTTGTTAAGTTTTAAGATAAATTAAACATAATGAACAATTTACAACTTAAAACTCACAGGATAACAACTTGGAATAAATTTGAAAATCAGATTTATTCTGCGCTTTTGTCCCGAAAGCTTTGAATTAAATTGCAGTGGCTGGTCTTCTGACTTACTCACTTTTTGGAAGCCTTCCCATCCGCAGGTTGGCGGACAGTGGCAAAAGAATGGTCCAAAAGTATTTTTGCGAGCTTACAGCAGCGGGAACTGTTCCCGATTTTCACGGGATTCCCAATTATGCTTTTATTTCGGAAGTGAAATAATTAGCACCATTGCAGCGGCAAAAGTAATAAAATCATACAAAGTCCATCTGGCAAATACCAAAATATTTAACCTGATCTGTGGGAATAATTTTAAAAAATATACCTGGGATTTTTTATGTCACTTTAAATTAACATTTTATAAAAAAATAAAACTCTCTGATATCAAAATCTGGAAATTGTTCTTAATTTTGAAAACTATTAGAAAACTTGATTCTCAGCAAAAAATGACAGAAGGCAACGATTCCTTGATATTAATAGTTGACGATAACGTCAATAACCAGCAAGTACTTGGTAACATCTTAAGTTTAAAAGGCTTTAAAATTGCGCTCGCATCAAACGGGCAGGAAGCGCTGGATTTTGTTGAAAAGCAAATTCCCGACCTGATTTTCCTTGATATTATGATGCCTGACATGAATGGTTTTGAGGTTTGTGAGCAGATGAAGCGGGTCGAAAAATTCAGGCAAATCCCGGTTATTTTTGTCAGCGCCCTCTCAAATCCGGCAAACAAAGTTAAAGCTTTCGAAACCGGGGGTGTCGATTACATCACAAAGCCCTTCAATATGGGTGAAATCGTTGCAAGGGCTAAAGTGCATCTTAATTTGAAAAATGCGCAGGAAGAGTGCTGCCGTGCCAATAAACTTCTGAAGGAACAAATGGCTGAAAGGTCGAAATTGGAGGAAGAACTGCGAAATGCCAAGGAAATCGCCGAAGCAAGCACCAAATCGAAAAGCGAATTTCTTGCCAGCATGAGCCACGAAATCAGAACTCCGATGAACGGAATCATTGGAACGGCAAGCCTTTTAAAATCCACCAACCTCGACGAAACACAGCTTGACTATGTTAGCATAATCGATTTTTCGGCCAATAATTTGTTGGCCATTATTAATGATATTCTGGATATTTCCAAAATTGAAGCCGGGCAAATAACACTCGAATCCATCGATTTTAATCTTCATAACGTTGTAAACGAAACCATAAAGCTTCTTTATCCAAAAGCCATCGAAAAAGGTATCGATTTAACTGCCAATATTGATGACTCGGTGCCACTTTTTGCAAAAGGCGACCCCGTGCGATTAAAGCAGGTAATGATAAATCTTACCAATAATGCCATAAAATTTACTAAAAACGGGTATGTAAAAATTGAGGTCGTCACAATTGAGCAGGAAAATAAAATCAGAAGGTATCTCTTTAAGATTATTGATACAGGAATAGGAATCCCTGAAAATGCCAGGGATAAGATTTTTGTTGATTATCAGCAGGCTGATAACACAACCACACGAAAATTCGGTGGAACAGGCTTAGGACTGCCCATTTCGAAAAGACTAATCGAAATGATGAGTGGACAGATCGGCCTGGAAAGTGAGGTTGGAAAAGGAACAACCTTCTGGTTTACCATCGCCCTCGACGTTGGCAAAGAACCTCCTTACGAGTTAATTGATGAAAAAGCTGTTTTTAACATCGATGATGCTAATAAACTTTCGATATTAATTGCTGAGGATAATCTTGTTAATCAAAAGGTAGCCATTGCTACACTTAAAAAATTAGGACACCGCCTCGAAATTGCAGAAAATGGAAAAATTGCCTGCGAGATGCACAATCAAAACCGATACGATGTGATTTTGATGGATGTTCAAATGCCGGTGATGGACGGAATTACGGCAACGCGGATGATCCGGGAACAAGAAATTAGCAATGGTGTATCAAAAAAGGTTAAAATCATTGCCATGACTGCAAATGCCATGAAGGAAGACAGACAGAAGTGCCTTGATGCAGGAATGGACGAATATATCAGTAAACCTTTTAAAGCTATCGAACTGTCGAGAATGCTTGATTCATCGTTCAATCAGCCCGAATAATATTTCAGGCTTCCATCGTTTTCTCAACTTCTTCAACGGTTACAGGGATACGCTGTCCGATCATACGGCAGCCGGTTTCGGTTACCAAAATATTATCTTCGAGGCGGATGCCACCAAATCCGATGTATTCTTCAACTTTGTTGTAATTGATGAATTCGTTGAATTTATTTTCTTTTTTCCACAGATCGATTAGAGCCGGGATAAAATAAATTCCAGGTTCATTGGTAAGTACAAAACCTGGCTGTAAGCGGCGCCCCAGGCGCAAATAGGCAGTTCCAAACTGCTGAATACGGCTTACTTCTTCATCATAACCTACATAATTCTCACCAAGATTTTCCATGTCGTGAACATCAAGGCCAAGCATGTGGCCAAGGCCGTGCGGGAAAAACATTGCATGAGCGCCTGCTTTAACTGCTTCATCAACATCGCCCTGCATCAGTCCGATTTCTTTTAAACCCGTAGCAATCACTTTTGCAGCTAATAAATGAACACTCTGGTAGGTCACACCTGGTGCGATTGCTTTGGTGGCTTCGTTATTGGCGTTAAGCACAATCTGATAAATCTCTTTTTGTTTCTGTGAAAACTTCCCTCCTACCGGGATGGTCCGGGTAAAATCGCTTGCATAATGCATCATGGTTTCGGCACCGGCATCGGTTACCATCAACCTGCCTTTTTGAAGATACTGGCTGTGATCGTGATTGTGGAGGGTTTCACCATTTTGAGAAAGAATAACCGGAAATGAAGTCATGGCACCATGAGCAAGCGCGATGCCTTCGATGGCTCCGGCAATCTCGCGCTCCAAAACGCCGGGCTTGGCCATTTTCATCGAGGTTACATGCATCAGGTGACCGATGGCTGCTGCTTTTTCGATTTCTTCAATCTCAAATTTATCCTTAATATTTCGGAGACTTACCACAGCTTTTATCAATTCAACAGAGATTTTATCCGGCTGATCAGCAATTCTAATCCCCGAAAAACTTTCAAACAATATTTTAGTTTCGCCACGGTACATGGGCAAATAATGCAATTTCCGGCCTGACTGTAAGGCTTTTTGCAGGAAGCCTGTAAGTTCTTTTACCGGCAAAACGTTTTCAACACCAACCTGGGCTGCGTTTTCTTTCATCGATGGTTGAGGTCCCATCCAGATGATGTCTTCGATATCAATATCATCACCAAAGATGTAATCTTTACCATCATTAAAATCGATTACACCAGTTAATCCGGGCATATCGAGGCCAAAAAAATACAGAAAACTACTGTCCTGCCTGAAATGTAGTGTGTTTCCCGAATAGTTCATCGGGGAATCAACATTACCCATAAAAACAGCTATTCCACTATTAATTAATCCTTTGAGCGCCTTGCGACGGTTGGTATAAACTTCTGAAGTAAACATATTTGAGATCATTAAATTTGTAATTTTTCGATTATTAAGTGAGCAAAAATAGCCATTTTGCGGTGTTCACAGCAAAAGATTTGAGATTGCAGCAGAAAAAATACTTTGCACAGGAAAATTAAAACTATTTTTGCAACACTGTTGCAAATATTTTATGATGCAGACTGAAAAGCTTTTACAAAACGTCAGATTGAGCCAGACAAACATGCGTAAGGAAATTCTTGATATCCTCGACGACAGTAGTCTGGCCTTATCGATGAATGAGATAAAACTCCGTTTAAAGAGTAATTATAACCGCGTAACACTTTACCGGAACCTTAAAGTACTCACCGAAAAAGGCATTCTTCATCAGATTCACATCGACAGGCAGGACTCAAAATACGTTCTTCCTTTAAAAACTGATAAAGCCGGTGAACACGATCAGGAGCATCTCCATTTTAAATGTTTAATGTGCAACGAAGTAAAATGCCTCACCGACCAGCATCCTGAACAAGTCGTCCTTCCGGAAGGCTACGAAAAAATAGAAGTAAATTTTGTGGTTTATGGAATTTGCCGGACTTGTAAGAACAAAAATTAGCGTTTGTAAAGTGAAAATCAACCATCATTATAACTCAATCTCCTGAAAAAATGAAAATAACAGCATGTCGGAAAGCACATTTTAATGCCACGCACCGGTTGAATAATCCAAACTGGAGCGATGATAAAAACGAGAAAATATTCGGAAGTTGTAACAACCCCAACTACCATGGCCATAACTACAACCTGACCGTTAAAGTTAAAGGAGAAATTGATCCGGAAACAGGTTATGTTATGGATATGAAGGAGTTAAAGGAGATCATTGACGAACACATCGTAAGCAGATACGACCATAAAAATCTTTACCTCGATGTTAACGATTTTGGTGATTTAAATCCCAGCGCCGAAAATATTGCCATCAAAATCTGGCAGATACTACGGCAAAATATCCGCAAAGAGTTTGAGCTTTCGATTGAATTGTATGAAACCGAACGTAATTTTGTGGAATATAACGGAGAATAATTTATTGAACAGAAGTAATTGGTTAACAATCCGTTTAATCGAAAATTAAAGGAAATTCCGGATAAAATGAAATCGCAGGCAGGTAAAATATTTTCGGCTATTTTGATAATTCCTATCAGGTTTTATCAGGCTGCAATTTCGCCATTTACGCCTGCTGCCTGCCGGCACGTTCCAACCTGCTCCGAATATTCCATCGAAGCGCTAAAAAAGTTTGGCCCGTTAAAAGGTGGCTGGCTTGCCCTGAATCGAATCGGGCGATGCAATCCATGGGGTACTTCAGGATTTGATCCGGTACCTAAATTTATAATTAAGAAACTCGATATGAAGAAGTTCACTCATAAAAATGAAAAGCTAATGAAAACAGATCTTTTAAAGCACCATAATTTCGCAGTTTTACTGGCCATGATGCTTGTATTATTTACATCCTGTAATCAAAACGCCCCAAATCAGAAGCCTGGCGATACTGGCAAAATCAACGTTCTGGTGAGCATTTTGCCCCAGAAATATTTTGTCGAACAAATTGGAGGTGAAAAAGTAAATGTTTCGGTGTTGATACCACCAGGTTCAAATCCACATGTTTACGATCCAACACCCCGACAGATGGAAGAAGTTTCGCATGCTGAAATTTATCTGATGAATGGCTATCTTAGTTTTGAACACGCATGGACAAGTAGTCTTAAAGATACTTATCCTCAATTGAAAATCTATAACCAAAGCCTGGGTATAAAACTTTTAGGTCATGAAGGTGAAGCCTGCGATCATGCGGAGCATCAAACCGATGAATCCGGCATCGATCCTCACACCTGGCTTTCTCCAAAAAATGCCTTTATTCTGGCTGAAAATACACTGAATTTTCTATCCGAAAATTCGCCTGAAAATGCAGATACTTTTAAGGCTAACTACCAGATTTTTGTTCTGAAACTTAAGCAGCTCGATCAAAAAGTCGACAGCATACTCACAGATTTACCCAGCCGGAAATTCATGATTTTCCATCCATCCCTTGGCTACTTTGCCAACGATTATAACCTGACACAAATTTCGATCGAGTTTGAAGGAAAAGAGCCGGCACCTGCGCAATTAAAAGAATCGATTGCAACCGCAAAGGAAAGTGGTATCAAAGTGATTTTTATTCAGAAAGAATTTGATGCCGAAAATGCAAAAATCATCGCCAACGAAATTCAGGGAAGAGTTGTCCAGATTGACCCACTTTCGGGTGATTGGGAAAATAGTATTTTAAGGATTGCCATCGAAATCAAAGATTCTTTTAAAAATTGAAACCGGAAACCCAAAATATAATGACACCAATCATCGAACTCAAATCGGTGACTGCCGGCTATGAGGGTGAAATTATCCTGAAAAACACCAATCTTATCATCAACGAGAACGATTTTATTGGTGTTATTGGCCCGAATGGTGGCGGAAAAACGACACTTGTGCGGGTGATCATCGGGCTGTTAAAACCCTTTTCAGGAGAACTCATCTATCATCAGAAAACTTATGGCAATGGCGATGGAAAACTCATTGGCTACCTGCCTCAAATCAATAAAACCGATAATAAATTCCCGATTTCGGTAGTAAATGTGGTGCTTTCGGGACTTGCCGACCGGAATAATATTTTCAGGCGTTTTAAGAAAGCTGAAATCGAAAAAGCCCGTCAGATTCTTGAAAAAATGGGAATCGGGCATCTCTCAAAAAAAAATATCGGCGAACTTTCAGGAGGACAGCTTCAACGTGTTTTTCTTGCCAGGGCGATTATTTCGGAGCCAAAACTGCTGATTCTGGATGAGCCAAACACCTTTGTTGACAATAAATTTGAAAGCGACCTCTACAAAACCTTAAAAGATCTGAACGATAAAATGGCCATTTTAATGGTTTCGCACGACATCGGGACAATAACCTATTACGTTAAAACCATAGCCTGCGTCAACAGGGAGTTGCATTATCATCCGTCGAACAACATCAGCCAGGAACAGCTTGCCGCCTACAATTGCCCGATTCAGATTATTGCTCATGGCGTCATTCCGCACACCATTTTAAAGGACCACAATCATTAATAAATATGGAACAATTCATCCAGCTTTTGCATTACCAATTTTTCATGAATGCTGTTTATGCCTCCATTCTCACAAGCATTAGTTGTGGGATTATCGGTACTTACATCGTTTCGAAACGAATCGTTTTTATCAGTGGGGGAATTACCCATGCTTCATTTGGCGGGATTGGGATGGGTTATTTTTTTGGTTTCAGCCCCATTTTAGGTGCAACAATTTTCAGTATTCTTTCGGCACTTGGCATCGAATTTATGTCGAAAAAAACAGATGTTCGCGAAGATTCCGCGATTGCCATTTTATGGAGTTTTGGAATGGCTGTAGGTGTAATATTTATTTTCCTTACTCCCGGCTATTCGGCAAATCTGATGAGTTACCTTTTCGGGAATATTCTAACCGTTTCTGGATTAAATCTGCTTTTACTTTTTATCCTTTCGGTTGTCATCATCATCGTTTTTCTGGTTCTTTACAAAACGATTCTTTTTGTTTCCTTCGACGAGCAATATGCCCGTGCCATCCGACTTCCCGTCGAAACCATCAATTATCTGCTGATCACGCTGATCGCGCTTACCATCGTATTAAATATCCGCGTTGCCGGAATTATTCTGGTAATTTCGTTATTAACGATTCCTCAAACCATCGCCAATATTTTTTCGAAGAACTTCAAAACCATCATTTTCCTGAGTATTGCCATTGGTTTTGTAGGGAGTATGATGGGATTGATCCTCTCCTATTTTCTTAATATTCCATCAGGAGCCTCAATTATCTTTTTCTTTGTCCTTCTTTTTATCATCGCCAAAATAATCAAAATCATCCAGACTTCAATCATTTATAAAACAGCGGTTAACCGATAAGATGAAAAAAACACATCCAAAAAATCCTTCAAAAAAGAAAAACACACGAGGCCGTATTTTATCGGTGATTTCGATTGTACTGCTCATCATTTTTGTCTTGTTTTTTGTTTTTGGTGGGATGCAAAACTCCGAAAAAGGTAAAAAAAATATGAAACATGAAGCAAAAGTAATGGATCTGGAATTCAGAATTGACGGGCATCTTGATTTTTTCGACGCCAAAAATGATACGATTACTTCGATTTTAATCGAGATTGCCGAAGATGATTACAGCCGTGAAAAAGGGCTGATGTACCGTCGCAACATTCCGGACACCGTGGGTATGTTATTTGTTTTCCCTGACGAGGATTATCATTCATTCTGGATGAAAAATACACCTTCACCACTCGATATTTTGTATGTTGATGGCTTTGGGAAAATCGTCAGAATTTACGAAAATACGGAGCCTTACTCAGAGGAATCGATTCCGTCGGGCGAATTGGCGCAATACGTGGTCGAAGTTAAAGGAGGATTTTGCTCGGTTCATCATATCACCACCAACGATCGCATCGAATTTGTGAGGTTTAAATAATTCATCTTTACCAGGCCAAAAATGCTATCTTGAATCAACTCTGTTGAAGTATTGATGATACGGAAACTATTGGATATCCTGATCATTGAGCGGTTTTGTTGTTTAAGGAGCCATTTCTGTAGTACCTGTTTTTGCTACAATAAATAATCATTTATCGGATGAAATGTGTAGTTTTGAGACCGATTTTATTTGGGGCTTTTACAGTTTAACTTTTACACGGGGTAAATATGATAGACAGAGCTAATTTTAAGGAGCGTTTCGGTTATTTTGATAAAGAAATTGTTGTTGAAATTATTGATATTTTCATCGATGAATACGATGACCGCATTATAAAAATCACCCGGGTCATCAAGGATCAAAACCTTGATGAATTAAAGAAAACTGTACATGCATTTAAAGGTGTTATTGCAAATTTTGAAGTTGAATGTATTGCCTACCAAAAAGCTGCTTCAATGGAGCAGGAAGCCACTGAATTAATGAATGAAATCAAGGAAGGACAGTCGTTTTCCAAAGAGGATTCAGATAAATTCTTTACCAGGATATCCAAGGATTTCGAACTGTTTAAAACCGATTCACTGGATTTGCTGAACGAACTCAAAGATATCCGGGGAGAATATCTTTGAGCTGATCGCTGTAAATGAAAAACGTTTGGAAATTACCAAAGATTTAAAATACCTTCAGTGCCATTTCCTGGTTTTCGAAAATTTGAAAAATGCTGGTAAAACCTGAAATTTCAAATATTTCGGCAATGTTTTCCTGCAATCCGCAAAGCACAAATTTGCCGTTTAGCGATGTAATCTTTTTAAGTGCCATCAGAAAAATTCTTAAACCAGAACTACTCACATAATCCATTTTTGCGCAGTCGATCAGCAAATTCTTGTTATTTGATTCGATATTTTCGAGTAATTTTTTCTCGAGTTGGTTGTAATTGGTGGTATCAAGCCTACCTTCGATTTCGATAATGACAACTTTATCGTTTTTAATTTCGTTCAGGTTCATTTTTATTGATTTAATTTTTGTTTTTTTTGGACGTTGCGAAAATAATCATCTTATGTCAGATAAAAAAATCTTTTAGCCCGGCTATTTTCCGAAGATTATAAAACCACAATTCTGTCACCTCATTTTGTCATTTCATCTGAATAAAGTCACACCACCCTGCTTTTAGGTTCCAGGCTAAACAAAAACGCATCTTTTTCATCATTCGAATCAGGTTGTTGGGAAATAGAAGTCTGTTTAAACATCCTGCTTTCAGGTTTAAGAAAGAGTGTTAAAAACAATCCTAATAAACAAAGGCTCTTCATTGATATTTTTATTCGGGTATCTTTGCCAAAATTTTTCAGTAAAGATATTAATTAATAATTTCGATAGTCTTTTAGCATCAGCAAAAAGTTTCCATTAATACAATCTTAAATTAGCATGCAATTAATCAGGTACAGAGGCAAACTTAAGGGCATTTTTTTCTGGTTGCGTTTAGATCTGTTATTCGGTCCCATTTCAAATCTGATGATTTTTACCGGGTACATGACCAAACTCAGCAAATGGATAAAGAAAAACAGAAACCTGGCTTTTTCCGACTACTATTCATTTAAATTTGATTACAGCAAACGATATGATCTTTACCAACATATCGTCGAAAAAGAGAACCTTGAATCAGAGATTGATTATCTGGAATTTGGAGTTGCAGGCGGAAATTCGTTTAAATGGTGGGTTCAGCATATTAAGAATTCCAATGCTTCTTTTTCAGGCTTTGATACTTTCACTGGTTTGCCTGAAGCCTGGGGCCCGTTTAAAAAGGGAGCCATGTCGAACAATAACAAAGCTCCCGAAATTCAGGATACAAGATGTGTTTTTTATCAGGGATTGTTCCAGCAGACTTTACCGGGATTTTTAAAGGAGCATAAATTCGATAAACGCATGATTATTCATCTGGATGCTGATATTTATAGTGCCACGCTTTATGTGCTTACAACTCTGGCGCCGTTTATTAAAAAAGGAGATATCCTGTTTTTTGATGAGTTCAACGTTCCGATGCACGAATTTAAGGCTTTTACCGAATGGGTAAGCTCGTTTTATATTGATTATGAAGTTTTAGGCGCTGTTAATAATTTTTACCAGGTTGCGATAAAAATCAAATAAAAGCTTTTTTTAGTGAAGATCCTATTTGAATAATGATGCTTTTAATCAGATTACAAATTTCATTGTTTATCTGAAAAGTGTCACACTCCCCTGCCGGGAGTAGTTTTTAAGATTTCCGGTTTTATCCCTTGCAGCAAAATCGCAAACCCAAAAGTAAGAACCTGCCGAACCATTGCTGCCATTGATTTTCCCATCCCAAACTTCGTTTACATGGCCCATTTCGTGGACAATTCTTCCCCACCGGTTGAAAATCGTCATTTTAAAAGCGGTGATGCCTTCGGGATTTGTGGCAACGGCATAAAAAACGTCGTTGGTGCCGTCGCTGTTGGGTGTAAAAACATTGGGAAACCACAGGCTCGCGCAAACATCAACCTCGATAGAATCGCTCAGAAAACAAAAACCGTCGAAGGCTTTTAGCCAGTAAATTCCTGATTCGCTGACCAGAATATTGCTTTCGGTGGAACCGTTGCTCCACAGATGTCTCGAATAACCGTTTCCGGGATTTAAGCTAAGAAATTCACCATCACAAAGCGTGGTGTCGCGGCCAAGATCAAGGTTTCCTTCGTAAAAAACTACTTTAACCGAATCGCTGTAAAATCCGCAGTTTGTCGCCATCTCAACCCAATAATTGCCTTCTTCGGTTACCAAAAATTCAGGATTTTCTGATCCATCCTGCCAAAGGTAAGATTGATAATTTGCTCCGGGGCTTAAAACCAAAGAATCGCCCCGGCAAATAATTTCCTGCTGCTCCACGCCCAGGTCGGGGATTTGAAAAGGCGAAACGATGATCGAATCTGTCCCGCTGCAGCCAAATTCATCCTGAACGGTAACCCAAAATTTCCCGGGATGATCGGTTACAAAAAACGAATCCGCCGAACCATCCTGCCAAAGGTAAGTTTTATAACCCGGCAAAGCATGCAACGTAAGCGCGGTTTCGGGACAAATAACAGTATCGTTTTCGAGCAACCTTGAAGGAATTTCATTTACGAGAAGCTGCATCGAATCCCGGGCAGAACAGCCATTTTCGTCGGTAACTTCGAGCCAGTAAGTGCCGGCAGTATCGGCCAGTAGCGAGGTAAAATCTGATCCATCCTGCCAAAGGTAGTTTTGGTAACCTCCCGGCCCATTCAGAAAAACATAATCGCCTTTGCAGATGGTCACCGTGTCATCACCAATTGAAATATTGAAATCCATAAAAGTTTCGATAAAAACCGTGTCGGTGGCCGTGCAACCCAGCGAATCGGTTACTTCTACCCAATAATTGCCGGTAAAATTCGCGCTGACGGTTTGTGTGATTGCCCCGTTTTGCCAGAGATATTCCGAAAATCCTGCACCTGCATCAAGCAGAATATTCTGGCCATAGCAAAAGGAAGTATCGCTTCCGAGCGAAATATCGAAAGGTTCGCTAAAACTGATGTTGATGGTGTCGATGCCGTTTCCGCAAGCATTGCTCACCTGAACCCAGTAAGTGCCGGGTTGCGATATTAAATTTGTCTGACCAGCCGAACCATCCTGCCAAAGGTAGTTTTCGTAACCTGAGCCCGCGTCGAGAATTACGGTTTCGTCGAAACACACCAAAGTATCGTTACCCAGAAATACCTCAGGCCCCGGCAGAAAAGTCAGGTTGATGGTGTCATAGCCCGGGCAGCCAAACTCATCTGAAACTTCAACCCAATAAACGCCTCCATTGGTGGCGGTGAATGTTGAATTTGTTGAGCCATCCTGCCAAAGGTAATTCTGAAAATTACTGCCCGGATTCAGCAAAACGGTATCTCCAACACAAAGCGTGCTGTCGTTTCCAAGAAATATTTCCGGGCCTTCTGAAATGGTAACCTCAATAGAATCGCGGGAAGTGCAGCCAAATTCGTTGCCAACTTCTACCCAGTAAAGGCCGCTTTGGTTGACCGTAAAAGTTGGCTGGATGGAGTTGTCCTGCCAGAGGTAGTTTTCAAAACCTGCGCCGGGAGCTAAAAGTAAAGGATTCCCGTTACAAATTAAGGTGTCGTTGCCAAGGGTGATTTCTGGTGTAGGATGGATGATAATTTCTTTTGTTAAGATCGTTGTATTTCCAAACGAAATTACGGTAAGGCTTACATTATAGGTTCCCGGTGCGGAAAATTTATGAAAAGGATTCAATAAGGTTGAAGTATTTTGCGTGCCGGAGGCGGGATCGCCAAAATTCCACAGCGTGATATAAATCTGCGCCAAGCCTTGTATCGAGAATGATGTAGAATCGCCGAAACAAAAATTCTCCGATAATATGCTAATTTGACTTGCCTCACCGGCGTAAGGAAATCCCAACTGTCCTTTTTTTCCGTTCAGGTAAACGGCATCATCAACAAAATTACATGCCGCACCAATAATATCTGGCGACTCAATGCTTCCCAGATAATCA
>CAJATL010000384.1 GCA_903944895.1 uncultured Bacteroidota bacterium
AACAACATAAGCTGTGTGAGTGCGGCCGAAGGCGTCAGTTTCTCTCATCTTCGCAACTTCGAAAGTCAGGTATTTTACGCCATCTTTTTCAAAGATTAGGTTTTGAAAATCATCAACCTTCAAGGTCATTTTTACGATGTCAAAGTTTGGGTTTTGTTTCCCTTTTCCGATGTAAGTCTTTTTAAAAGTTTTCATAAAAAATAAATTTTAAAGTTAAATTAATGCTCTTCAGAAGCCATCTGAGGGTATGAAAGCTGGAAAGGCTACTGGTCTGAAATATTTTAGCGCGGCGTTAAGAAATATTTCTGACAGTACCCAGGGGTGGCCGGGCAATGCTTAGCTGAGAGATAAGAAATTGCGTTGCCCGGACAGCCTTGTAAGCCGAGTACTCAGATTGCATTTTTGCATTTGATTTAACACGAAATTTATATGAAAACTTTCAAAGACTTAAACATCGGAGAAGCCCGAAGCAAAATTATTTTTCTGACATCGAAATGACCCAGGTTGCTTTCAGGACTTAATCAAAAGATGGCTTGTAAAATTTAACTTCAAAGTTGCAGAGAAGATAATAGCATTTGCACCCAAACGCATCATGTTACCATGAAAACTTGATATGATACCCAGGTAAACGGCAACTGACAGATAAATGCAGTTAAGACACATTATTTCCGGATCATGCACCTTAATATTTCGCAAAATTGGCCGGATGCTACCCGTAAAGAACATTAAACAAGGAATTGAGAACAATTATGCAATTACCACCAGACAAACCGGACCTATTATCTGAAATCAAAAAAGAATCCGGCAACGGTAAACTTTGGGAATATTTTACAAGAATACTGGCTTTCTTAGCGTAAACAAAAAAAGAGGCTGCACCCGGAGTCGGATGCAGCCTTTTTTGAAAAGTACCGAAAAATCAATTTTCGTAAACATTCCGGATTTGCGAATCACATTCGACAATCTGGTTTGAAACAGTATCGGAAATGACTTTAAGCAACTTCTGAATAACATCTTTATTCGAAGTGTAGAAGTGATTTCCGGAGGTGTCCTTGAATTCAAAATTTGTGTTTGAATCGTCGGATGTGTAGTTAAACTTTTCCAGTTTTGCATGCGAAGAAACGAGACGAGCTCTTTTCTGAAACAGGCCGTCAAGCAACTGAGCCTTGTTTTCGATTTCAGCGATCGTCAGCATTTTTGGTGATGGCATCGCTGGCGGGATCGGTACAGGAGGTATTGGTGTTGGAGAATCAGCCTTTGGAGAGTTGACTGTTGGAGTGATTAATTTTGGAGCTTCTGATTTAGGAGCTTCAGGAGTTTCAACCATTTTTGATTCACCATTTTTAGGCATGGTTGCCGTATTTGTATTACCCATAAATGTGTGCCGCTGCCCTGCGGACGTGTTTTGGCATCTGGCTCGCCGGTTAAATTTAATGCTATAAAATCACAGCTAAGCCAAATTCCGAGCAAGCCTGGCGGTCAGAAATTTCCTCAAAAATTTCTGAAGCCACCCAACGGGCGGGCTGCCATTGTCAGATGAGAAACAAGAAAACAATGGCAGTCCGGGCTTAGTGAAGGATATTTGGCTGGCTGTATCTTTGCATAAATTTTACCCACCCCTTTAGACCTGAGAAAACGAGACTGGCTTTCTGAGGGTTCCCAAAAAAAAAGAGGCCGGAAGGCCTCTTAACTGAAAGACAGACGTTTAATCTTCATCAGGTTTCATGATAAAGATTGCAGGAGCAGGATCATCAAAATCACGCGCACGGATAGTTGCATGAAGGGTAACAAGCCGGAGACCGTCGCTTTGCCGTTTTTCATTTCGTTCCCAATCACCTTTGTTGGGCAACCGACACACAAATTGGAATGGCATAAAGGCAGAATCAGCCTTAGATTTTTTGACGGCAAATCGAAACATATTGAGGATATCCATCAGGCGCCCGGCAACATCCTGTTCGCCTTCCTTGCCCTCAGGGACTTCGACATATTTTTCCCAGACACCAGTGGTGAGATAAGCCGGAACTCTGATTCCAGCATCTCTGAGCTCTGCTGAAACCGTTGGAAGAAGTTCGATCAGGAAGCC
>CAJATL010000385.1 GCA_903944895.1 uncultured Bacteroidota bacterium
GCTCAAATTATCGCAGGACCAGCAGTTGCTTTACAAAACCGATTCAATCGCCAAAGTATATCCGGAATATTATATTATTAAAGTAAATCAGTTTGATGAAGTTGCTAAAAACACTTTGGACGAATGGATTTATTTTTTCAAGACCGAAGAAATAAAGGACGAATTTAACGCAAAAGGCATCAAGCAGGCAAAAAAGGAATTGACTATATTGAATCTCAGTGATTCCGAACGCAGGGAATACGAAAAATTTATCGAACAGGAAAGATACGAAGAAAGTTTAATCGTTTCGAATTATCGAGTTGGCGAACTAAAAGGCGAAATTAAAGGCAAAGCCGAAGGAAAAATCGAGCAGCAACTAGAAATTGCAACTCAAATGTACAAAGATGGTGAACCTGTTGAGAAAATTATGAAATATACAGGGCTTTCCAATGAAGAAGTTCAGAAATTGAAATAGAGCCAGAAACTACAGTTCGGAAAAACTATTTTTGTTCTTACTGGCCTACGAATGTTGGCTTTTTAAGAAAATATAGTCAAAAAACCATGAAATTGCTTTTGGTGGTTGAGCTTGCCGAAACCACGTTTTATAATTCTTCCCCACTCATCCACGCCTTGAAATCCGTAGTACGTGAGCGGCTTACGATGACTTCAAAACCGGGATCTGGCAGAATTTCGACTTTTAGCTTAAAATTAAAATAGTTGTGAACCTTTTTTACTGCATCAGCCGAGGTAATAAACTGGCGGTTAACCCTGAAAAAATGACGAGGATCGAGTTTTGATTCCAACTCTTCGAGGGTGTGCGAAATGATGTAACGTTTATTATCGTTGGTTAGGATAAATACGGCTTTTTCTTCTGCATAAAAACAGGCAATCTCAGCGGCTTTAATGGGAAGCATCGAATCGCTGCGACTGACCAGAAACCGGTCTTTATAAGCCGTAACTGCTGGTGTTTTCAGGTTTTTAATGAGTTCGTACAACTGGTCGTTGGGGTTTTTATTTCCAAAATAACTTCTTAATTTCCTGAATTTTTCGAAAGCAACTTTTAATTTGTCCCTGTTGATGGGCTTTAGCAGGTAATCAATGCTATTGTGGTCGAAGGCTTTGAGGGCGTATTCATCGTAAGCAGTTGTGAAAATAACCGGAGTTTCAACTTTTATCTGATCAAAAATGGCAAAACTTTTTCCGTCAGCCAACTGGATATCCAAAAAAATAAGATCGTAGCCGGGATTTGTTTTCAGATGTTCTACCGTTGAAATCACGGTATCAAAAGGACCTGATATTTCAGCATCGGCCTCCAGTTCTTTCAATAACTGAACCATGCGTTCCGCAGCCAGTTCCTCGTCTTCAATAATTAAAATCTTCATTTTATCACAGATTTTTCAATTACAATTCTTTTTCAAATAAAGGCAATTTTACGATAAACGCACCATTTTCATTTTTCACAATCACAACTTTTCCGGTAAGATATAGATAGCGGTTTCGTATATTTTCGAGGCCAACACCGGTCGAAGGTTCCTTTTCAATCTTGGGACTGATGTTATTTTCGATTACAAGATATTCGTTATCCTCAACAAAAATCTTAACCACCAGCGGATTATCTTTGGAAATAACGTTGTGTTTAATCGCGTTTTCGATGATCATTTGCAGCGAAAGCGGCGGAATGGCGTAATGAAAATACGATTCGGCAACATCAAAACTTACCGATAATTTCCCACCAAAACGGCTTTGTTGAATAAAGACATACTGCCGGGCAATTTTAAGTTCATCGCGCAGCAAAACAGCCTCCTTGTCGCGGGTGTTGAGCATATATCTCATAAAATCGGATAAACTTTCGACATACTTCGCCGCTGCCTGGTTATCGCTAACCATCATCAGCAGCGTGTTAAGGCTATTAAACAGAAAATGCGGGTTTACCTGGTTGCGAAGCGTTTCGTAACGGGCTTCGAGATTGGCTTTTTCGAGTGCCTGCGCTTTTACCAGATTGGCCTTCCATTGTATAAAAAATGCAACTGAGGCATAAATGGCGCTAATCATAAATGTAATGAGCAATGATCCAATGATGAGCGTGCTTTTTGCTGAATTATCCAGCACAATTTTCAGGTACTTCTCAAAAACAAAAATCTCACCCATTTCAACAACAAGCACAAAAAGCGTCAATGCTGCAACCTGAAAAACGATAATTTTTAAGGTTTCGTTAAACATCGAAAATTTGCTTATCGAATATTGGATGATTAGCATACTTCCGTTCCAGATCAATGCAGTGCGGATAAATGAAATGATAAAGAATTTGATGAAACCGATGTCAGCATTGGAATATACGTCATCAGCAAAAATTGAAATCGCTGAAATAATTGTAATTCCGATAAACCTGATGATGATTTCGCGAGAATGGTTTTTGGGTTTCTCAAATACCGGACCGCAATAAATCTGCTCCTTTTCTAAACTTTTCATGTTGTTGTGCTGACTTTTTTGTGACAAAAATAATCTATTAATTGAGTTGATTTCCCAGCTTTTCGACCTGGGTTAACCACGATTTCCGCCTCGCCTCTGTTGACGATTTTACTTTTGAAAAGCTGGTTATTTTAACAGGCTGTATTCCGCAAAATTCCAAAATTCCCTTTTTCATCGACCGATGTCCTGCATTTCTCATAAAAAGCGAATAGTACCATGTTGGCGTATCCATGGTCACAATCATCCGGGCTGTTTTGCCAGTAAGCAATTTATCCCATAAGGGTGAATTTTCGCGATATTTGAACGAAAACCCCGGAAGAAAAACGCGGTCGATAAAGCCTTTTAAAAGAGCCGGATAAGTTGCCCACCAGGTTGGATATACCAAAACCAAATGATCGGCATTTTTTATCTCTTCCTGCATCATGAGCAAATCGGGTTCTAATTCGGTGCGTTTGCGATAGCCATTGGTCAAAATCGGGTTGAATTCCAGATCAGCCAGGTTCACTAATTTACAATCGGCGCCTTTTTTTTCGGCTCCTTTTTTATATTGCCTGGCCAGTTCAAAACAAAAACTTTGCTTGTCAGGATGCCCGTTTATAATCAATACTTTTTTCATGAATTAATATTTTTTGATGTTTGTAATGTTATCTTTTTAACTGTTAAAAATGAATTCTGTATTGCAACATTGGAAAAAATCCAAGCTGATAAACCTCGGTTATCTCGTTTTTTGATTTGCTGTAAGTCTGTGCCAGCACATTGTCGTGATCGGTAAAGTTTTCGATATAAAACTGCCATTCCTGAGAAATCTTCTTGCCATTAACCCGGTATCCAAACTTAATATCGGCTTTAAAAAACGGGTCAAATTGTTCGCTGAAGGCCTTTGTGTCGTCATATTTTGTTTCACCAGCAAGCTGCGATGCCTCCAGATTAACCGGCGTATAACACTTGCCACCGGCAAAGGTCAGTTTAAAGTCGATCAGAAAAGCCGCACGATTGCTCAGGGTAAACTCTTTTCCAACCAAAGCATTTAAAACATAGTTACCATTAAAAGCGGTGCTTCGCTCGATGTTATCGCTGCCTTTATATTTCGACTCGAATAACGAAAGTGTGGTGAGATAATAAATGTTGCGGCTAAAAGTGCGCTCAAGTGTAAATTCGAGACCATAATTTTTTCCGGTGCCCCGGTTTACCAAGCTGTCCTGTGCGCCAACACCCCAACTTGCTCCGGTATTCAGCATGCTGAAAGAAGTACTTCGCTCTTCGACTGGCACATCAAAAATATCCTGATAATAAACTTCCGTTTTAAAACGTGTATTCGCCGAAAGATAACGGTCGTAGCCAATCACAAATTCATGTGAGCGGGTAAAACCTAATTCTTTATTGGTTTCGGTTAGGGTTCCGTCATCATGCCAGGTGCCCAGGAAATAAGTCGATAAAACCTGGGTTTTGGAATGGAGGCCATATCCAAAACTTAACTTTTGATTTCCGCTCAGTTGCCAGTTCAGGCCAAGGCGTGGCTCAACACTACCAGTTTTATTCAGATCGGCATATGTAAAATGAACACCAGGTATCAGGCTCAACTGGTCGTTGAAGGAATATATTGCCTGAGCATAGCCCTGATAAAGGCTCACCCCATCTTCAAGCCTTTTACTGAAGTCGATCATCGGGCGGTAATCGCCATCTTCAATGTTCCATTCCTGCGATAAAAGATCGAAGCCAAGCCGGTCGGCAACAAAACCGATCCGCGATGAAAGATGGCTGTTGTATTTGGTGTGAATAAAACCGCTTAATGTTGCTTTATATTCGGCGTAATTATGGTCAATATTGGGGTGTGGAATTCCTGCACCGTCGAGGGTGTCAATTATTGTTCCGCCATCCTGAAAAACACCCGAAAATATGAGTTTATAATAAGTGCGGGCATTTATGAAGCGGGTATAAGTTACTCCAGAAGTGAGCATCCGTGAGCGATTGTAAAGGTCCTGGCCTTCGTTTGAATAAAGATCCTGATCGTTGCCGTTTTTGCTGTCGAGAATGTCTATTTCGCTGGTGCCGGCAAGTCCGAAAACCGAGATGTTTCCTTTTTTAACGGGGAAGTTTAATTTAAACGATAAGTCTTTATATTTTGGAACGCCGGTGGTTCCCAAATCCATAAATTTATCCATCAGTTCGAGGGTCGAATATCTGAAATTTGCAAGGTATGATGATTTTTTATTTCTGTTTATGGGTCCTTCAGCGCCAAGCTCGAAGCCATTAAAACCTACCTGGCCAAGGAATTCGTGCTTTTCGTTGTTTCCGTTTCGCATCCTCAGGTCGAAAACACCACTCATTGCATTGCCATATTCGGCCGGAAAAGCCCCGGTAAAGAAATCGCTGTTCGACAGCAGGTTGTTGTTGAGCATACTCACAGGGCCGCCGGTTGTACCGTTTTCGGCAAAGTGGTTAGGGTTTGGAATGTCAACATCTTCGAGCCGCCACAACAAACCGCTGGGCGAATTGCCGCGGATGATGATGTCGTTGCGCTGGTCGTTGGCTGCCGAAACGCCTGCAAAATTCATGGCCATACGCGCCACATCGCCACGGCTGCCTGCAAACTTCTCGGTTTCTTCCACCGAAAACGAGCGTGCACTCACGGCCACCATACGGTTTATGGTTTCATCTTTGAGCGAATATGCCTTTATTTCGACTTCAGCGCCTTCGATCACGTTTTCTTCGAGTTCGACCTCGATAACCACCTCTTTTGCCGAATTAACGATGAGGTTTTGATAAGTTGCGCTTTTGTAGCCAATATAGCTGATGCTGATACTTTGGCGGCCAACAGCCACTTTTTCTAATCTAAAATCGCCATCAATATTTGTTGCCGTCCCTATTAAAGGATTGGAGTTTAACAACACCACGGTTGCACCGGGTAATGCCGTTTTTGTAATTTTATCTGTCACCCGCCCGCGGATGGTTTGTGTCGGTTGTGCCCAGGTAATAACCGAGAGCATCATCATTAAAATTGTAAATTGAAACTTTTTCATATTTGTAAATGTATTATTAATTTGTTTTTTGATGCTACAAAAATCTTTCAACACAGCCAATTTCAGGTATCAAATCGGATAAATTGGATAAAATGGTGGATGAACTGCAAAATCTACGGGATGAAATGATGGAAATTATTGGCAAAAGGTGTCAGGATTGGACAATTGAAGTCCCAAAACCTGGTTTCAAAAACCTTCGACACCACCAAAATTGCATTTTGGAACGACGATTAGTAATTTATGTCAAGATTCCAATTGAGGTAGAATCTGCAAAACTCCACAAAACAAATTTGGCCAGGAAAAACCAGCCTCCTTTTGTTTTGCAGAAAACCGCAGTTCAGGGCTTTTCAACTGCTTTTCTGTTCTATCTTTGCAAAGACAAAATTTTGATAAAATTGTACTAAAAACTAACTGGAACTGGCTTCCTGAATATAAAATTTAATTTGATGAAAAAGACGTATCCTGTTTTCCTGCTGATTTTGTTTTTGATGTTTTCACTGATTGGTTTTTCGCAAACCGACAAGGGTGGAACTTCTTCTGACCCATCACATCCAACACTTATCAGTCAATCTGAGCCGATGATTGAGGTTCCTTCCATTGCATCGCAAATTGCCAATGGAACATTTATTCCTTCCGAAAATCATGTAAAGGAATTCAATCCTAAAAAGTGGGGATCCAACACTGCGGTTCCGGGAAAAGGGTTGCCAAAAGGCGATGATCCTTTATGGGAAAAACAAACCCAGGCACCCAAAAGTCAGGGCAGGGCGCCATTGCTTTCATTTGACGCAGCCAGTTCGGGTTCAACACCAACTGATCCTACGGGTGCTGTTGGCCCCAACCATTTTTTGAATTCATGGAATTCATCATTCCGGATCTGGGATAAATCGGGTAATCCGCTTATCGCGGCAGCCTCGCTGGGAACTGTTTTACCAGGTACAATGGGCGATCCGATTGTGATGTACGACCGTTACGCCGACAGATTTATCATAACCGAGTTTTATTCGAATGGTTTTGATATCGCCATTTCGAAAGGTCCCGATCCTGTTAACAGTGGCTGGTACGTTTATCGTTTCCCAACCAATACTTTTCCTGATTATCCCAAATTCTCGGTTTGGTCCGACGGCTATTATATTACAGCAAATAAAGACCAGAGTTCGGCGAGTACAAGCCAGGTGGTTTTTGTGGTTGAACGAACTAAAATGATTGCAGGAAATACCACCGCTCAAATGGTTGGATTTCCATTAACAAATATTGTAACCAGTGGGTTTTACAGTCCTTTGGGATTTAATGCCAACGGAATAACTCCACCTCCTGCCGGAAATGCTTCGATAGTTTATATGCAGGATGATGCCTGGTCGGGGGTTTCGAGTGATCATTTAAAACTATGGACAATAAATGTAAACTGGACAACACCGGCCAGTTCGACCATTTCGGCACCACAGATAATTGCAACCGCACCTTTTGACGGTCTTTTTGATGGCGGCTCCTTCTCAAACCTGCCCCAGCCTTCGGGCAGCGATATCGACGCACTGCAGGCAACAATCATGTACATGGCTCAATACAGGCGGTTTTCGGGATACAATTCGGCAATATTTAATTTTGTTGTTGATCTGAACGGTGCCGATAACAAAGCCGGAATACGCTGGTACGAATTACGGCAAACTGTTGATGGGGGCGCCTGGTCGGTTTATCAGGAAGGTACTTATTCGCAGCCAAACGGACACAGCGCCTTTAGCGGGAATATGTGTATGGATGCAAACGGAAATATCGGGTTGGCTTACACCACCGTTAGTTCAATACAATATCCTTCGTTGCGCTTTACCGGAAGGCAGGCCTCTGACCCGGTTGGAACGATGACCATTGCTGAAGAAGTTATAATTAACGGCGTGCAGTCGGATCCATCAACCAGGTATGGCGATTACTCGCAAATGACGGTTGATCCGGTTGATGATGCAACATTTTGGTCGATTGGTGAATATTTTGCCAGTGGGACAAGGAAAAATCGTGTAGGTACATTCCAGATCGGGCCACCGGCACTTAATGCAGCGTTTACCGCGAACCCAACAACAGTTTGTTCAGGAGGAACGGTTAGTTTTACAAATCAATCCGCTGGCTTGCCAACTTCGTGGTTGTGGAGTTTTCCAGGAGGAACACCGGCAAGTTTTAACGGGCAAAATCCACCATCAATAACTTATTCCACAGCCGGGACATATAATGTAACACTTACAGTTTCTGATGGCTCCGCTACCGATGTGGAAACCAAAACAGGATATATCACCGTCAAAAACATCGTCGCCGATTTTACCGGCACACCAACATCGGTTGTTGTTGGAAATGCGGTGACTTTCACCGACATCTCATCGTGCAGTCCAACAGCCTGGGCATGGTCATTTCCCGGTGGAACGCCTTCTTCATCAAACCTTCAAAATCCTCCACCAGTTACTTATTCCACACTGGGCACTTACAATGTTGGGCTTACCGTAACGAAACCAGGAGGAACAGATACAAAAACCAAAACCGGATATATCACAGTAATTTCACCTGAATTTGTGATGACAAATGGAACCATTACGACCTGCTCGGGTAATTTTTATGACCCGGGTGGTGCATCAGGCAGTTATTCCAATAATCAGGATTTTACAATGGTTTTCAACCCTGGCGTTGCAGGAAACTTGTTAAAAGTTGTTTTCAGCAGTTTCAGCCTTGAGGCAAATGCTTCCTGTAGTTACGACTATCTGAAAATATACAACGGCAACAGTATTTCTTCTACACTTATCGGCACCTGGTGCGGAACAAATTCGCCCGGAACAATTACAGCCAGCAATGCCACCGGCTCGCTGACATTTGTTTTTCACAGCGATGTTTCGCAAACAGCCACCGGATGGGCGGCTGCCATAAGCTGTATCAGCACTACTGCGCCGCCGGTTGCCGGATTTACTGCTTCCAACACAAACCCGGCACTTAATTCGACAGTTACTTTAACCGATCAGTCAACCAATTTACCAACGTCCTGGGCATGGAGTTTTACACCCAATAGTGTGGTTTATGTTAACAGCACCACTTCCGGTTCACAAAATCCGCTAGTTCAGTTTACTGCTGTGGGCACTTACAATGTTTCATTAACTGCGTCAAATTCGTATGGTTCGGATAACGAAACAAAAACCGGCTACATCAATGTAACCAATTGCACGGTTTGTGCCTCAACATCAGGCAACGCAACCGAAGAATGGATTAGTAACGTAACTTTTAATACGATTAATAACACATCTGCCGGGAGTGTGGGCTACCAGAATTTCACGGCAATATCTACAAATGTGATTCGTGGTTCTGTTTATAGCTTGTCGGCTTCATGCGGATCAACGGGTTCATGGGCCGAACATTGCTGGGCTTTTGCCGACTGGAACCAGGATTGTGATTTTACCGATTCCGGCGAAAGTTTTGACCTGGGACAAGTTACCGGCCCCGGAACGATGACGCTTAGCATCACGATTCCATCAGGTGCAACAATTGGTTCAACCAGATTGCGGGTATCTCTAAAATATAGTGGCGATCCCACTTCGTGTGAAACTTTTGCCTATGGTCAGGTGGAAGATTATACCATGAATGTTCAGAGTGCTGCTCCAACACTTGTGGTATCACCATCTAATCAAAATGTAACTGCCGTCGCCGGGAATACAACTTTTGATGTTACTTCAAATACAAACTGGACTGTTTCGAGTAATCAGGTCTGGTGCACAGTAACACCTTCAGGTACAGGAAATGGAACAATTACTGCAACTTACCAGGAAAATACCTCGGTTTCGTCGCGCACAACAAATATTACAGTAACTGCAAACGGTTTGACGCCATTGGTTGTAACCATTACACAGGCAGGTGTTCCATGCATTGACCCGACTGCCTTTGCAGGAAATGATGCAACAATTACCGACACCGAAAACCTATCGCTTTCAGGCGTGGCCAACAATTACTCCGCTGTTTTATGGACAAGCTCCGGCGATGGTACTTTTGATGACCCCGGTTTACCAAATCCGGTTTATTATCCGGGAACACAGGATGTATTAAATGAAACAGTGGAATTATCGCTCACCGCACAGCCAAACCTGCCCTGTACTTTGCCGGCATCCGATCATTTAATTCTTACTATCATGCGGCAGCAAGTTATCGAATTTCCTGCCGGATGGAGCGGATTTTCTTCTTTTGTTGCTCCGCTGAATCCTGCATTTGACGTATTTATAGCTCCTGTGGCCGATAACCTGGTGGTAGCAAAAACCATCACACAGGTTTATTGGCCGATGTTTGAGATCAACACCATCGGGAATTTCCAGGTACTTCAGGGATATATTGTTAAGATGAATGCCCAGGCCAGCTTGCCCGTTACCGGATTTAAATCAATTGATAAAACTATAAATCTTATCGAGGGTTGGAATATCCTGCCTGTGGTTTCTGAAAATGAAGTCGGCTATCAGGAATTGATTAATCAGCTCGGAATAAAATTGGTTATCATGTCCGAAATTGCCGGCAGCGGAATTCTCTGGCCCGAGGCAGGAGTATTCACGATAACATCGCTTGTCCCCGGGAAAGCCTATATGATAAAGGTAACCTCAAATTGTAGTTTTACTTTTCCTGATTAATAGGAGGCCTTATCGGAAAGTGAACCACATAGACACATAGACCACAGTAGGTTTCTCTAAAGAATCCCACGGACGAAAGCCCCCCGATTCGGGGGGTTGGGGGGCAAAAGAATGGGGTGTAAAATTTAACCACATAGGCACATAGAACACATAGTTTTTCTATTGTGTTCTATGTGTCTATGTGGTTAAAATTATTGTTCCAGAAAAATCTTCCAAAAAAAACTTTTCCGTTCCAATTATTAGTAGTTTTAAAGCCTGGTAAAAGTTTAAAAATGACACCTCTTTTTATGTCGGAATCCTTGCTATTAAACGAAAATTGCGATTTTTCGTTCCCATCAGAAAATTTTTTTTCTCCAATAATCATTTAATATTTACAAGTTTATGAAAAAAACGTTACTACTTTTCGCAGCGTTGTTTTTTGCTGTTTTTGGCGTTAACGCCCAGCTTCAATTCGATCCCGGAAGTGTTGATTTCGGGCAACACGCCATCACCTCCACAACCAACCTCGAGGTTGTGATTACTTCACAGATCAACCAGCAAGTCACGCTTTCCGGTTTATCAGCGCCTTTCACGGCTACTCCTGCAAGCTTCGCCATCGTTATTGGCGAACAAAAAACCATCACCCTCACTTTTAACCCGCAGTCGGGAGGTTCGTTTAACGGAACCCTCACTGCCACCGGCGGAATCTGGGGAACCACACAAATGCAGGTTTCGGGCTATGCCGCACCTGCCACTGTAAGTTTCAGCCAGACCAGCCTCGATTTTGGAAATATCCTGATGACCGGTTATTCCGAGCAAATGATTTATGTGCAGTCGGACATTGCGCAGCAAGTTACGCTGAGTAATCTTGCGTTGCCTTTCGCAGCAAGCCCTGAAACCATAAACCTGTTGCCTGACCAGCCGGCACCTGTTTATATTTCGTTCTATCCCACCGAACCGGGTTATTTTAGTGGTCTTCTGATGGCAACCGCCAACCTTTCGGGCACAGCCCAGGCAGAAATTTTTGGAACCGGTGATCCCGCTTCTATTTTTGCATTTCCGCAAAGCCTCGAATTTTCTCCTTTGTTTTCCGGCGAAACCGACACTCTCGAAATCATCGTGACCACGGACATTAACCAGCAAATTTCACTGAACGGACTTTCGGGTATTTTTTCCTTTAACCCCACAAATCTTACCATGATTGCCGGTGAAGCTCAAACTGTGAAGGTGGCTTTTAATCCCACAAATCCTGGGTCGTTTTATCAGAATCTCCAACTCGCTGGCAGCCTTTATGGAACATTGGCTTTACCCGTTCATGGCGAATGTATTGATCCGAAAATTAACGTTTCGGTTACACATCTCGATTTTGGTGAGGTGCCTTTGCTTTCGCCGAAAACCATGCAAATCGCCATTTCAAATACCGGCAATGGAACACTTGAATGTAGCTTCACCAAAGGCAATCCTCATTTTACGCTTCCACAGGCAGCAGTGAGCATCCCGCAAGGTGGAAATTCTCAAATCTCCGTCATTTTTACGCCCGACTATACTCCGCTCGAAAGCGATACCCTGCTCATCACAACCAACGATCCCGACACCCCCGAAGTACGGATTCCGATGAGCGGAAGTGGCCTGAGTCAGGTTTCCGGCGAAGTTTGCGGCACCTGGTACAAAGCAAACAGCCCGTATTTTTTTACAGGAAGTATTACCGTGCCTGAAAGCTGCACACTGACAATTGAGCCGGGGGTGGAGGTAAATATGTTTGATTACGATTTTTTGGTAAATGGAAAACTTGTTTGCAACGGAACCGAAAACGACAGCATCCGTTTAAACGGCACGGGAATTTTCCAGCTAAGTTCTACCTGCCCCTACGATTCGATTGATTATGTGGCAATTGATGGCGGTTCAACGGGGAGTGATGGAATGACAATACAAAGTGCTTCTGGAATGATATCCAACTCAAGAATAAAAGCTTATCAGATTATAAACCACGATAAAACGTTTTTTTTCGATGATTTTGAAGATGGCACTTGGCAGGATAAATGGATTGGAAATTGCTCTTGGTATGGAGCAAGTATTGATGTTGGCCAGAATTACGGAAAAACCGGATATGGAATGAGAATAGAGTTTTATGAGTATTATAATAACCAAGTAGAGATACAAACAAACCCCCTTGTGATAAATAAATCAGAACATTTGGGTGTTTCTTTGGCCTGGCGTCAAAATGATTATTTTTACACCAGTCTTTATTGGAGAGTAAATAATGGGGAATGGAATTTGTTTTTTCAAAATCTCTATCCGAACAATAACTGGGCAAGTTTTTATCAACAAATAGATCATCATTTTTTGGTAGATGATATTTTTGAAATGAAAATTGTAAGTAGCAGGTATTCTTACAATCAATGGAATTATCTCTATCTTGACGATATCAACATCATTACAGAAAATAACCCAAGTTTGCTTGTTAATAATTCATCAATCAATCTTGGGTCAATTGATAACTATGCTAAAAACAATGATACAATTCCCTCCTTACAAATTCACAACTCAAATCTTAAATTAGTTGGAAACATCGAGAGCCATGTACCATTTAGCTCAATATTATTGTTCAATTCAATAATAAACGGTGCAGGAAATGAAACAATCAGAACCAATGGTAAACATTCAGTAATCTTTCTTGATCATTCAACCATCGAAAATGTAAATGGCCACGCAATTGCGCCTTATGCTGATAGTACTGGAATTGATATAAAAAATTCTACTATTAAAAACTGCACAGGCTCAGGGATTTATGTTAATGAAAGAAGGGTTGTAACAATTGATATTGACTCTTCGATTATTGCAAAATGTTCTTTTGGTTTGAACGACTATTTTAACTCCAACAATGGGACGATTTTTTCCAATTCACCCATAAGAATTACCAATTCCTCATTTGTAGAAAATGTAAGTTATGGTATTTATATTGGTGGTAACAATACACCTTTAACAATAGAAAATTCAGAAATCAGGAAAAATGGGGCCTATGGCATAGCTTTTTCAGGGGGCAATAGCTCCTCACTTATTGAAATTTCAAATTCTTTGATTTCTGAGAATGCTGGAAATGGAATCAATGTATTTAGTGAACCAACAAGTACCATGCACATTTCAGGCACATCAATTATAAACAACAAGAGCGATGGTATTTATTGTTACGGAACACCAAGTCAAAGTTCATACAATGTCTTTATCGAAAATTCAGTAGTAAGTTCAAATCAAGGATATGGTCTTAGATCTGAATACGGACAGGTTTATGCCAATTATTTGACTTCGGTTTTAAATTCAGAAAAGGGTGTTATTACAAGTAGTTCGGGAACTTCCCATATATTCAATTCGATAATTTGTGCCAATCATCAGTACACTGGTCTCCAATTCCAGGGCAACATAGAATTTTCCTATTCCAAAATTTCAGGCGACCCGCAATTGGCAGACTCCCTCGGCCATCTTTTACCAACTTCACCCTGCATTGATGCCGCCGATCCAAACGACGAAGATACCAATATTCCTTTTGGGATGGGAACAGTTCGCGCGGATATGGGCGCTTACGGTGGTCCGGAAAACTGGATTTGGGGAGGTAGCCCAATTCCAGCAAACGGGGAACCCAATATTGTAAAAATTGTTGATCTTCCGCAGGATCAGGGGAAAATGGTTGGCCTTCACTATTCCGCCAGTTTATTTGATGGTGGAAATTCTGCTTATGATGTTTCCAAATATTCTTTCTGGCGGGAGTTGGATGAAAATGGCAAACAAAACATCGTTGCTTCAAAAACACCAACCGGCCAATACTTTCAGAAAGGCACCAAAGATTGGGAATATGTTGGTGAAATGCCGGCCAACGGCTTCCAGAATTATGGCTATTCGGCCCCAACACTCGGCGATTCGACCATCAATGGCATGTTCTGGTCGAAATTTATTGTGGTTGCCCACACCGCAAACACCAGCGTTTACTGGGTCAGCCTGCCCGACAGCGGCTATTCGGTGGATAACCTTGCCCCTGTGGCTCCGACGAACTTAGCCGGCGCTGTTGCCGGAGTTTCGTACAACCTGCAATGGACGCCAAATCCAGAGGAGGATTTGCAGTATTACGCCGTTTACCGTGGCACCGATGGCGAATTTGGCGACGAGCCTTTTGCTACCACCACCGAACCTGTATTTCCAAACATCACGCTCAACACCGACGAATACGAATATGCTGTTGCCGCCTTCGACCATTCAGGTAACCAGAGCAATTTATCGAACACGATCACTGCTCCCATTTACGATGTTTTTACTGTTCCGCAGGGTTGGAGCGGGGTTTCGTCGTGGATTATGCCCACTCAGCCTGAACTCGAAAATGTGCTGGCGCCGCTTTCGGAGGATTTGGTAATTCTTTACAACCAAACCGGCGTTTACTGGCCGGGGCAAAACGTGAACACACTTGGCGACTGGGAATCTCATTCGGGTTATGTGGTAAAACTCGGCAACGAAAAGGCTTTGCCAATGTTTGGTTTTAAAGAACAAAATACAGCTTTGGGCACAAATTCCGGCTGGCAAATCCTGCCTGTGCTTTCGCCATGCGCGGTTCCAACCACAGGTTTACAGGTTCAGCCTGCCTCCAGCTTAGTGATGATTAAAGAAATCGCCGGCTGGCGGGTTTTCTGGCCCGAAATGGGCATCGCAACGCTTAGCGAACTGTTGCCTGGAAAAGCCTATTTTGCTTTGACGGGAAGTAGCGGAACAATTGATTTTCCTGCTTGTGGAGATTTGAAGGCTGGTTTTGAAAACCTGACAGCGTCGCCAGACCTGTCAGCGTTTAAAATCTCAACCACCCCCATTACCCACATCATCGCCATCCCGGCTGCCGCTGCCGGAAACCTTGAAATTGGTGATGCCATCGCGGTTTTCAACAGTTCAGGGGCTTGTGCCGGAGTTATAAACATCCAGGATAAAACCCGGGCTTCGGCACTCACCGTCTTTGGCGACGACCCGACAACTTCCGTAAAAGAAGGCATGGCCAACGGCGAAACCCTGCATTTTAAAGTGTATAAATCCGGAACCGGAACCTTTGCTGATGCGGAAGTTTCGTTTGAACCAAATTTCCCAAACAGCCACGGATCCTTTGCCACCAATGGCGTTTCAGCAATTGCTTCGCTAAAAGTTGGGGCGCTTTCAACATCTTCTATCGAAACCGAAAACGTTCAGGTTTTTCCAAATCCGGGCAACGGTAAATTTACGGTTTCAGGCATCAGCCAAGGCAACCGGCTTGAAGTTACCGATGCAAAAGGCCAGACAATCTGGACTGGTATTTCTGAAACCGAAACTGTGTTCAACCTTTCGGGAAATCCAGCCGGATTGTATTTTCTGAAAATAAGCAAAGCGGATAAAATCAGTTTTGTGAAACTGGTGATCGAATAAGGCGGGTTTCGACAGGCTCAACAGCCGGCAGGCTCAAACCTCGGAAAATTCAACCACAACAGGCATCTTGATAGCTATCGGGATGCCTGTTGTGGTTACACAAATTCATTTCGCCTGCCTGAACTGGGTTGTTCCTGATCAGATTTAAACCTGACTCTTCCTAAAAAATTGCGCTGCCGTTTAATAAACTGCCGGTGATTTCGTTAATGAGGGTAAAATCAGAAATGCTGATCATTTTGCAACACATAAAATTTTAAAAATGCTGACATCAATTTTATTACAAACCGGCCAAAGCGGACAGTTGACCATGTCGGTCTGGGATCTCGCTGTAAAAGGCGGCTGGATCATGATCGTACTGGCGGTTTTCTCGATTATTGCTGTTTATATTTTTATCGAGCGCTACCTCACGATAAGCAATGCCTCAAAAGAGGACAACAATTTTATGAATCATATCCGCGATTTTATCCATGACGGAAAAATCACTGCAGCAATTGCACTGTGCCACAAAACAAATAACCCGATTGCCCGGATGATCGAAAAAGGGTTGCTCAGAATTGGCAAACCGCTCAACGACATTAATACGGCTATCGAAACTGTGGGCAAACTCGAAGTATCGAAACTCGAAAAAAACATTGCCATCTTAGCAACCGTTGCTGGCGCTGCCCCAATGCTTGGTTTTTTGGGAACCGTTACCGGGATGGTAAAGGCGTTTTATGATATGTCGATGGCCGGGAATAATATTGATATTGCCCTGCTTTCGTCGGGCATTTACCAGGCGATGATAACCACCGTTGCAGGTTTAATTGTTGGAATCATCGCCTACATTTGCTACAATATCTTAGTTGCGAGAGTCGAAAATCTTGTTTTTAAGCTCGAAGCCCGCGCCACCGAATTTATGGATGTTCTTAATGAACCGGCCTCTTAACTTTCTTAAACTAAAAAAATTAACATGGCGATACGAACCCGAAATAAATTAAATGCCTCATTCAGCATGGCTTCCATGTCGGATCTGGTGTTCCTGCTCCTTATCTTTTTTATGCTTACCTCAACGCTTGTTGCGCCTAACGCCATAAAATTGCTTTTACCCCAAAGCGCGAGCAAAACAATGGCTAAGCAAACGGTAACGGTTTACATTAATGAGAATTACGAATATTTTGTCGAAGAAAACCGGTTTGCTTTGGAAGGCATCGAAAATGAGTTAACAACCAAACTTGCCGGGCAGGTTGATGGCTCGGTGGTGCTTCGGGCCAACGAAACGGTGCCTGTTCAGTTTATCGTAAACGTGATTGATGCCGTAAATAACATCAACAATAAATCGAACACCAAACACAAAGTTATCCTGGCAACCCGTGCAAAATAGATCGAATAATGCAAGATCAAAATAATTTCAGGAAAAAGGGTTTAATTGGTTCGGTGATTTTTCATCTGCTGCTTTTTCTGTCTTTTCTATTTATGGCGCTCCACACACCGCTTCCTTTGCCCGGTGAAGAAGGTGTTGAGGTCAGCCTGGGAAATTCGGAAACCGGCAGCGGCCTGATCCAGCCGGAGAATCTGGAACCTATCGAAAAACCGGTTCCTCAGGTTATCGAAAACACCGAACCGGAGGAAATCATCCAGCAAAATATCGAAGAAACCCCTGCGATAGTTAAAGAGAAGAAAGAGGTTACAAAGCCCGAAAAAAAGGTGGTCGAGGAAAAACCTGTCGAAAAGGTAAAAGAAGAACCAAAAGTAAATCCCAACGCACTTTACACGCCTAACAAAAACAACAATAAAACCTCCGGATCGCAGGGGAATAGCGATACACAGGGAGATCAGGGAAAACCCACGGGTTCTGCCGAAAGCACCAACCCTGATGGAACTTCCGGTGCAGGAAACGGCGTTTCGTTCGACCTCCGGGGCCGTGGCTCGGTAAATTTGCCAAAACCTTCGTACGATTCAAAAGAACAGGGAAAAGTAGTTGTAACAATCTGGGTAAATGCCGAAGGACGGGTTGTGCGCGTTATCGAAGGCACCAAAGGCACTACAGTTACCGACCAAAGGTTGCTTGCCGTAGCCAAAGAAGCAGCACTTAGAGCAGCTTTTACTGCCGATCCCAAGGCCACCGACCTTCAAAAAGGAACAATTACCTACATTTTTATCCGGCAGAATTAAGAAAATTTAAATCGTTGAATTTGAGTTACCAGGATTAAAACCTGCCAGTCCGACAGTTGGCGGATGGCAGATTCCGGCTTTTTAATCAACATAACTCAGCTTGAGCATGTTCGATTTTCCCGGCTCGTTGATGGGCATATTTGAGATGTGCAAAATCAAGTCGCCGGCCTGAACTTTGCCTTTGTTTTTTAGTTCGTTCATCAGGTCGGCAATGGTTTGGTCGGTGTTGATGTAACGATCGAAAAACATGGGACGAACGCCCCAGACA
>CAJATL010000386.1 GCA_903944895.1 uncultured Bacteroidota bacterium
CATGAAGTTAGCCGAGAAATACAAAGAAAAACCAGACATCTGTAACGCCATTGGCGCACACCACGATGAAGTCGAAATGACCTCACTTTTCGCACCCATCGTGCAGGTTTGCGATGCCATTTCCGGCGCAAGACCCGGAGCGCGGCGGGAAGTTGTTGAAGCATACATCCAGCGCCTCAAAAACCTCGAAAACATTGCCTTGTCATATCCCGGCGTCGTGAAAACCTACGCCATTCAAGCAGGCCGTGAATTGCGTGTAATTGTTGGTGCTGATAAAGTTTCTGATGAAGAAGCCAACATTTTATCGTACGACCTCTCCAAAAAAATCCAGGACGAAATGACTTATCCCGGACAAATAAAAATCACGGTAATCCGTGAAACGAGAGCCATCAACTTTGCAAAATAACTGACCAACGAAAATATGGGCTGTCTGGAATCAGGCAGCCCTTTTCATTTAAAATAAACCGAAATGAAAATATTAAAGATTTTAAGCCTGGCATTTACTGTGACAATTTCCATTTTTCTTCAGGCGCAGGATACGCAAAAAGGAACGATTTCTCCTGACCTGCTCGATCAGATTAAAAAATACGTTACAGATGATGCAACCACACGGGGACTGATAAACGCGATTTCAGGAAACGACATCCAGCAACTGGCGCTAAATCGCAGCAGCGAATATTCGCCCGACATGTATTTTTCGAACCGCGTAAACACCAAAGGCATCACCAACCAGAAATCGTCGGGGCGATGCTGGCTCTACACAGGTCTTAACATGATGCGCGTTCAGGTGATCAACCGAAACGAAATGGAGAGTTTTGAGCTTTCGCAGACATATCCTTTTTTTTGGGATCAGCTCGAAAAAGCCAATCTTTTCCTCGAAGGTATCATCCAAAGTGCCGGCAAACCACTCGACGATAAACGCGTGGATTGGCTGCTGAAAAACCCCATTGGCGATGGCGGGCAATGGACCGGAGTGGTTGACATCATCGAAAAATATGGGGTAGTTCCATCCGAAATCATGCCCGACACAAAAAATTCAGAAAACACCAGACTGATGTCAAACCTTTTGAGCACTAAACTTCGCGCTCAGGCGGTTACTTTGCGTAAATTATTTGCTGAAAAGAAAAATGCTGCTGATCTCCAAAATCAAAAAGTAGCAATGCTTGGCGAGATTTACAGGATTCTGGTGCTTACACTTGGTGAGCCACCAGCCGGATTTGACTGGCGGTACAAGAAAATCAACGGCGAAATCACCGGCTTAACGCACTATACGCCACTTTCGTTTTACAAAGATTTTGTTCAGGTTAATCTCACCGATTATGTGATGTTTATGAACGATCCGAGCCGCGAATTCAACAAACTTTACGAAATCGACTACGACCGGCATTCGTATGAAGGCGGCAACTGGAAATACATCAACCTGCCTGCTGAAGAGATTTCTCAATTTGCAAAACAATCGCTCATAAACGGTGACGCGATGTACTTTTCGTGTGATGTTGGCAAGCAGCTCAACAAAGAAAAAGGCACGCTCGATTTAAATAATTACGCTTATGCGGATTTGTTTGGCGTCGACTTTTCGATGGATAAAGCACAACGCATCCAAACCTTCGAAAGCGGCTCCTCACACGGGATGAACCTTGTTGGCGTTGACCTTGATAAAGATGGCAACATCAAAAAATGGCTGCTCGAAAACAGTTGGGGAGCAACAGCTGGATACAACGGTTTTTTGGTGATGACCAACGACTGGTTCCGCGAATACATGTTCAGGCTGGTGATTAAAAAACAATACATTCCTGAAAATATCCTCAAAATTCTCGAAACAACACCAACGTTGCTCCCACCCTGGGATCCGATGTTTTCGCCGGAAGAATAGGAAAAGTCGTCAGTCTGCAGTTGGCAATTGGCAGTCATTCATCAAATTTAGTAAGCAGTTTTGTGCCTATTTTGGATCAAGGCATTATTTCATCCACTTTGCCAGCCATTTTTCGTTTACGGCTACTGCAACAACTTCGCCTTTGGCACAGAGTTCGCCTCCACCAAAAAGTTGAACTTCAACAGTTACGCGCTTTCCATCAATCTTGATGACTTTTCCGCGCAACGTCAGTTTTCCCAAAGGTGCTGGCCGAAGATAATTAACATTTAATGAGGCAGTGACGCACCTGAAAGTTGGCTCGGAATCCATCGGACGGCTTTCATGGCGATAAAGCGCAGCGGCGGCGGTTCCAGTCGAATGGCAGTCAATGAGCGAAGCGATCAGCCCACCGTAAACATAGCCTGGAAGCGAAGTGTGGTAAGGCTTTGGCTCAAATTCTGCAACCGATTCTTCGCCATCCCAAAAACTTTTAAGTTGGTGGCCATGCTCGTTCAATCCTCCACAACCAAAACAATGGTTAAAATCGTCGGGGTAATAATCCTGGAAGGCTTTTATTTTCATGTTTGTTTAATTTGGAGGTATAAGAACTGAAAAGGTTGGATTCATAAAAAGCGATTATTTTCAATAAAAACTTGTATCACTTTTATTTTCAGCGCTTATCCGATAACTTTTAAAAGCTTCTTTAGTTTTTTGTCGAAAGTTTCGATTTTAACGTTTTCGATATGATTATAAGCGCAGAGTAAGCAATCCATGTAATCCAGACTTTGTGTAGCAAATAATTCTAACGAATTACTAACCAATTCCTTATTGCTTACATGAATGTTTTCTTTGTCAATAAAATCACCCATTGTCTGTTTAATAATTTCCCGTTCAACCAAATAAACCTTGCTGAGAACATAAACAATTTCAGCGCAAACTCCTTCACAGATAAACAGATTTGTGTCACTGTCAATTATTTGTCTGGCATTTTCAGATAGCTCAACATGGTCGTCAAGAAAATATCGCATTACAACATTTGTATCCAAAAAAACCATATTTACTCATCTTTTAAATTTGACCATGCAATTTCACTTTCTCTTTCGATCAGTTCGGGATTGGCGTATTTATTTAGTCTGCCAGCTAAACTTGCTGATTTTACATTTTTTTGCTGAATCTTGTCTTTAAACACAATCACAATGTGAATTTCCTGATTTTGCCATTTATTGAGTTCGGGAATTTTGATAATCCCGTTCTCTAAAATTGTGGTATCAAAAACCAATGAAGGCTGCGGAGCTAAAATCATAATTTGAATTTTTAATTGTTATGATTGCAAAGTTATTATAGAATTGGCTGTTTCGCACAAATCATCAAAAAAACAAATCGGTTTTTACTCAAAAATACCAGCTAAAAAAAACCATTGCAATGTTTCATTAAAAAGTAATGCCAAAATCTGGAATGCCTTTAGATTTTACTGGCAACGCCTATTTTTTCTAGAGTACCACAAACCGGCTGATAGCAAAAGGTTTCAACATGCTCATTTTTCGCTTGAAAAAATGGTTTTCAATTTCCAGCCTCCATTTGACGAAATTAACGACCTTTGAAACCGTTTTCAAACTAAAATTTTTAATACTATTTCCATGTTACAAAACAAAAAAGTCCTCATCACCGGAGGCGCCGGCTTCATCGGTTCCAATCTTATCGAAAGGTTTTTAGAACAAAATAATTACATCGTTTGCCTCGATAATTTCGCCACCGGAAAAAAAGAAAACATCGAACCATTTTTGCTTCACCCCGATTTTAAATTTATCGAAGGTGATATCCGCAATCTGGAAAACTGTAAAGAAGCCGTCGAAGGTGTTGATCTTGTCCTTCACCAGGCTGCCTTAGGCTCGGTGCCACGCTCGATAAATGATCCGATAACGACGAACGCTGTAAATATTGATGGTTTTGTAAATATGCTGGTTGCCACACGCGATGCGGGAATCAAACGATTTGTCTATGCCGCAAGTTCGTCAACTTATGGCGACCACCCGGCTTTGCCAAAAATCGAAGAACAAATCGGCAGGCCACTTTCACCCTATGCCGTCACAAAATACGTAAACGAACTTTATGCCCGCGTGTTTGCCGACCTTTACGGCATCGAAACCATCGGACTGCGGTATTTTAATGTTTTCGGGAAACGCCAGGACCCTTACGGGGCTTATGCTGCAGCAATTCCAAAATTTCTTAAATCACTCATTAATCACCAATCTCCGGTAATTTATGGTGATGGAGAGCAATCACGCGATTTTACCTACATCGATAACGTGATTCAGGCCAACGAACTGGCTGCCACAACGGCAAACCCCGAAGCTTTAAATACCGTTTACAATGTTGCTTTTGGCGAAAACACGACAGTAAATTACCTGATCGAAATTTTAAAAGAAAATCTTGGCCGTTTTGATCCGGAGATTTTGAAAGTTGAGCCGGACCATCAGGCCGTAAGAGTTGGAGATATTCTGCACTCGCTGGCCTCCATTGATAAAGCAAGGAATTTATTGGGCTACAATCCACAATTCAGCATCAAAGCCGGACTTGAAATCGCGATAAACTGGTATTGGGAAAACCTGAAATAAAAATTCAAATCTCAAAACCCAAACAACAAAACTGATTTTATTTTTTCACGATTATCCTTTTGTGATTGCTTGCTTTCCTTACGCCTTATGCCTTACGCCTTAAGCCTCTCGCCTAACTTCTAAAACTCTTTCATCCATTCAAAAACCTGGTAGTGCTCGCCGTTCATACCAACGGTTTTGTAAACTTCCTGCGCCCTCACATTGGTTTTGTCAACATAAAGCCTGATTCCACCAACGTTTTCATCGTTTTCGGCTAAGATTTTTACAAAATCATACATCCTTTTAAATATGCCCTGCCGGCGGAATTCAGGAATCACATAAACCGACTGCAACCACCAAACCTGGGCATTGCGCCAGTCGCTCCACTCAAAAGTCGTGAGCATCGAGGCGATGATTTGTCCATCTTTTTCGGCAACAAAATACTGGCCTAACTCCGGCTTTTCAAAAACTGCCTTCACCCCCTTTCCGACAGTTTCGGTGTCGAGCTGCAAATTTTCGGTTTCGATGGCCATTTTTAGCTGAAAGCCAGCAATGGCAAGGCTGTCGCCAATTTTTGCTAATCTTATCTTAGGTTCCATTCGTGAAATTTAAACTGTTTACAATAATTGAAATTAAGATGTCGTTTTAAATCCGATAATTTTAAAGGACAAATTTCTTAACTACTTGCAGGCTCCTCAATTTTTTGAGGAGCTTTTTTATTTGAGTGCATCATACAAAATTTCGATGGGATGAAACGCCCTTTTGCCCGTCCCGTCTTTGATCTGATGCCTGCACGAAGTTCCGGGAGCGGCAATTAAAACTTCATCCGATGTCTTTCGGACTTCAGGGAAAAGAATCAGTTCGCCAACTTTCATCGAAACTTCGTAATGTTCGGCTTCATAGCCAAATGAACCGGCCATTCCACAACAACCTGATTTTATTTCGTCGACTTCATAATTTTCGGGAAACGACAGCATCACTTTTGTAGGTGCCGTTGAAGCAAGCGACTTTTGATGACAATGCCCGTGCAGCCTGATTTTCTTGTTTTCTGAAGTAAAAAGCTCCTTCTTTATCCGTCCGGCCTTTATTTCGCGTTCGATAAATTCATCAAACATCAGGCATGATTTCGACAATTTTACTGCTTCAGCTTTCAGGTTTTCGCCCACCAGTTCGGGGTATTCATCCCGGAAGGTAAGGATTCC
>CAJATL010000387.1 GCA_903944895.1 uncultured Bacteroidota bacterium
CGGCTGCTGAAAATCCCTGAAAAGGTCACATGATCGAAACGGGTTATTTTAAATGTTGCTTTTTGCTTTCCCGCTTCCATTGCCCGGTATTGTTCGGTCACTTTTTTGTAATAGTTTCCGGTAATTGCCTGGTAAAGCTTAACAAGGTCTGCTTCTTTTGTTGGAATTGTCGTTGTTACGGGTGCCGGGTAATAACTGAATTTTGGATAGTTGACTACAAAATCACCCTTGTAGATTTTAAAAAGTTCGTCCTCAGTTAACGAAACAGCAAACATTGCGTTAACTTTTTTGATGGTAAAGGCGTTGTGATAATTTTCCAGAATCCAGTTCCTTATTAGCAACGCTTTGTGGGCGGGTATTTCCGTAAATTTATCTTTTTGGTTCTCATCAATATTCCCGTCCTTGCTGGCCGGCTTTTCGATTTCCTTCATGTGGGTTAGTTTTTCGTGGTGATAAATAGATTATCTTCATTTTTTCAGGGTTTGGCAGACCGACAAAGCAGATTGGAAATTTGTGCCTAAACCACCACTTCCATACTTCAAGAGATTCAAAATCCAGGATAATTTTGAATGATGGGATTGGTCTCCCATCATTCAAGTATTTATCCAATTTCTCAAACATCATCACTTTGTCAATCTTTTCGGCTTTCATCTTAAAAAGCACATTTCTTTACCCTTAATCCACTCTACTAATCCACTTTTGGTAAAGTACAGACGCTTTCCCTGTTTGTGGAAAGGGATTTTCCTTTGACTGACTTTAGCATAAATGGTCGGAATACTGCAATTCAGGAATTGCGCTGCTTCTGAAATGGTCATCATGCTGTTATCGCCTTGGGCACTCGTGATGGGATTTTCACGGAAATAGTCGCTGATGGCGTTTTTGACTAAATTTTCGAGCTCGATAGGCTCCAGTTGAATTAAAATTTGATTTGTCATTGACTTAATTCATTTAAAGATTAAGCCACAAAATAATAGTCAAAAAATCGGGAAATAAAGGACAAAATCCGACTATTAACTATTATTGATTTTCAATAGGATAGCATTTTATCGTACATTAGGTTAGTAATAATCATAGAATAATTTTCGTTGTTAACTGGTTGTAATATAAATTATTACAAAAATACATATTGCTTTGTGGTGTCCGGAAATGAACGGACAATATGCACGATTTTGTGGTTAAAAAATTATTGATTATTAATTATGGTAATTTCCGCTTTGTGCGATTATGGAAGGACAAATTCCCTGATTTGGTGGTTGAAATTTTAAGTTGACGTAGGACAAAATGGTCAAATAACTGACGTGAATTGATTAATAATTATTTGGTTTTTGCTATCTCCAAATTGGTAGGACAATTTGGTCACATAACTGACGTGATTTAATCAATAATTGGATTTTGTATTTAACAAATTGATAGGACAAAAATCCTGAATAACTGACGCGAAAAGATTAAACTTTTGTTTGTCCTCATACATAGGACAAATTACATGATTTGGTGGTCAGGATTAATCCAAAGATTTTGCTGTTTTTAAAATCCCAGAGAATACCTTTACCGTAAGCTTTGTAGACTTAAAACTCCATGAGCTTGTTTGAAATTTGCCGTTTCTTTTCATCATCGAAACCCGCAAAATAAATCTTTGTTGTACTTAAATTGCTGTGGTTCAAAGCTTCGCTTACATACTCCATGCTTGCACCGTTTCGTATGGCTGTTGTGGCAAATGTATGCCTGGCCCAATAGGTTGAAACGCTATCCTGAATTCCACAGTTTTTAGCATATTTCCCAAAATGTTGATTAATAAACCTGATGTAGTTTTGTAAATCTTGATGCTTCTTTTCTGCGCTTGATGCCGGGTCGATTATCTGGAAAATGTAAGATTCAGGTTTTTTGTTGGGATTACCATATTTTTCAATGACACTTTTGTTAAAATCATTCAGATAGACTTTAACATGGGATTGTGATTTGTTGGTATTGGCTGTTTTAGCACGTCTGAACAAAAGTACATCGTCCGAGATATTTTTATATTGTAAGCCTGCAATGTCTTTAAAATTCATGCCATTGGAAGCGTAAGAGAAGAACCAAAAGGCTTTTGCCTTTTCTTGTTCTGGCGTTGCAGGTGAACCATCCCAAAGCAATTTTAACTGTTCTTTTGATAAAGCCTTTTTTATTCCTTTCGGAGCTGGTATAGTGTATTTCCTTTTACCAAATGGGTAAAAATCCTTGCTGATTATTTTGTCTTCTATTGCTGCATTGAAAATTGCCCTGAGGGGCCGCAAGTAAAAACCAATGGTAGTTGGGCTTCTTTTTTTATCATCAAGCATGTAGTGTTCGTAGTTTCTTAGCCATTGTGATGTAATATCATTAAGTAAAAGTGTTTTCTTCTTGTGAAAAGACATAAGTGACTTTAAGCTTAGCTCATAATTTTTAGCTGTACCAACCTGGCTATTCCTTTTATAAATATCAATAGCTTTTTGATAACAAGAGGAAACATCATTTTGCGCTGAAATATGACCAGAATACATTTCTCTTTCGAAAGCTTCAAAAGAAAAATATGGTAGCTTTTCAGCAACTTCGTTGGCTTTTAATTCAATTGCCTGTAACTTAATCCGGATGTCCTTGTACTCCTTCCTTGGTTTTGTGGTTTCCCAAATACTTTCAAATTCCTGCTTGGTAAATTCAAAGAAAGTAGAGTAGAGTTTTTGAGTCCTTGGCTCAGGTGTAAAGACCCGAAGTTTTATTGGGTATTTTCCGTTCTCTTTTGACCTTCTTGTGTCCAGGTAAATCGAAATGTTATAATTCATTTTCATGTACTTAATGTTTTACTTTATGCAAATCCATTTGCATACGATTTGCATACAAAAGTACGTTATTTTCATTAATATTCTATCATTTCTTTTTATTAAAGATTACGTAACATACACATTATCAAAGAATACCATTATCATTAATAAACAAACAATAAGTATTAAATCTGATTCATAATCATGAGGTCGGCGGTTCAATCCCGCCTCTCGCTACCAATAAATTGAAAGCCTGTTTGTTACTCACAAACAGGCTTTTGTGTTTCTTAATCATCCCAAATTAATTCCTTTTTTTGATAGCCTCAGATTAGCGTTTTTGATGTTCGGTACATACAAAAGTACAAACAACCTCTTTTTTAAGCCTCTTTGGTTAATAGGATTTTATCAAAATGCCCGGAAACAGCAAATTATTAAACGTATGCACCAGCCCGTTGTGAATACCAGGGATGATTTGTGAACTTGTCAGGAAGGAATTTTTCGGTAAGGAATAGGATTTTAACGGCTTTCCCAAAACGAATTTTTTGGGCAACAAAAATCGAAAACCCGCTTTTTATGGATTTAGGAACTTGTTCCTTACGAAGAAGAGAAAATCTTTAGAATACTCGGTTAGCGTTTGCTAAAATCGGAGAGGTTAGTCCGGATAGTAATATAGTTGGGTGAGCCATTCAGGTGATAGGTTGCACGGCTGTAATCGATCTGAAATTTTGAGACTTTCAACCCAAAACCCCATGAAAATCCGACCATGCCCATTTTGTTATAATTCCCCAATTCCTGCCGGCGCTGATAATTGTACCCAAACCTGATCGAAAAGGCTTTGGAAGGTACGAATTCTCCACCAATAACCACGTGGCGCATGGCCTTTTGTGCAAAATCAGTAAAACCTCCTTTATCCTCAACTTCTCCAGTAATCGGATCAATTTTGTTATCCGGGTCATTGACGTCAAAATACGTCAAATCCCATTTTTGAAGGTTGGTAAGCAGCACTGAATATCTGAAAGGTAAATATTTTAACCGTTGTGAAATGCCTAAATTGATTTCAAAAGGTAAATTTTCGGTATTACCTGTGCGATAAGGTTTAATCTGAGTTCCGATATTTCTAAAGATCAGAGAAGCTGTGAACAAGTTTTTTGGGTTGTAGTAAGTTCCGGCAACATCAACAGCCAGGCCATAAGATTGATAGTCTTCGAGGCCTGAATAAATAAACTTTAAATTGGCCCCAAGCGTAAACAATGAGTCGAGTGCTCTCCCCCATCCAAGATTTGCCGCAAATTCGTTTGCTGCAAATGTCCCGGAAGTCTGCCCGGTTTCATCGGCGTAGGTAAACTTGCCATAGTTGAGATATTGCATGGTGCCAACATAGGTTCCTGTTTTATTAAAGGTTTTCCCATACGAGGCCTGCCCATAATTAATATCGGTAAAATAATCAACAAAACTCATGGATAGGTTATTGTCCATTTGTGGATTGATGAGCGACGGGTTAAACAGCGCCTGGGTGATATCGCCATCATAGACGGCTAAAAAACTTCCACCCATCGCTGCAGCTCTTGAAGAACTGGTAAGATTAAGGAATTTATAAACGCTGTTGCCGCCAATCTGAGCCATCGATTGCAAGCTGAAAAATAATACCGGCAGTAGGACTATGTATGGTTGAAATCTTTTCACAGACATCAAAATTTAGTTTAAAAAATGAATAGTTGGCAAACGCAATTTAACTTAATTAATTGCAAACCGTGAATTTTAAGATAAGATGCAGGAATCGTTGTCAGGGTTGCGCTGAAGCCTGAAATTGGATAAAAACCCTGATGCGTAAAAACCATTAATGTCCTCCAAAAACTTCTTTGCCATCAACAAAAAGCATTAAAACTTTCGCATCTGGTAAGTCTGAACCAGGGATTTTCATGATATCTTTATCAAGGATTACAAAGTCGGCAACTTTACCTGGTTCGAGGCTGCCTTTTTCGTTTTCTTCAAAACCTGCCTTAGCAGCCCAGATGGTGATGCCTTTTAAGGCTTCTTCGCGGGTAAGGGCATTTTCGGTTTGGAAACCTTCTTCAGGAAAACCTTTTAAATCTTTTCGTTCGACAGCGGCATAAAAAGTATTAAGCGGACTGATATTTTCGATTGGGAAATCGGTGCCCAGAGGTATCCAGCCATTTTGATCAAGTAATTGTTTGTAAGCATAGGCGCCTTTCATCCGCTCTGCTCCCACCCTATCGGTTGCCCAGTACATGTCGCTGGTTGCATGGGTTGGCTGAACTGACGGAACAATCGAATACGTATTGAAATATTCAAAATCACCGGGAGCAATAATCTGATCATGTTCGATCCTCCAGCGTTTGTCGTTTTTTCCTTTCAGAAATTCGCCATAAATCTGCAGCATCATGCGGTTGGCCGAATCGCCGATCGCATGCGTGCAAACCTGGTAATTGTTTTCGATGGCTTTTTCACAGGAATTCCTGATCAAATCCGGTGAAGTGAGCACCAACCCGCTATTTCCGTGATCGTCGTTGTAATCGTCGATCATTTTGGCACCTCTTGAACCCAGGGCACCGTCGGCGTATAGCTTGATCGAACGAACACTCAATGCATGGGTTTTATAAACACCTTTTGAAACGAAATGCTGAAAATTCTCCTTTGTAGGTGAAAGCATGGCGTAAATCTTCATTTTCAGTTCTCCGGATTGCTGCAGGCTGTCGATAATTTTTACGACCCTGGTTTCGAGGCCGGCATCATGAACGCCGGTTAAACCAGCTTCAAAGCAATTTTTTTGGGCCGCATGCAAAGCTTTTGAAATTTGCAAATCATCAGGCTCAGGAATCTTGTTGCTCACCAATTCAATCGCATTATCGATTAAAACGCCGGTTGGCTCGCCATTTTTGAGCATGATGGTTCCACCCTCGATTCGGGTATTTTTATCAATTCCTGATATTTCAAGCGCTTTGCTATTGGCGATTGCTGCATGGCCATCGATGCGGGTGAGCAGGACGGGATTATCAGGAAACAGCTTATCGAGTTTTTCTTTATCAGGAAACGCCTTGATTTCCCAATCGTTCTGATCCCAACCCCGACCTTCAATCCAAAATGAAGCATAGTTTTCGTGGTGCTTTTTTACAATTTCGATGATCTCATCAAACGAATTTGTCGATGTCAGATCAGCACGCTGCAGGAGGCCAAGCCCATAACCATAAAAATGACAATGCGCGTCAATAAAACCAGGATAAACCGCTTTCCCATCCAAATCGATTACATTTTTTGATTCAAAACGATCGAGAATTTCCGACTCGGAACCGACTGCAATAATTTTCCCTTCATAAACAGCCATTGCCTCAGCCAGGCCAAAGTCGTTATTTACGGTGTAAATTTTTGCGTTTTTGATGATCATGTCTGCTTTTTCCATCGGACTGCAAGCGTTAAAAATTAATATTAAGGCGACAAATAAACAACCAGTACATTTTTTCATAAAATTAATTATCTGATTTCTAATTTTTTAAAATCATTTTTAAGAGAAATCTCATCGAAAATAATTTCAAATCCCGGAAAAATCCGTCATTTTTTCCAACAATTCAGCAACAGTATTAAATTCATAAACCGTCCCTGAAACTTTTAGTTCAAAAACGTTTTCATTTTCAGGTTTAACGGTTATGAAGGGAACCTCTGAAAATGGATTTTCTGATGAGAGAACCCTAAAACCCTTGCGCAGCAATGCTTTTACCAACCATTCATATTTAAGGCCTACTCCTTCAACAATCACTTTCCCCGTGTCTTTTGCTTCAATCGTGAAACTACCCGAAGTTACATCGAACCTGGTTTTTTCGTTATCGAAATACTTTCCAAATTCATTATTCAGGATTAAATCTTCCGGAACGCCTGTAATTACCGGCACTCCCACGCCCATCAACCAGATTTTATCAGCAAACTTTAAAGCAAGATTTAGATCATGCGTTGTGAGCAAAATTGCTTTTTGATGTTCCCATGCCGTTTGCCGGAGCAATTGCAGGATTTCGATCTTGCTCGGAAAATCCAAAAAAGCAGTTGGTTCATCAAGAAACATTACCGATGTTTCCTGAGCCAGCGACTTCGCAATCATTACTTTTTGTTTTTCACCATCGCTTAACTGGTTAAACTGCCGGTTGTGTAAGTGGCTGATTCCGGCATTTCCGAGTGATTTTTGAATGATTTCAAAATCAGACTTTCCAAGCTTTCCAAGAAATCCTGTGTAAGGCGACCTTCCAAAAGCAACAACTTCAAAAACCGACATGTTGCTTACATCAGTTGGCTCTGTTAACGCAACGCTGATAATTCTGGAGATTTCTGCAGATGACATTTCGGAAAGCAAGCGGTTAAAAATCCTGATTTCTCCGGCAATGGACTTATGAAACCCTGATAAAGTCCGGATAAGCGTCGATTTTCCGCAACCATTTGGCCCTAACAAGCAGGCAAGTTCACCAGCTTTTAAGCCAAGGTTAAGGTGATTTTGAAGAATATTTTTGTTTCTCCCCTTTTCGGGATAACCGATTGCCAGATTTTTTGTAAACAATATATTATTGTGCGTTTTCATTCCTGGACCCTGAATTCATTTCTTTTTAAGACAATCCAGATCACCACTGGTGCACCTATAATAGATGTAATCGCGTTGATGGGCAAAGCTCCATCAAAACCGGGCAACCGCGCAATTAAGTTGCAGAAAAGCGCCACCAAAGCTCCGGTAAAAATTACCCCGGGAATATTTATTAAATGGTTGGAGGTTTTGAAAAGATTTCGGCTAAGATGCGGAATTGCTAATCCCAAAAAGGCAATGGGACCGCAATATGCGGTGACTGCGGCTGTTAAAATTCCGGTTGCAACAATAATCAAAACCCTGGCTCTTTTAAGATTTATGCCAAGATTTTGTGCGTAATTTTCACCCAAAAGCAAGGCATTCAAAGGTTTTACAAGCATAACCGACAATAAAATACCAACCATAATAACAGGTACAAAAAAACTCATCCTTTCCCACGAAACATTCGCAAAACTGCCCAATCCCCAGATTACAAAAGCCTGCAAATCCTCTTTAAGGCTGTAAAACTGCAGGATTCCGACAATGGCCGAAATTGCATAACCAAGCATGATTCCGAGGATAAGGATGGTTGTGCTGCTTTTGAAACGCTCAGCAAAAAAACCTATCAGGATCAACACTGCAAAAGCCCCGGCAAATGCCGATACAATCACCGAAAAACTCCCGAAAACCTGGTTTACAACGATAAATTTACCTCCCGGAAGTGTTATAAACATCATCATAATTGCCACTCCCAGGCTCGCACCGGAACTCACTCCAAGAACCGAAGGGCCGGCCAGAGGATTTCTGAACAAAGTCTGCATCATCAAACCGGACAAACCAAGTGCAGCACCGGCAAAAATGGCTGTCACAGCCTGTGGTAGCCGCGTATTCAAAATGATGCTTCCCCAGCTTGCATTTTCGACCTGACCTCCGGATAAGACTTTTACTATTTGCGAAAACGGGATAAACACCGAGCCCCAGGCGATGTTGAGCACAAAGAAAATTACGATCAAAACCAAAACGATTGAAAGTTTTAGCCATGCGCGTTTTTTCCCTTCCACATAAAATTCGGCTGCACTTTTCATGGGATCAGCTCGTAATATTTGTTTTGATAACCGGGTAAAAGTTCAGGATGGAAAATTTTTATCAGATCGGCGAGAATTATATGCGGTTCCAGCAAACCTTTCTGATAAAATGGCTTTTTTAAGGTGTTGCAAACAATCACTTTTTTATCTCTGAAAGCCTTAAAATCCGAATATCGCACATCTTCATTTTTCAGGCTTTCGAGGGTAAAATCATCCGTCGAATAAACCAGAAAGCGCCAGAAATCGGCATTAATTCCCATCGCATAAACGGTTTCAAAATCCAAAGTATGACTTCCTGTTGCCGGGTTTTTGGCATAAATGTATTGTGCGCCGGCATCATTAAAAAACTCAGCAACAAAGCTTTTCCCGCCTGGCAAATCCCAAAACCCGCCATATTGTTTTCCGGAAAGCACGGTTGGCCTGAATTCTACATTTTCGGCGAGGGTTTTTAATTCGAGGTAAGCTGATTTTATCGAATCGAAAATCAAATTTGCTTCATCTTCCTTATTAAATAGGACTCCCATAAATTTTATCCATTCAGCTTGTCCGAGCGGAGATGATTCCAGGTAATCACCATTGGGGACGATTGTAAGACCAGCATTTACTAGCGGATCAAATCCCTGCCCTGCCTGTGGCGAAACCATCACAATTTCGGGATTCAGGTCGATCAATTGCTCCAGTTTAAAATGGTCGGAGATGCCAATTTCCCTGATGGCTCCTGATTTTACAAGGTTTTGAAATTCCTGGGAAACCACATAATCAGCACTTGAAACGCCGCTTACATTTTTGAGCAAACCCAGCGCATCAGCAAACGAAAGATGCGTAGCCGAAAGACAAACCATCGTTTTGACAGGGGTCTTGATGATAATTCCATCATCAGGAACAAATTCCGGAGCAATATTTCGATCGATGAGATAGAACTTTTTTGAAGCGTTGAGCGAATCCCAGGGATAAAAAATTTCGATCAGCTTAACATGATCGCTTTCGCTGATTTTGAAACCTTTGGCAAATTCAGGATTAGAGATGGAGACAGAAAATTTCTTGGATGTATTTTTGATTTTCGGCTGCTGTGGTTGCTGACAGCCAAACAACGCAATGCCCAGAATTATTATCAAAGAAAATGGCAGGAATTTTTGATTTAGCATGTCGGAGATTAATCAAAAAGTGTTTCATCGCGCTCGAGCAGAAGGATGGAATGTTGTGGAACGATAAAATATTTTTCGCCACTATAAATGATTTCCACGGCACCTTTTTGCATGAAAATCGCCAAATCGCCAATCTTAGCCTGAAGCGGGATGTATTTTGCTTTTTCATCCTGATTTTTCCAGGGTTCCTCCGAATTATCATCACTTACAGGAATCGGATAACCCGGGCCGGTTTTTACGATATAGCCACTCTGAACTTCTTCCTTTTCGGTGTAACCGGGCGGAAGATACAAACCACCCCTTGATTTGTTGGCCTGCACTTTTGGTTTTATCAGCACCCTGTCGCCAACAACGATGAGCTTATTGATATTTGGTTCGTTATTTTTCATCAAAATAGATGCGTTATTTTTTTCGCTTTGCAAAACTAACAAAATGAAACCACTTTTCTATTCGTTTTGCGATTCAAGTTTCAAGTTGATTTTTAATCTTACTTTTGTATCTTCAAACAAAATAGCACGAAACAGATGGGATTTTTTAAAACTGCCAAACCGAAGCAATTCGATTATAAACCAAGGTATTACGACAAAAAAAAGGAAGAGCTCGAGAAAAGAAAAAAGGAATCTGAGAAAACCGGCGAAGTTGACGTTGCCAAATTGCGCACTGAGATAAGCCGCAAATGGCGAGTAGTTGACCGTAAAGTGAGTAACCGGTCAAAACAGGTCCAGATTCTGTTCTACTTGCTGCTTCTGGCAATCCTGGCTTTCTTTATTTTTTTCATGTAAGCTAAATTCGAGGGATTATTTAAAGGATGTCGGATATTATTCATTTGCTTCCCGATTCGGTGGCCAACCAGATTGCTGCCGGTGAAGTCATTCAGCGGCCTGCCTCTGCGTTAAAAGAATTAATGGAAAATTCGATTGATGCCGGTGCAACTCAGATTGATGTTATTATTAAAGATGCCGGTAAAACCCTGTTGCAGGTTACCGACAATGGTTTTGGAATGACCGAAACCGATGCCCGTCTGTCGTTTGAACGCCACGCTACTTCCAAGATTAATAAAGTTGATGATTTGTTCCAAATCCGTACCATGGGATTCCGGGGTGAAGCCCTTGCCTCAATTGCAGCTATTGCCCAGGTTGAGATGAAGACCCGAAAACCCGATCAGGAATTGGGAACCTGCATCATTAATGAAGGTTCGCAGGTTAAAAGCCAGGAACTTTGCCAATGTCCGGCGGGAACGACGATTATGGTGAAAAATCTGTTTTATAACGTCCCTGCCCGCCGCAATTTTCTAAAAGCCAACGTTATCGAAATCCGTCATATCATCGAAGAATTCCAGCGCGTAGCTTTGGCCCGTTACGACCTTGGCTTCAGCCTTTTTCATGATCGGAAACCGGTGTTTCAACTTAAACCTTCAAACCTTAAACAGCGCATAATTTCTATTTTCGGAAACCAGTTTAACCAGCGGCTGGTTCAGGTCGAACAAAAAATGGAGATTCTTTCGATGACGGGATTTATCGGAAAACCTGAATTTGCGAAGAAAACCCGGGGTGAGCAGTATTTTTTTGTTAACCAGCGTTTTATGAAGCATCCATATCTTAACCACGC
>CAJATL010000388.1 GCA_903944895.1 uncultured Bacteroidota bacterium
CAACTCATAGTCTTTAAGTAAATCATCGAGCAACAGTTCCTGTTCTATCCCTGGTAATTCCTGAAACCTATTCTTTATTTCTTGCATCGTTTTCATTTGGCAAAGATAAAAATATATTGCTGACTATCTTAGAACTTAGCTTTCCAGATTAATCCATCAGCGCTCGATTGCCACTGATAGGTATAACTGCCGATACCACCGGAAGCCACTACCACCATCGAATGGAAACCACCTTCGCAAATAACAGAACCTGTAATTTGAGTTGTAATAATCGGGTCAGGAATAACCACAACAGTAGCTGTGGAAGAAATTATCGGATCACACCCTGTACCACTTTGTGAAACCGTTACACGGTAATCGGTAGATGCGGTGAGTGCAGGAGTTGTGTACTGGGTTGTAATTGACCCTGATCCGCCAATAGCGCTTATCCATGAAGCTCCGTTCCATTGTTGCCATTGATAAGTTAGTGTTCCTGTGCCACCTGAAGCCGCAACGGTCATGGTGTGCGTGCCGTCAATACAAATAGTGGTTCCTGTTGGCTGCAAGGTTATTTCAGGATCGCTCAATACTTCAACACTCACACAATTGGTAGTTAATGTAGCACAAGCTGGATTGGTTACTGTAATATTACACCTGAAATATCTTATTCCCGATGTTGGCAAAATGGTGGTAGTATAGGTGCTGTTGGTGGCTCCTGAAATATTACTCCATCCCGAATTGCAATCGAAATCGGTAAATTGCCATTGATAAGCCAGCGTAGCATCGCCACCTTCGATTACTACTTCAAGGTTGTGGGTTCCGCCTTCGCAGAGCACAGCACTAACTGGTTGAGTTGTAATACGGGGAATGGAAACTGTAACGACATTTGAAGTTACAGGGTTGCAACCATTACCAGTTGCGGAAACAGTAACCCGGTAATATGTTGTTTGTGTAAGGTTGGCTGTAGTGTATGCACTTGTGTTTCCTCCACTTCCATCGATAACATCCGACCATGAATAAGGGCTGGGAATGGTAGATATTTGCCACTGATAATCAAGAGAAGGCGTGCCCTCACTCGCAAAAACAGTAAGTATGGTTGTAGCACCGCTGCAAATTGTGATTGATGAGGGTTGGGTATCAATTTGTGGGTCTGGAACAACAGTTACCAAAACAGGAGCTGATGACTCCAAAGTACAAGCCTTTGCTGCAGCCGGTGCAACTGTTAGGGTTGATGTTGCAATACGCCGGAACCAGGTATTGGCTGTTAATGCTATGGAGGTATAATTTTGTCCTGTTCCACCATTTGAAACATTACTGTAACCACCAACTTCTGTCGAACTGCTCTGCCACTGGTAGGTAATATCTCCATCTCCGGTGACAGCATTTCCGGTTAAACCGGCAGTGCCCTCATTACATATCGTCTGAGTTCCAGCTATGGTATTTGCAGATGTAAAATTGTTCACTGTAATTTTAATAGCAACCGAAGTTGCAGTACATTCAACACCAGTTAATGTTGAAATTGCCCTTCTCCGGAACCAGGTGTCCTGGGTCAAAGCAAGGGGTTGTTGATAAGTTTCGTTGGTTCCGTCAGGTGAAATATCGCTGAAGCCGGTTGTAGCACTTTCGGTGCTGATTTCCCACTGGTAGCTTATTGACCCATCTTGTGTTGGAGCCGATAAAGTAGTTAATAAAGCCGGAGTATCGCCTTCACAAATGGTTTGAGCCAATTGAATGGAACCTGAAGTTAAATTATTTACCGTTACCAAAACCGGTGAGGAAGTTAATGTACATGCTTTATCAGGATTGCCACCTACACTTTGCGTGGATGTGGCTACGCGCTGGAACCATGTATCGGCTGATAATGCAACCGTGGTATAATCCTGACCTGTTCCACCATTGGAAACATTAGTGTAACCACCAACTTCTGTTAAACTACTTTGCCATTGATAGGTTACAGCTCCATCTGCCGTCATTGCGTTACCGGTGAGGTTTGCTGTGTTGGTTGCGCAAATTGTTTGAGCGGTTCCAATGGTATTGGCTGAAGTAAAATTATTAACGGTCACCAGAATTGGATCTGAAATTTTTGAACAGGCTTTTGCTGCTTGTGGAGCAACGGTTAATGTTGATGTTACAATTCGCTGGAACCAGGTATCAGCCGTTAAAGCCACGGTAGTATAATTCTGTCCTGTTCCGCCATTGGAAACATTGGTATAGCCGCCAACCTGGGTTGAACTGCTCTGCCACTGATAACTTATTGTTCCGTCAGCGGTTGGAAGCGTTCCTGTTAAGTCAGCCGTGGTATTTTCGCAAATGGTTTGAGCCGTTGCAATTGTTCCGGCTGTAAGGTTGTTAACTGTGATTTTAATAATGTTTGAGTTGCTTTCGCAGGGTACACCAAATAATGTTGAAATAGCTACCCGGCGGTACCAGGTATCAACAAGCAATGAACCTGGTGAATAGTCAATACCAGTTTGTGCCGGTGAAATATTTGAAAAATCTGTTCCGTTAGTGCTGACCTGCCAACGATAGGTAATATCCCCATCGCCGGTGGCAAGGGCAGTGCTTGTTAAGCCTGCCGGTATATCTCCCTCACAAATGGTCTGTGCCAATTCGATAGTTCCTGCGGTAAGATTATTCACCGATACTTTTACATGTGTCGAGTAGATTTGATTACAATCACTGCCTGTTGAGGTAATATTAACCCTGTACCATCTATCTGCTGTTAATGCCGCAGTGGTGTAGGAAGAAGTGGCAGCACCACTACCTCCAACAACATTTCCCCACGGATCACTAACTCCGTTATCATCTGATTCCTGCCACTGATAGCTTAATACGAATGGAGCTTCCACTGATGCTGAAACAGAAAGTGGAGAAAAGGTACTTCCTTCGCAAATCGTTCCTCCAACAGGTTGTGTATTAATCAATGGGTCAGCCTTCACAGTAACAGTTACAGCATTTGATGTCAGTGCAGTACAAGAAGGCGTAACTACCTGAATTAAAACCCTGTAATTGTAAGTTCCGGGTGTTGAATTCAAGTTAACAGTCATACTTGCGGATGTTGCATTGGTATAAGTTGCCCCGGCTGGAGTACTGTTTGCAACGTCAGCCCAGCTTGTTCCTGCTGTAGGATCGCTGTCGTACTGCCATTGATAAGTGTAGCCAATTGCAGGGCTGCCCACTTCGGTAACAACCGTTAATACAGAAGTTCCATTCACACAAATTGTCGGATCAACCGCAACCGGCTGTGTGGTAATGCGTGGCACATAAACCGCTGCTGCCAACGTTGTCGGATCGGCACATCCCGAAACCAAATCAGTAATCCGCACCCGATACCAGGTATTTACTGTTAGAGCAGGCGTAGTGTATGATGTGGTGGTAGCACCGCTTCCTCCGGTAACATTTACCCAACCGCTTGTCCCGTTTGGACTTTGCTGCCATTGAATGGTTGGCGAAACACCATTTGATACAGTCACTGCCGGGAAAGTATAGGTAGTTCCACTACAAATAGTCGAACCAACAGGATTGCTAACAGTAGGATCTAAAACAACTGTTACCATTGTCTCCGGGCCATCTGCCAGGTTACATCCATTGCCTGTCGCAACGTAATGTGGCCTGTAGTAATAAGTGCCTGCACTCGGAGGTGTGTTTGGACTGGTTAAAGTTACGCCTGCACCACCGGGAGTAGTCGAACGTATCCATGTAATAGTACCTCCCAAACCGCCGCTGACGGTAGCACTGAAAGTTACAGAACCTCCTTCACAAATGTTGGTTGGTGTTACAGTATTGGTTGCCCATATTGGGTCGGCAACAACCGTAACCACAACACATCTCGAATTTACAGGATCGCAAATACCTTCTGCATCCGAAACAACAGCCCTAAAATAATAGGTACCTGTTGACAAAGCAACAGTTTGATAGGATTGGCTGGTAGCCGCCGGAACAATATCACTCCATGTTCCATCACAATTAGCATTACTTTGCTGCCATTTATAAGTATAACTTCCCGATCCGGCAGAAGGCGTTACGGTTAAGGTAGGCTGTCCACCGTTACATACGGTAACATCATCCGGGCCGGAAGTTGAAACCGGATTGCGGTTTAAAATCGTTACCTGGTCAGTACTTGGCGTACAAATGTCACCATTTAAAATTGACCATTGGTAAACGTATGTTCCATATGTAGTTCCGGTGATGGTTGTTGTAGGCGAATGGGGCGTTGTAATCGTGGGTGTGTTTGGTCCACTCACCCGCGTCCATGTTCCTTCTCCGTGAACCGGAGTATTGGCAGCCATCGTAAAAGTTGTTTCATCGCACACAGTTTGATCGGCTCCGGCCGCTGCGATGGTTGGGTTAGCCCAGACGACGATTTCCATTGTATCGGATTTATTACAGCTCGCACTACCTGTAGTATGGGTCCAGGTTAATACATACAAACTCGAATCTCCGGGAACAAGCCCCGAAACGGTTGTTACCGGATTATTCACATCAGTAAAGGTTGGATCGGGTGCTGCCACCGGTTTGGTTATTACCGTCCAAAATCCGTCAATAAAATTTACTATACTGATATCCACCACTTCAGGGCAAGGGCCTTGTGTAGTAGCAAGGTAGTTTCCTCCCAGCAGGTTGGTCCATTGCGAACCTGAAGCCTTGGTTAAACCTTTAAAAGTAATATCGCTGCCATCAGAACTTGTAAGCGTTACCGAACCAGGAATACCCGGGCAGGATGGGGTAACAACGCCACTCGATATAACTGTTACCGGCGTTGGGTCTGTGAGTGTGTATGGGCCATCGCTTAATGTACAACCACTTTCATCCGTAATTACGACATTATAAACACCGGCAATAAGTCCGGAAAGATCCTCCGTTGTAGCGCCATTGCTCCAAACATAGCTGTAGGCACCTGTTCCTCCTGAAACCGAAATATTTATACTTCCATTGCTTCCATCAGAACAAGTTGGATGAGTAAAAGAAGATCCGGTAATACTAAGGGCAGCAGCAGGTTCAGTAATGGTGATGGTGGCTGAATTTGCAATACAGCCGTTGGCATCTTCTACCTTGATGACATAATCCCCGGCTTCCATGATGGAAATAACACTGCCATTTGCGGAGGCATTAGTACCAAACGCGGGTTGTGAAAATATGCTGAATGTGTAAGGAGCTTTGCCACCGTTAGCCTTTACGACTGCACGTCCTGTGGATTCGCCTGCACAAAGCACATTCGACTGTGAGGATAAAGTAATCGTTAAAAGAGCTGGCGCAGCTTCAACAGTAAAGTAAACAGTAAAAGTACAAGGGGTGGGTAAATTGCTGTCGGTAACTAAAACACTGTGCAATCCTGAAGCAAGATTTGAAAACGATGGCCCCCCTGAAGTTGAACCATCCAGAAGGTAAGTATAACCAGGAGTTCCATTAGATGGACTTATTGTAACAGAACCTGTATTGCCATTGCAGGCCGGTTGAGTAACGCTTGCCGAAGCAGTAAGGGTACTATTGTTATTGATAATAGTAAATGAAACTGATGCCGGACAGGTTCCGTTGCTTGTGGCAACGTATTTTCCGGCGCTCAGATTACTAAATGTAGTACCTGAATTTTGTGTTGTGCCGTTTACGGTGATGGTGCTTGCATCGCTGCTTGTCAACACAACAGAGCCAGTTGCCGATCCACAAGGTGTATTTGTTATGAAACTGGGAGTTATGGTCACAGCAGCAGGATTCGTAATGACGAAGGTTTCAGAATCGGTACACCCGTTATCGTCAGTAATTGTTACGGTATAACTTCCGGCCAATAGTCCTGAAAGGTCTTCAGCTACCGAACCATTGCTCCATTCATAAGCATAAGAACCTGTTCCTCCGGAAGCAGTAATAGAAATACTTCCATTACTTCCCCCATTACAGGTTGGATTGGTTCCTGAGCCACTTACCGAAAGAGCTGCAGCAGGTTGAGTAATGGTAAGATTTAAGTTAGCGGTACAGCCTTGGTAGTCGGTTACACGAATAGTGTAGTCACCGGCTTCCATATTGGAAATTTGATTTCCTGAAACACTGGCGCTTGTACCACCGTCAGGTTGAGTTGGTACTGAAAAGGTATAGGGTGGAGTTCCTCCAGAGGCGGCTGCCAGAACACTACCTGTTGAGGCGCCACGGCAAACTACATTGGTCTGTGCCGAATTTGAAATTGTCAATTGTGTGGGTACCGTTATTTTAAATTCAACGGTGTATGTGCAACTCGACTGATCTTCAACCACAACAGTATGATTACCACCGGCTATTCCGGTGAAATTTCCGGATGCTTGTGGAGTACCACCATTTAAACTATAGGTATAGGTAGGAAACCCGCCTGAACCGCTTACGGAAACACTTCCCAAAGAACCAAAGCAGGAAGGATTGGTGACAGTAAACGAAGCCGATAAAAGCCTTTTTGCAGCTAACAATGCTGTGGTGGTTGAATTACAGAGTTCCCGGTCAGCTCCCGCCTGGGGCTGGGAGGGAATTTGATTAAGGGTGATGGTGGTTTCGTCAAAGTCTGGCGGACAAGTGCCATTGGAAATTGTCCACCTGAAAGTATAGGACTCGCTCGATGTTCCGGTTAAAGTAGCACCGACCGCTGTAGTGGTGTAATCGTTTGGATCCACGATAATCAGCGGATCACCTGCTGTCTGTGTCCAATGTCCTGTGCCAACTGTGGGATTATTTCCAATCAATTCCATATCATCATACAAACACAGGCTTGTTACAGTTGCTGAAACATCAGCCAGTGTTGGTTCTGCGTAATTTGTAATTGTTACTTCATCGTAAGAACTACAAAAAGCTGTTGCTGTCGTCCATCTGAATATGTAAGTTTGTCCGGGTATCAAATCGGTAACGGTTGTATTGTACAAATTAACGTTAGTAATAACTTCCGTAGTAACGACCGGACTTTGCTGGGTCCATGTTCCGGTTCCAACTGTAACCGGATCAGCATCGAGTGTAACTGTTGTCTCATTACATAATAATTGATCATCACCTGCAACTGCAGGAGTAGGCGTTTGGTAAACAGTTATGATGACATTATCCTGTGTTGGTGTACAAAACGGGCCATTTGTAATTGTCCACTTGAATTCATAAACACCGGGATCTCCACTCGGGCTTTGTGGCCCCATTCCGGTAATAGTGGTATTATATAATATAGGTGAAGTAATGGTTGGTGCCGGTGCTGTCGGAGATTTTGATACTAAGGTCCATGTACCAAGTCCAACAGCAGGATTATTTGCAGACATAGTAGCAACAGTATTGCAAACAAGTGCCTGATCACCTCCTGCATTGGCAGTTGACGGATTTTGATAATGTTCTATTCTTACCTGGTCAGCGTTGCTACATTCGCCATTGGCAATTTCCCACTGGAAAACATAAGTACCGTATTTATTCCCTGCGGGAGTATAGGTGGCGTCGGGATTGTGAACATCATTAAAAGACCCGGTTTCTCCTGTTGGGCCGAATAACTTTGTCCAGGTACCCTGAGTCCCGGGATTCGCCGCATTGCCATCTAAGATAAAGGTAAGATCATCGCATAAATCCTGATCAGCTCCGGCATTTGAAATATTGGGAGGGGTACGTAATGTTACGGTCATTTGATCGGTAGATTCACAACCCGTTGCTGAGATGGCATATTGAAAAGTGTAAACACCAACAGTTACCGGTATAAGGAAAGTTGCCGTTGCCGTATTGGCTGAGGTTTGGACAATAGTTGCCACACTTGGAGTGATACCGACCTGGGTCCAGGTTCCGCTACTGGCAACAGTTCCAACCAGATTAACAGAAGTTATGGCTTCGCAGTAATCCTGGTTACTCCCGGCATCGGCATTCCGCACTAAGGTTACAACCACGTCATCGAAGGTTGGGGTACAATATGGTCCCCCTGTAACTGTCCATCTGAAAGTATATTCTCCGGTTATCAGACCCGTCATATTAGTCGTATTTAATGTTGGATCAGTAATTCCGGCAGTATTTGGACCGCTGATTTGAGTCCAGTATCCCGATCCGGAGGCTGGTGAGGTAGCCGTCATTGCAACGAAGTCGAAACTACAAACACCTTTATCCAAACCTGCATCAGCAGTTGATGGCACCTCGTTGGATACAAAAACCAAAACCTCATCATAAGTCGAACAGGCGCCGTTAGTAATTGTCCACCTGAATTTGTATGCTCCATCAATCAAACTGGTAACCGTTGTTGTAGGTGAGGTTGGCGATGTAATTATAGCACCGCCATTTCCATAAATTTGTGTCCATAAGCCTGTACCAACCGCAGTGGTGTTAGCAGCCATGGTGGTTGAATTTCCGCAAAGGGTAATATCAGCACCAGCATCTGCAACCGTTACCGGATTATCAATGGTAACTAATACGGTATCTTTGGTTACTCCGCAAATACAACCACAATTAATAGTCCATTCAAAACGGTAGGTTCCGTTAATCATGCCGGTAACCTCTGTATTGTAAAGGGTTTGATCAACGATGAAGGGAGTGTTTGGCCCATCAATAAAATTCCAGTCACCAGGATAAGGTGTGGGATTGTTTGCATTTAACGTATCTTTTACAGTGCCTGATACAAGACAATGATCAATACCTGCATTAGCAACTATTGGCGAAAGGGTCGCATCAACGGTAATAATTACATCATCAGAAGCTGAACCGCAACCATTTAACATTGTCCATCGCAAAGTATAAGGACTACCGGCAGTGGTGAAACCTGTTACCGTGGTATTGTACAAATGAACATCAGCAAAAACTATCGAAGGATTAGCAGGCACCACCGACCATACTCCCTGCTCAAAAATGAAGTGTGGAGCAGTGGCAGCCATTCTTACCACAGCCTGATTACAAACTGTTTGATCGGGTCCGGCATTATGAAATGTTGGTGTTTCACTTGCCACCAAAACCGTTACATCGTCCCAGTTGGGTTCGCATAAAGGGCCACCCTCAATCAACCACCGGAAAGTATAAAGCCCCGGAACCAGATTATAAATATAAAGATTTTTATCATGAATATTCCCGGTGTATGCCACCGGACCCGGCCCGCTGATACGTGACCAGGTTCCCTGCCCAAAGTCAGGTTCATTTCCGGCAAGTGTGGTTGCAAAAACGTCACAATCGAGAATTTGGTCGGTTCCTGCATTGGATAGCGAATTATTAAAAGAAGTAATTATGGTAACCTCATCAAAAGCTGCTTCACAGGCAACACCAACAGGCGCATTCTGCCTAAACTGCACCACATAGTTACCCAAACCTGTAAGCCCTACCAATCTTACTGGAGAACTACCGGTATTAGCCCATTCTGTGGGGTAAGTTACATAAACGACCGGTGGACCGTAATCCTCCACTGTTGGAGGACCACTTAAAATACGGTATTCGGTGCCAGTTCCTCCGGTTGCAGTATAGTTAATATCTGCAACACTTACTTCACAAGGAAGAAAAACCGGACCGGCTTCAACATTAATAGCAGGTGCAGCTGGAAAAGACACCGTAAAACCTGCAGTACTTGAACATCCGGTTGTAGAATTATTTATAGTGTAAGAAAAAGTGTAGGTACTTGATCCATTAAGTCCAGTTACCTCAGTAACCGGGCTAGTTGGGTTTACAATGACAACTCCTAATGTGGGTCCCCCGGTTTGCGCCCAGGTTACTGTTTCGTTTACATAGATTGGCGGCACACCATTCAATACTGTTGAAGTCCTCCCGTCACAAAATGCCTGACTGCTTCCCCCAACAAAGCCAGCACCCGTTACATCGGCGGTTGGCGCCGGAACAATAATCTGAACTTCGTCATATCCTGATACACAAGGTCCCACAACTGTCCAACGGAAAGTGTAAGTCCCCTCAATCAAATTTGATATTCCGGAATTGCTTGCATGGATATCCGAAAATGTGGGCACATTTGGTCCTGTAATAATACTCCATGTTCCCTGCTGCCCGCCTAATCCACTTCCTGCATAGCTTCCTGCCAGGTTTGTTGATTGTGTGGTCGAATAACAGTTTGACAGCGTTCGTGGGTTAACTACTCCTGCTTCCACCGCCATACCACCTAGATTAGTTATACTTACTATATCAGAAGTTGAGCATTCCGTTACCGGGTTTTCGATAGTCCATGTTAAGGTACTCGTACCTGAGGATCCACCAGAAATAACAACATTAGAGGTTGCAGAATTTACATTTGAAATGGTAATCCCGTTACTACCCGACCCCTGCCAGTATCCGATTTCATCCGGTCCAACTGCTGCGTTGGCAGCAAGACTGTATGTCCCGGGACAATAAGTGGCATCAACTCCGGCATTTGCCTGAGTAATTTCATCTACCGTTCTTTTAACATCCTGAAAAACCAATGACCCATCTTCACAGGTTGATGTTATCCTGAAAATATAGGTGTAGCCTCCTAAAAAGTTCGTTACATTAGTTGTAAGACTTGTTGGGCTTACTATTGTTGCAGAAGGTCCTCCGATTTGGGTCCACAGAATAACTCCTCCCCCGCCCGGAAATGCTCCTGTTTTATTGCCAACCAACTGCATTGTCTCGTTTGAGCATATTGTTACATCCACCCCGGCATTCACCGAGCAGTTTTGCGCATTGGCAACAATGGTAATACCGATAAGTGCTGTGAAAATTATAAAAGACTTAAGCGCTGTCTTAAAAGATTTTACAGAAAGATTGGTACAAAGTAAATTTGTTTTCATATAGATAAGATTTACATTTTTACGATTTGATGAGTAATAAACGGGTTGGTTTTAAAAAATGGAATGGCCGGGGAATTGAAAATTCCCGGTCTTAAAAATGGAAAGCTGAAAAATGACAGGAAATCAATACAAAGTATCGATTCGATGCGGCCCCCAACTGAAATTAAAGTAAATTTTTGCAATAAAAAAAGTATTAAAACAAATAGATATTTCGAGTATTACATATGCTAACAATATTCATGCAATTTAGCACTTCACTACTTAAATAGTTCATATTCTATTGACATACAATAAACTATAATAATTTATCATATTCAGATCATATCAATATTAAAATCATTTCTGGAATCCATTCCCAAATTCCCCCATTACAAAAACAATAAAATCCACAACATAAAGAAACTAATCTTAATTTAAATGACAAAATAAAATTTACTTTTCGCCATTTTAAAATTCACAACCCAGCATAATCGGCCAGGGTTATTACTGGCTGTAAATCACAACATTTGGTAACCTGAGGAAATCCTTCCCGCAATAATCCGCGCCAAAAAAATAATACCAATGTTGTTTTCTTTGATAACGCTGTGAGTAAAATTACCGCTGTCCTTTTTCTATTTCTGATGAATCTGTTAATGAACCTGTCACCCTGTAACTTCGTTTTCCAAATCTCCGGCATACAATACATGGCATTTATTTAACCATTGCATGCCACTTTCTAAAGTCCATTTTTGATAAAAATGCTTCACAAATAAAAGATTAATCATCAAAACAAAAAACAATTCTTTAAAAAATCGTGTCCGGAATTTCGCCATATCGCTGGCGGAATTCTGGAAAACAACCGGCAAATTCTTATTTTACAAGAAGATAGCAGTTTAAGAAAAAATAAATTTCAACGCGATCAACTTAGCGAATGCCAGCATCGAAAAGCGAAGAAGAAACAACACTGGCGAGCCTCATCAACTCAAACATCAAGGATAAAAACCTGGTTCATTTCATCTGATGAGCAGTTGCAGGTGCGAGGTCATGGCAGCAAATGGCCGAAAGTTTTTTTTATACTTTTGCAGCCATGATAGTAATTGATAATACCACCGTTTCCGACGATTTAAGTCTCGTCCGCTTTGTTTGTAATCTCAAAAAATGCAAGGGAGCCTGCTGTGTTGAGGGCGATGCCGGTGCCCCACTTTTAGAAGAGGAAATCAGTGCCATGGAAGATGCCATTGATGCCGTAAAACCTTTTATGACCGAAAAAGGCCTGGAAGTGATTGAGAACCTTGGTGTTTTTGATTATGATGCTGCAGGTGATTTTGTAACTCCGCTTGTAAATGGCCGTGAATGTGCGTTTGCCATTTTTGAGGATGGAATTGCCGGATGTGCCATCGAAAAGGCTTATGAAGCTGGTAAAACCGACTTTCGAAAACCAGTTTCCTGTCATCTTTACCCGGTGAGAATTACATCGTACGAAACTTTTGATGCTGTAAATTACCACGAATGGCCCATTTGCCGCCCGGCTCTAATTAATGGAAACCGGCTTGGTGTGCCGCTTTACAAATTTCTTAAAGATTCATTAATCAGGCGATACGGCGAAACCTGGTACCGGGAATTGGTGAGGGAAATTGAGAAAAAATAAATAGTTGAGTACAGTCTAAAAAGGTGCTATGAATTTCATCAAGGTGGCTAAAGCCCTGAATATCACGGAGATGAATTGCCCCGACCTTAAGGTCGGGGCAATTGAAAACCAGACAGTTACAGGGCTTTAGCCCAAAAACATCTGTTTTTAGACTGGACTCATAGTTTTCACCCACGTTTCTTCATTCCACTTTTTATGTAACATAATTTATGTCGAAATAATTACACATTTTATGTAACAGGTTTTATGTAATAATTATCTTTGCATAAAAAATACCGATGAAAGAAATTAATCCATTCAGCTTAACCTATAATCCTGAATATTTTTGCGACCGGGAAGCACAAACTACACAATTAACCAATAACCTGGCCAATGGCCTCAATACCTTGCTTCATAGTCCGCGCAGATTGGGTAAAACAGCCCTGATTCTGAACACCTTCAACAGGCTTGAACAAAGCAAAACCTGCGAAACTTTTTATATTGATTTGTTTGCAGCCAGCAAAATGCAGGATCTGATCGGTATTCTCGCCGACAAGGTTTTAAAAAAATACCACAGTCAAAACCTGATGCAGGGAATAAAGAGCCTTTTGAAAGGAATTAATGCCTCTTTAACTTTTTCGCCTGACGGAACCCCTTCTCTAAGTTTAAATCTCAACGAAAAACAATTTGATTCAACCCTTGCCCAACTGTTCGATTTTTTGGAAAGCAGAAAAAATCCTGTCGTTATTGCTTTTGATGAATTTCAGGAAGTAGCCGGTTATCCCGAAAAGGCAGAAGCCATTTTACGCACACATATCCAGCAGCTTTCAAATGTTAAATTCATATTTTCGGGTAGCACAAACCACCTTTTACAGGAAATGTTTCTGGGGGCCAAACGACCTTTTTATCAAAGTGCCGAAGTAATGGTTCTTGATAAAATTGACCGAAATATCTATTCGGAATTTATTACCTCCACATTTTTGAAAAACGGAAAAAAGATCAATCCGGAGGCTGTTGAATACATTCTCGGATTTACTGATGTTTACACTTACTACACACAGTTAATCTGCAACCAGTGTTTTTATAACACCGACCTAAATCTTGAGATTGACCAAACCAGGCAAATTATCAATAATTACCTCGAAAGCAGAAAGATTGACTACCTGAACATTCTTAATATGCTTTCCGAAAATCAAAAGAAAATGGTGATTGCCATCGCCAAAGACAGGCTCGTCGAAAAACCCAGCGCCATGGAATTTCTTCACCGAAACAACCTGCCATCCGCCTCCTCGTCGTTGCAGGCATTAAAAACATTAAACGATAAGGAAATCATCCACAAAACCATCACTGGCTACAAGGTTTACGATGTGTTTTTTGAAAGGTTTTTGGAGAAATATTTTTAGGGTTTTTGATGGCGGTTTTGTTAATGGGCTTTTTAAAACCGAAAGCCTTTTAAATAAATAAGCTTCTAAAAATAAGCATCTTGTCATTTAAAGACTTTTATCATTCTTTCTGAGAAACTTAAATATCTGGCACCTTTTTTACACTGGACTCAACCAATTGTTTACAAATAATACAGGAGTTGAAATCCTGCCAGAATTCCAGGATTTGTTTCTACTCCCGGAAAACGCAAAGGTAATCTGCGTTCCGCTTTACCCGCTTTCTTTGCTGCGAAAAGCTTTATTACACCTAAATCATCATGAAAAATAACCTTTTCAAAAAATCAACCCAGCCAAAACCCTGGAATTTTTTCACTTTTGGCTGAATATAAAAAACTATAATCAGCCAAAACCCAGAATTTTTTCCACTTTTGGCTGAATATAAAAAACTATAATCAGCCAAATCTCAAAATAATATGTACTTTTGGCTGAATATAAAAAATCATAATCAGCCAAAACTTGTTAACATGAGCAAAATCAATCTAATAGGCCGAGTTGAAGAAATAGCCATTCTGGAACAAACACTGGTATCACCGGTTTCGGAATTTGTGGCTGTTTATGGCCGGCGACGTGTCGGCAAAACCTTCATGGTGAGAGAGTTTTACGATAAAACGATCTGCTTTGAAATGGTCGGAATGTTCAAAGCCAGCCTTCAGGAACAATTATCCAATTTTGCACAAGCTTTGGGAAAATCAACGGGTTTTGGAATTTTGCCACAAAAACCGGCATCGTGGCAGGAGGCATTTTTTCAGATTGAAAACTATCTTGAATCGCCAATGGTGAAAGAAAATCCAGGTAAAAGGGTTGTATTTTTCGATGAACTGCCCTGGCTGAACACTCCCCGTTCAGGTTTTTTAAAAGCTTTGGAACATTTCTGGAACAGCTTTGGCAGCAGTCAAAAAAACCTGGTTCTGGTGGTTTGTGGTTCGGCAGCATCTTGGATGATTCAACATATTGTCCGCTCCAGGGGTGGGCTGCACAATCGTCTTACCCGCCAGATTCGTCTTCTGCCATTTTCGTTAGGCGAAACCGAAAAATATCTGTCGTCGAAAAATGTAATTCTTACAAGATTTCAAATCGTTGAGTTGTACATGGCTTTTGGGGGAATCCCTTATTATCTATCACAGGTTGAGCCGGGATTATCAGCCGCACAAATCATTGATAAATCGTGCTTTACCATGAATGGGCTTCTTCGCCAGGAATACGAAAAACTGTATGCTTCCCTGTTTGAAGATAGCCAATATCACACCAAAATTGTGGAATTATTAGCCAAAAAAACCAAAGGTATCAGCCGAAACGAACTGTTGGCTGCCACCAACATTTCGTCGGGAGGCACCGCTACCCGGATTCTTGAAGAACTCGAAGAATCAGGATTTATCGAATCGTACATCCCTTATGGGAAAATGGCAAAAGATGCCTTGTTCAGACTGTCGGACGAGTTTACGCAGTTTTATTTTGATTGGATAAAACCGCTGGGTAAAAAATCGCCCGGCAACGGGTATTGGCTAACCCGTCAAAACCAACCCGTTAAAAATTCGTGGGCTGGTTTTACCTTCGAGAATATCTGCATTAAGCATGTTCAAAAAATTAAAAACACCCTGGGCATCTCAGGAATAGAAACAAACCATGCCGCCTGGCGCTACCAACCCTCGCCCGACTCGCCTTTGCCCGGAGCGCAGATTGACCTGCTGATAGACCGAAGGGATGCTGCCATCAATCTTTGCGAAATCAAATTCTCGAACAGTGAATTTGTAATTGATGCAAAATATGCCGCCGAACTCCGTCAAAAAAAAGAAGTTTTCAGACAGGTCACCAAGACCCGGAAGAACGTTTTTATTACTTTGATTACCTCCTTTGGATTGGTTCAAAATGCCTATTCACGGGAGCTTGTGGCCAGTTCGTTGACTTTGGATGATCTTTTCTGAAAAAATTAATCCAACCACTCTCTAACTTTGAAACAATTATTAATTTTTCCGGTGGTGATCGTGTAAAATTATTCAATCGTGCTGAATTCCATCATTTCTTAAATCTGCCATTTGGCCGGTAAAGCAATTGGCCGGTTACCAGTGCTTATAAAAAAAGGCACCCAAACCGAGTGCCTTTTCCGTAATATCTAATTTTATATTACACCTTTTTGGCTGCTGCCATGGATGCTGCTGCCGTTGCTGCAAGCCCGGCAAGGTACATATCCACATGGAAATAGCCACCATGTGCTTCGCCAAGCAATTTGATTTTATCAGAAATTTCCCTAACGGTACTTTCTTCTTCGATTTGCTCGGTAACAAACCATTGCAGGAAGCTGTTGGTGGTATGGTCTTTTTCGGTTAAACAAAGGTCAACCAGTTCGTTGATTTTTTTGGTCACATATTCTTCGTGATGCAGAATACTTTTAAAAATGTCGGCTAATGTCGAAAAATCGGTTTTTGGCATTTCGAGTGCCTGAAGCGCTGAATAACCACCGCGATCGTTCAGGAAGTGGATGAATTTTAACATGTGAAGGCGCTCTTCGTCGCTGTGGGTGTACAAAAATTTTGCTGCCCCCGGCAATCCGTTTGCCTCACACCACGAAGCCATGGCCATGTAAACCCGTGCTGATTGTTCTTCGAGCTTAATCTGCTCGTTTATAGCTGTTTCTAATTTTTTAGATATCATTTTATTTTAGAATTAAAATTTAATACTCTTAACGCACAAAAGTAACTAAAGTTCATTTTTCCCAATTCGGAAAAATGCTTAAAAATCAGAAATTGGTGAACTTGAATCTTAAACCCTAAATATCAATGTAATAGGAATTATTCCTAGATTTTTTCATGATTTGTAAAAAATATCGAGATATTTTTGCATGATTTGTAAAAAATAGCGGATTAATTATGCTCAATCTCTACACCGACGAATGTTTTATGAAGGAGGCTTTAAAAGAAGCCCGCCTGGCTTTTGATAAAGACGAAGTGCCTGTGGGCGCCGTGGTGGTTTGCAACAACCGCGTCATAGGCCGGGGCCACAATCTCACCGAACAACTTACCGACGTTACCGCCCATGCCGAAATGCAGGCCTTTACAGCGGCTTCCGGCTTTTTGGGAAGCAAATACCTCGAAGGCTGCACACTTTACGTCACCATCGAACCCTGCGTAATGTGCGCCGGCGCTGCCTTCTGGACACAAATCTCAAAAGTTGTGTTTGGTGCCTTCGATACAAAAAGAGGATTTACCTTAATCAGTCCTAAAATTCTTCATCCCAAAACCCAAATGATTGGCGGAGTCCTCGAAGCTGAATGTTCAGCGTTGATGAAAGCGTTTTTTAAGGAAAAGAGGATTTGAAAATGGAAGAATGGAATGATGGAATGATGGAATGATGGAATGATGGAATGATGGAAGAATGGAATGTTGGAATTTTGGAATTTTGGAATTTTGGAATTTTGGAATAATGGATTGTTGATGCGTTAGGCGAAATCCCGATTCGGCGGGAGAAGAGTGGAATTTAAATCCTGTAATCTTGTTAAAATCCTGTAATCTTGTTAAAATCTTGTGATCTTGTTAAAATCCTGTAATCTTGTAAAAATCTTGTAAAAGAATGGATAGATTCGACAATTAAAAAACCCGGGACCTTTTTTAAAGATTCCGGGTTTTTGATCTGATCAAACTGCAGGAACAAATCCTTTCAAGTATTTCTGCTATTCGATCACCATCTTTTTTGTGATAACATTTTCACCAACCCTGACATTATAAAAGTAAATGCCTGGCTGGAGATTTCGCGTATTGATGCTGATAACCTGCGTTCCCTGAGGTGCCGAAACCGGCGTGCCTTTCCAGATAAGCTGACCCAGGATATTGGTAACTTCATAGTTTATCGTTCCTGGTTCTGACAGATTAACTGTAAATCTTGTTTCGTTGCCTGATGGATTGGGGAAATTCTGCGATACATCAAAATTCAGTGTCTGCAATTCGTTACAACCTACTGTTACCTGGAGATCAGCATCGGATAAAACAAAATTATCGACATACACAAACTGAACCGGATCGATAAGGTCGTTTGGATTGATCTCCTGGTAAACAAAAGGCACCGTGTAGGTTCCATTTCCGTTGTCGAAAACATGTTTTGAACCTGCCCCCATATAAGCGGTCCACATGGCGGCCGAAAAGGCTGTAACGTTGTAAAGCTGCGAATAGGTGTTATTTACAACATCGTAACCCACACAATAAATGTCGGGTTGTAAATTGTCGCCAACACCTGGAATGTCGGTATCGATCCACGAGAAAAACATTTTGGTGCCATCGGGTGTTGAGGCAATGTATGGCCTGTTATCAACAGCAACGGGATCGCCACCTGTGTATGGAAACTCACCCCTAAAGGTTTTCACGGTACAAATGGTATCGCCAATCCAGTTTGTTCCACCGTTTGGCGAATAAATGTGCATCATGGCTACACAGCCTGCACAGCCGGTATTTCCACCATAACTGGAGTAAATACTCCAATCCTGGCTGCCAATTCCAATTTCGAAAAGCAGGTGTGGGTTTCCGTTAAAATCAACCGAAAGCCCTAATTCAAATGCTGCTGTAAAAGGAATGTCTTCGCGGGCTGGCAATGGTGGCTCAAAGAATTGTTCGATAATGGCATCAGGCAGGTAATTTAACACGGCAGGAATTCCATCAAAACCACCAAGCTGGACGTTGTATGGTCCTTCCCAGTTTTCGCCTCCATCGGTCGATTTGTAAATAATCGGGAAATAACACCCGGACGATTCGATGGTATTTTCGTCATTATTCGACAGGTAAACGATATAACCAATTTGTCCGTCCGGCGAAAAAGCAACCTTTGTATCGGCAACACCGGCAAAAGTACCTGTTGGAGAAACTCCGTTACCTGGCATCTCGACGAGGATTTGCTCCATGTCAAAATCTTCGGTTGCAGGATTAAACATGCCTGTGGTCAGGATCATGAGGTCGGTGTATGGAGCGGTGGTTCCAACCTTGGCAGGATCGGCACAGATAGCCCGGCCAAGGGAGCTGATTTCGTAAGCAGAAGGAACGCCCTGCAAAATATCGCCAACAGTGGTTGTGGTATGTTGTGTTGCTGCCTGGGCAGATCCGAATTTGTGCGTTCCAAAACAATAACCGCCCCATGTTCCGCCATTGCTGGCGTCGAGCATCGAAGCAAAATAGCCGAAGTAAGCATTTGCTGGATTGGTATTTCCGGCAGGATTGTAAATTGCACCATGCGGATAGCGGGCATTACTTGTAGCGCCTGAGAGTGGCTCATAAACCTGCGCATTTACCGTCCATGCTTCGCCGTGATTGGTCGAATAATCGTAGGCAAGGAATGATGATCCCGGGCCTCCTGGAGGGTTGAGCATACGGTGCACAAATGAAACCGAGTTAATGTTGTTGTCAACCCACAAATACTGCCTGGTACCGAGAAATCCAAATGCATTGCCCGAACCACCGATGTTGCGTAGGATGAGATCGGCGTCGCCTGATTTAAATTCAGGCCGGGCGACAGGGACATACTTGATTGCAGCATCATTGCCGGAGTTATCGCTGGTTTTGACTACAAAAGGTGCTTTCGCATCTTTCAGATTATCCCTGAACCGCAGGTTTTGCTGTCCAAATACTACAGCCGCCAATAAGACAGCCGAAAAAAGAAGTAAGGTTTTTTTCATCTTTGTTTGATTTAAGTTAAAAATGTATGATTTGAAGATTCCAAAAATAATGGTTTTTATCATGCAAATAAAAAATCAGCTCATGATGTTTTCGAAAATAATGCATCAATCTTCAAATCTGTGATAATAACGCCAGGCGCCAAAAATCTCACACTCCATCGTTTTGATACCAATTCATAGCTTCGGAAATCTCATCAAGCTGGTTTTATTGAGCTTACACCTCAAATGCTTCATCACATTATAAATGGTTTCCTTTTTTATACCGAACTTAACTTAACCTGTTTTAGCCCAACTCAAGATTGCAATGAATTTTCGGTCAACCGGAAATACCCGGCCAGGTAAAAAACCCCCATCCATCCGGTGTTTTGGCGATGTTTATTTCCCTGTACAAACTACGCTACGTCTCTGAAAAAAAGATGGAGCATCTTTTTGAAAACCAAATTGAGGGATAGGAAAATCTTAGGGAGTGTGGTTTATTTTAAACAATCAAAAAGCAGGATTTCCAGGTTTTCTATACCTGCAAGGTGGGGTGTTAAATCTGGTTTTGTGTTTTTCGTTCCATTTTTTTAGTAATACTTTGTCATATCAGTTATTTTTAAAAACATTGTCATAAAAGAGATTTCTCAGTCGCTTCGCTCCATCGAAATGACAGAGGCCCTGATGGGG
>CAJATL010000389.1 GCA_903944895.1 uncultured Bacteroidota bacterium
CAACTCATAGTCTTTAAGTAAATCATCGAGCAACAGTTCCTGTTCTATCCCTGGTAATTCCTGAAACCTATTCTTTATTTCTTGCATCGTTTTCATTTGGCAAAGATAAAAATATATTGCTGACTATCTTAGAACTTAGCTGATTTTTTCAATTTATTCAATTTGTTATTTAAAGGGTCACCAATCACCCAATCTTTAATCAGCATAGGGCCATTGAATTTTTCAAATGTTGAAGCATTGAATTTTATCAAACTTGAAAGATATGCTGCTTTGGAGGCATGAATAATAGCTTTTTCAATCTGATAATTTTCTGAAAAAATGAATCCGCCAATTCTTCGAATCCCATTTTGCAATTCTTCAAAATTACCCTTCCCATCCGTCCCTCGGCTCACTATGCAAAGAGATGTCTGATAAATGTCTTCCAATACATCCATCTCACTCAGTTCAAAAATATTTCTGTAGAACAGTTCAGTTTTTGCAAAGCTGGAAAAGGTTTCTTTGATAATTTTTACATCTGTTACAACATCAAAAAGGTTTCCAATGTCATAAAGCTGTTTGATAATTTCCATACTCATACTGTCTTCATTTTTGATGTATGGAATTCCTGTTGTGTTTGGTGCAAATGCAGTTAGCTTATCACCCAAAATATCTTCTAAACTTGGAACATCAACATGAAGCGGTTCGTCCACAATTGGAATAAACGCTGACCGTATTGGAATAGAAACAATTTTAGAATAGTTTACTTCTTCAAAAAGTACATCGAGCAATACATATTCTTCGTCCCTATTAGTTTTGTGTAATGGGGTATAGAAAAATTTGTAGTGCTCTTTTTTGATTTTTGATGGTGTGCTTCGATGTTGTAATTCTTTTCTCAAAAATCCTTGCTCTTTAGCTATTGCATCCAGCATTTCTTCCAAACCGCTTATCGCTTGTGGTAAAATTATATCTATGTCAATGGAAAGCCTTTTGGTAGAATTGAAATGTAGCATCAGTGCTGTTCCTCCTTTAAAAATAAAGGGTAACTTCTGTTTTACTAAGCCTTCCAAAAGCAATAATGCTCTAATAACCCTCTCAACAAGAATTTTATCAGCATTGCGATGATTCTTCGATACTTTATTAAGCCACTCACTGGTTATTTCAATTTGATTTATCATAATCTATAAATTGGCAGCAAAAATACTATTGCTGCCGTAAATTGGTTATTGAACTTATAAACTTGATGAAAGGCTCTTTTTTCCTTCTTCTATTAGCATACCGAAGCATTTTGCTCTGATTAATAGTGTATTTACCAAATGCTTCCGCAAATATGGTTCGCATTTCAGAACCTTGTTGAGCTGAAAATATTACATCATCACAAAAAATATCCACTAAGATTTTTTCAATGGATGCCGTAATAATTCCTTTGATATTTAACAGCGGTGCTTCTGAAACTAACGATTTTATGATTACAATATCCTTTTCAGTGGGTAGATATTTTTCGATAATGTCTTTTGTCGGGTCAAGAAAAACAGCATACTTTGCCTCTTTTAAGAAATAAAAAACTGAATTTGTTGCTTCTTTATCTACTTCAACCAAATAATAAAATCTGTTAGGTTGGTGTATCATAAATTCATTTAATACCGATGTATTCCAG
>CAJATL010000390.1 GCA_903944895.1 uncultured Bacteroidota bacterium
CCCAAAACACTCGAAAGCATCGAAACTCCCTGTTCTGTAAAGGCAAATGGTAAATATCTTGTACCACCTCTCTTGTTTGAGGTGCTAAAATTGCACCTCAAAGTTTCCCATTCAATTTTAGATAATTCAAACATAAAATCAGTTGGGAACCTTCTAATGTTGGCTCTAACTGCCCTTTTGAGGTATTTTGTTTCTGTTTCATAAAGTTCGGCAAGGTCAAAATCCAACATCACCTTTTGACCCCGGATTTAATAAATTTAGGTTTCGATTTGTTGGAGCTGCATATTTAATTTGTTGATATTAATACGCTTAAAAATACTTTAACTGCCATCATCAGTTTTAAACCCAATTCTTTTCCGGCTTTGTTGAACGGTTTGTTGTTTGTCTTTTTGAAGCAGGAAATTTATCGCATCGTAAACATCTTTAAACTGATTATCGTATTTGGTTTCGATTTCCCTGAGTTTGTCGGTTAAATCTTTGTGCGTCAATGCGTATTGCCGCATAAAAACAAAGGCACGCATAATGGCGATGTTTACCTGCAATGCTTTTTTACTTTTTAAAATACTTGATAACATTGATACTCCTTGTTCGGTAAATGCAAAGGGTGTTGAAGGACTAAATCTTACACCCTCCGGTAGGTTATCACAATTTGTGATAAGCTCCTGCCATTCCGGTTTTGCGAGTTGAAACATAAAATCATTCGGAAATCTGTCAATATTACGTTTCACAGATTGCTTCAAAGCCCTGGTTTCGACTTCATACATCTCGGCAAGGTCAAAATCCAACATCACTTTTTGACCTCTGATTTCATAAATTTTGGTTTCGATTTGTTGGAGCTGCATCGAAAGGTGAATATTATGACATCTTACTTATTTGCCGATGCAATATGTAAAGTAAAACAGACAAAGAGCAGTATATCAATATATTAACTGACTATAATCAGCCTTTTAATGTAGAATAGCAACAAAAACAGTTAAAAGTTTTACTTTTTTACTCAAAATATTGCCTATTATCTGACTATGTTTTGTTGTTGGAAATCTCATTTTTTCTATGTTTTTCTATGTTAAAAAAACATAACATTTAATCCTCAAAGCCAAAAATTGAAGGCTCATTTAATGACATTGGCACTGCCTCTACTTTAGGCAAGACAAATGGCAGTAACTTGATTAATAAATCAAGCCGGTCTTTTGGCTCTAATTTGGTAAACTGCTCAGGAATGTTTTTCAATTCCTCAAAAAGCAGGTCTTTTAATACTGCTCTCAGCTCTTTGGTCAGTCTGTTTGGAGTGCCTTGCTCTCTGCCACCGGTCTTTTTTCCTCTCATTTTTTTTATCCAATTTTATTAAGTACAAAAATAATTCAGTCCATTCATCATCAGTGAAATTTAATGTACAATATTTGACAATCTCATCAATACTATTGAAATTCCTTTTCATCTGAAAAAACTTGATTAATCAGAGCTATAAATATTTAGTTCACAGTTAATTGAATGTTTTCTATTTCTATTATTATCTACTTTAGAAATGATAATTGACTATTTCTGTCAAGCAAAACATATTACTATAGACAAATCATCTGTAGTGCTGTCTGACAGCCTCAATCTTTTTATCAAGCTCTGCCACCATATCTGATGAGGTAGTCAGCTCAGGTGTCTTGCAAAGCTCTCTGAGGTCTTTTTTTAATCTTGAATAATACTCAGGCTTGTCAAAGGATCTCTTTATCCTCATTTCCTCAATCATCTGCATTATTGTTTCCTGACCAATTGCATTGACTGCAATAAGCTCTAATTGTTTCCTAAAGTCTTTTGGACTATTCATATTTGTAAGATTGAAATTGATTAAATTCAGTTTGTTGATTGCTTTGTACTCATCAATCCAATTCCTGACCAGTGAGATATAAAACTGCTCATCATACAAAGTCTTTGCAGTCACCTCTTGAATATTGAATTGTTGAGGTAAACGGCTTGTAAATCTTAATTCATACCTCAGCACATTTTGACCATTCCAAACATCAGGCAGGCTCAGTCCTTTTGCTTTGCCCTCAGCCACTTTATTATAGAATAGCTTTGTCCTCAGTCCATTGTTATAATAAACGCTCTCAGGCTGAGCAAATCTCTTGTAGTGCTGGCAGTCACCTAAATAAGAGTAGTATGCTTTTGGCTCATACCTCATCAGGAAATTTTGAGCAAAGTCAATCCTGCCTACTTTAGCTTTGTCAATTGGTAGATGCAAATCATCAGCCATCATCTCAATTGCTCTTTGGCTGTCACCTCTGTTCAAAGTGTGAAAGTTATCAGGCAGGAAATATTTTGCAAGGCTGCCTTTTAATGAGATACCTGATAGAGATACATTTACTTTGTAATTCCTGAGCAAGCCACTGTAGATGATCTGACCATCTTGCTTGTTGTGGACTGTAATATTCTGCAGGTGCTTTTCACTGAAAGCAAGCAGGTCTTTGATGCCTGCCTGCTCATTACTCAGCCAAAGATTTATGCTGTCATACATTGATTAAAATTGTCAAGTAAAACATATTACTATAAGCACTCATATTGAAAGAATGATTTTGATTGATTTCTCAGCCTCTTTAAATCATCATCAAAAAGACCATCAATCAGCCTTTGATAATATCCTGAGATGAGATTTCTACCATCAGGAATGATCAATATTTCAATTTCAGAATAGTCTTTATTGATTACAAACAAATAGCCATCATTTCTAAATTCAAACTGAGGATTGATACTGCCATTTGCAAGCAATCTCTTTGCATTTGGATAGCCATATCCATACTCAGGAAAATCATAATCCTCAATGTAGATGCTGCTAAAATTTAGGCTGTTATTAGTCAAAGACCATTCTGAAAGCCTTTTGCTGTCAGCACTTACAAAATCTCTGCAAGGTGTTTTGTAGAAAAATAGCTGACCTTTGGAATTGACAAAAATTGTCAAGCCTTTGTAGTCAAGCAGGTCACTGTAGGCAATGCAGTCAAGTCTTGCTTTACTTCTAATCTTGTTGGCAGACCTAATCTCATCAGGCAACAAAGCCAATTTATAATATGCTGCAATCATCTTGTAGGATTTTTTACAATGTAGGTGCTTGCCTGGCTCTCAATCTCATCAGTTGTGGCTTTCCTGTTCCTGAGCAGCCACTGATCAACTTCTTTCCGGTCAAAGTAGATGTTTTTGCCGTTTGGCTTGTAGCAAGGCACACCACCGGTGCAAGTCATTTTGTAGAGGTAACTTTTTGACAATCCTGAGTAGATAGCCATCTCATCAAAGCTCATCACTGATTTTTGAGAGAGCAGCAAATTTTCAATATTCCTTTGCCTGATTTCAATACTCTGCAGATATTCATCTACAGTCATTTGTTGTTTGTCCATTTTATTAAATTTTGAAGTTAAAAAAAATGGAATTGCAATTCCTTTGATGTCTAAGACTTTGCAAAGGAAAGCAGGAAATGAAAAATAAAGAATAGACTGAGATTGACCGATAAAGGATAGTAAAGGATTAAAGGTCTTTTAGCAGATCATCAATAAGTTTGTGCTGCTTTGGCTTTCCTGTTCCTACAGTTGAATAATTGTATTGAGATTGTTTCAAACTGCTTGCATTCTCAAAGCATTGTTTTGCCACTGACCAAACATCTGTAGCCATTGGCAATTTGTTTCTGATGCTGTCAATGAAATAAGCAAGCAGCACACCATCTGCAAGCCACTGTATTTTTGTGGCAATACTTTCCACCGGCTGACCGGTAAAGATTGATCTGAAAGCAGGAAAATCAATCTGAGAGATAATTTTTCCTTTTATCATTCTATTGTAAAGCTCAGGCAGTTCTTTGTCAGGCTTGATCAGCCATTGATAGGAATTTTGTTGCTGTTTTTGTTTCTGCTTTCTATTTGGTAACTCAATGATGATTTCTTTGTTTTCAAGTGCTAAATGATAAAAATCAAAGATTTCTTGAAAGTAACTGATAGTTGAGATACAATCAACCAAAATATCAATGTTTTTTAATGGAATGTATTTTGCAGGATTATCAAACCATTTAAACTCTATCTCATCAAAATCATCAAAATCAATACTGTCAAAATCAAAATTTAAATATACCTCAGCACCATAGTCAGCATAAAAGTCAATAAAATTTGAAATAAATATTTCTTGCCATTCATCAGGATAATCTCTCAGACCAAAATCATCATCAATTGTTTTGCTGTCTTGTACATAATGCTTGTAGTATTTTCTGAAATCATTAACACTTTCAGTGATCAGATCTATAAATTCATAATTTTTGTAGTTGATAATCTTTTCTTGAATAGCTTTTAACTCATCTCTGAAAAGTGTGAGCTTTTCAACATCAGGTGTCATATAGATCTTTAAATGCAGAATGTGTGAGTTTTCAAACGCTTTTAATTCAACAATTTCAGTAATTAGCCATTGAAGTTTTGCTAATTGTTCTTGTTCCTTTTTGCTTAATTCCATAACTAAAGCTTGATATTTGGTATCTTTTTAATGCCTGTTTTACCATTTGTTTACACCATGTTTAAACCAGAAAAATAAAATCTCTGCAAAGTGCTGATAATAGCCTATTTAAAAATATTGACCTACTGCCTGATGAGCAGGTGAAACAAAATTTTACTGTTATTTACTGTTAAATTAACAGTGATTTTTACTGCCTTTTTAATGCTGTCTGATTTGTCCACTTGTCTAAATATTAATATCAGGTATCTTGTTGACTGCCTCTCTTTTTTTCTTGTCAATGATCTTTGCATAAATCTCAGTTGTTTTCAATTCTGAGTGACCTAAGAGCTTGCTGAGAGTATAGATTTCTGTTCCTAATTCCAATTGCAAAACTGCAAAAGTGTGCCTTGCACAATGAAAAGTAATATGCTTTGTAATTCCTGCTCTAAGCACCCACTGCATTAAAGCAGTATTGAAATAATCAGAATATTTCAGTCCTTTAAATACTCTCTCATCAGGTAGATCAGGCAGACCAAAAAAGGACTTTGCCTGCTCAGAAATATCAAGATATTGCAGTCCTTTGGTCTTTTGTTGGTGAAAGACAATCCTGTCACCATCATCAGTTTTTTTCACCTCTGACCATTTCATTTTTTGAATATCAGACCACCTCAGACCGGTCAGGCAGGAAAATAAAAAGGCTCTTTTTAAAACATCATACCTGCATTCTGCTTTGGCTAATTTCTTGACCTCATCAAAGGTCAGATACTCTCTCTCTGATTCAATTTCAAGGCTGTTTGTAATATCCTCTGCAGGATTGCTCAGAATGATCTTGTCTTTTTTTGCTTTTGTCAGGCAGGCTCTAAACTTGTTGAAATATGATGATACTGATGCTGAGGATAATTTTTTTTCACTTTTGGTCTTGGCTTTATCTCTCAGGTAGTTTCTAAACTGCTCACTAAATTCAGGTGTGACTTCATTAAAAGTGACCTGATCACCGGCAAATTTTTTGAGATGCTTTAAGGCACTATTCCAATTATCATAATTGCCTTTTGATTGCAGCCTCTTTTCTGCCTGATCATCAAAGTAGTTGATGAAATTGGCATTTTTGTTTTTGTTGCTGCTAAAGCCATATTGACCATTTTTGATTTCAAGCTCTCTCTTTGCCTTGATAGTTTTTGCAAGTGCTAAGGTGTCTTTGTTGCTTTGCTTGTCAAGCGGTGTGACTGGCTTGTCCATCAGGAACAGATCAAGATACTCATAATCTCTCAGCACTTTGAGAGTGCCATCAGGCTGTTTGGCTGTTCCTTTGTAGATTTCAAGATAAAGACTGATGCTGCCTGCTTTGGTCTGTTTCCTCTGCCTTAAATGTACATTCATTTTGTTGCTTTTTTTGTTGTTAATTGTTGTTAGCAGCAACAAAGATAATAATTAGCAACAAATAATAACATAATTATATCCAAACAAAGGAAAATAAATAGTCTGAAAAGGTCTGTAAATGATGAGATTATAATACATTGGATAAACATAAGAATAGCACTTTACTTTCCGATGCAAAACTTCCCAAAAATGTTTCCTAAAATTTCGTCGGTAGTTACCTGGCCCGTAATTTCGCCCAGATGATGCAGTGCTTTGCGAATATCAATCGCGATGAGGTCGCTGGGAAGTTCTTTTATAAAGCCTTCTTCGATGTCTTCGATAGATTGCAACGCCTTCGACAAGGCTTCGTAATGACGGGCATTTGAAATGATGGTATTGTTTGAAATCTGGAATTTTTCGACCGATTTAATGAGGCTGTCAGCGATGAGGTTAATATTTTCTTTACGTTTGGCCGAAATAAAAATGGTATCCAGCTCAACCAATTCCTTAAATCCGGCAGGCATTTCGATAAGTTGATCAATTTTGTTGCCGATCAGAATAACACGTTTGTTCGGGTCTTCGAGCAGATGCCGGTATTCATCTAATATTTCTTTAATAAAGTCGATATTTCCATGCGCAACATCAAAAACAAACAGGATAATTTTGGCCTGTTTTATTTTTTCCATGGTACGCCCGATGCCGATATTTTCGATTTCATCATCCGACGATCGTAATCCGGCAGTATCGATAAACCGGAACGAAACCCCGTCAATAATTATGGTGTCTTCGATGCTGTCGCGCGTTGTACCCGGGAATTCCGAAACGATGGCTCTCTCTTCCTGCAAAATGGTGTTGAGCAATGTTGATTTGCCAACATTGGGTTTTCCGATGATGGCTACGGGAATACCGTTTTTAAGCACATTGCCCATCGAGAAAGAGTTTAACAGCAATTTAATTTCGGTTTTGAGCCTGTAAAGGAGTTTTTTTAGATCTTTCCTGTTGGCAAATTCCAGGTCTTCTTCCGAAAAATCAAGTTCAAGTTCAATCAGTGAAGCAAAGTTTAGCAGCTCTTTACGAAGATCCTTGATTTTATTCGAAAACCCGCCCCGCATCTGTTTCATCGCCAGATCGTGCGCATATTTTGAGTTTGACGAAATCAGGTCGGCAACAGCTTCAGCCTGCGAAAGGTCGAATTTATTATTTAAAAATGCCCGCATAGTAAACTCTCCGGGTTTTGCCAACCTGACATTCTGTTTAATAAGCAGTTCGATTATTTTTTGCTGGATATAATAGGATCCGTGACAGGAAATTTCGATCGAATCTTCGCCGGTGTAGGAGTGGGGATTCCGGTAAACATTTACCAGCACTTCGTCAATTATTTCGTCACCCGAAACAATGTTACCAAAATGGATGGTGTGCGTGGGAGCCTCTGAAAGTAACAATCCACTTTTTAAAGGTTTAAAAATGAGGTCAGCAATTTTAAATGTGTCCCCGCCTGATACTCTGATCAACGCGATTGCGCCCATTCCGTGAGGAGTTGCGAGAGCGCAGATGGTATCTTTTGTTTCCATATTTCAAGTTTTTTAAGCCGTTAAAAATCGTTCGATTGTGACAAAGTTAAAAATTAATGCGATTAACAAGTAAAATATTCCAGGAATGGCTTTTTTTCTGAAACGAATTTTCAGGATCAAATGCTCAAAACCAGCTTGTACTTCGATGGCCTATTAAAAAAACTTAATTACACCTTTGCCAAAACCAAAAGGTTTACTTTTGCTTTTTTAAATTTGAATAAAATCAATAATCATGAGCGTTCTAGTTGATAAAAACTCAAAGGTGGTCGTGCAAGGTTTTACCGGAAATGAAGGTACCTTTCATGCCAGTCAGATGATCGAATATGGCACAGATGTAATTGGTGGTGTAACTCCTGGTAAAGGCGGACAGATGCATTTAAGCAGGCCTGTTTTTAATACAGTTCAGGATGCTGTAAATGATGCGGGAGCCAATGTTTCGATAATTTTTGTTCCGCCTGCCTTTGCGGCTGACGCTATTATGGAAGCTGCCGAAGCCGGAATTAAGGTTATTGTTTGCATCACCGAAGGCATTCCTACCAAAGATATGATTAAGGTGAAAGAATATCTCAGAGGTAAAGATACGAGGCTTATAGGGCCAAACTGCCCCGGAGTTATTACTCCTGGTGAAGCTAAAGTTGGAATCATGCCGGGATTTATTCATAAACCCGGTCGTGTTGGATTGGTTTCCCGTTCAGGGACGTTAACCTATGAAGCCGTTGACCAGCTTACAAAAGCAGGTTTGGGAGAAACTACGGCTATCGGAATTGGAGGCGATCCGATTATCGGCACAACAACAAAAGATGCAATCGAATTACTGATGGGTGATCCCAAAACCGAAGGTATTGTGATGATCGGCGAAATCGGTGGAACAATGGAAGCCGATGCTGCCCGTTGGATTAAGAAGCATGGAACGAAGCCTGTTGTTGGTTTTATTGCCGGTGCAACTGCTCCAAAAGGTCGGACGATGGGACATGCCGGTGCAATTATCGGGGGTAAAGATGATACTGCCGAAGCTAAAAAACAAATCATGCGCGAATGTGGAATCCACGTGGTGGACAGCCTCGGCGACATCGGAAAGAAAATGACGGAACTATTAAAATAAAATCATTTAAAGGATGATGAAACGGTTGGTTCCAAAAAAGGAATCAACCGTTTTCATTTTACAACAAACTGGTTTTTTTCAAATCACAATTCCATTAACAAATCAAATACGAACTTTCCTTTTGACATCTGCAAAACAAAATCAAAGGAAGTCAAGTCAGAATTTTTATTTTTGCACAAATTTCGAAAAAACGCTTTAATTTATAAATTATCATGGAGATAGCTTCAAAGTACGATCCTTCGCAAACCGAGGATAAATGGTATAAATACTGGATGGAAAAAGGATTATTCAGGTCGGTGCCTGACGAACGTGAACCATTTACAATCGTAATTCCGCCACCAAATGTTACCGGTGTGCTGCACATGGGGCATATTCTCAACAATACTATACAGGATGTACTCGTCAGGCGCGCGCGCATGCAAGGTAAAAATGCCTTGTGGCTGCCCGGAACCGACCATGCCTCCATCGCTACCGAAGCCAAAGTTGTTGCAAAACTGAAAGAGGATGGTATCGAAAAATCGAGCCTCACCCGCGAGCAATTCCTCGAACATGCCTGGATTTGGAAAGAAAAACACGGCGGAATTATCCTTGAACAATTAAAAAAATTGGGTGCTTCCTGCGACTGGGAGCGTACCAAATTTACCATGGATGAAAGTTTGTACCAATCGGTAATTGACGTTTTTATTGATTTGTACAACAAAGGCCTGATTTATCGGGGTGTTCGCATGGTAAACTGGGATCCTTCGGCACTTACAGCTTTATCTGACGAAGAGGTTATTTATCGCGAAGAAAATTCAAAACTATATTACGTACGTTACAAAGTCGAAGGTGAGGATGATCAGTGGGTGACTATCGCTACAACCCGTCCCGAAACGATTTTGGGTGATACCGCCGTTTGCGTCAATCCAAAAGATGATCGTTTCAGGCATCTTAAAGGAAAACGCGTGCTTTTACCATTGCTCAACCGCTCTATCCCGATTATCGAAGATGAATATGTCGACATGGAGTTTGGTACCGGCTGCCTCAAAATAACGCCGGCGCATGATATCAACGACTATGAGATTGGTATCAGGCATAAACTGCCTACGATAGATATTTTTAATCCGGACGGAACGCTCAACGAAGCCGCCCAGCTTTATGTTGGTGAGGACAGGATGGTTGTTCGTAAAAAAATTACTGCTGATCTCGATAAAGCAGGTAATCTGGTAAAAATTGAAGAATATAAAAATAAAGTTGGCTATTCTGAGAGAACACACGTTCCTATCGAGCCAAAATTATCGTTGCAGTGGTTTCTTAAAATGCCGGCACTTGCAAAGCCAGCCCTCGAAGTTGTCGAAAATGACACGATAAATTTTCACCCCAAAAAGTTTAAAAACATTTACCGGCACTGGATGGAAAATGTCCGCGACTGGTGCATTTCACGTCAGTTGTGGTGGGGACAGCGCATCCCGGTTTATTACCTCCCCAACCAGGAAATGGTGGTTGCAAAATCGCTGGAAGAAGCCTTCGAAAAGGCAAAACTCCAATATCCCGAACTGAACGATTTGAAACCTCAAGACCTTAAACAGGACGAAGACGTGCTGGATACCTGGTTTTCGTCATGGCTATGGCCGATTTCAGTTTTCGATGGCATCCGTTACCCCGAAAATCCGGATATTAAATATTATTATCCTACCAACGACCTGATTACCGCGCCCGAAATACTCTTCTTCTGGGTTGCCCGGATGATCATGGCCGGGATTGAGTACCGCGGCGAAATTCCTTTTAAAAATGTTTATCTCACCGGAATTGTTCGCGATAAGCAAGGCAGGAAAATGTCGAAATCGCTCGGTAATTCGCCTGATCCTATCGAATTGATGAATAAATATGGTGCCGATGGTGCCAGGGTTGGAATGTTGCTCACCTCTCCGGCTGGCAATGATTTGCCTTTTGACGAATCGTTGTGTGAGCAGGGCCGTAATTTCAGCAATAAAGTCTGGAATGCCCTCAGGCTGATAAAAGGCTGGGAAGTTGATAATAATCTTAAACAGCCTGACACCAGCAAAGTTGCGGTTGAATGGTTCGATGCCCGTTTTAATGAGTCGCTGAAAGCCATCGAGGATAATTTTACAAAATTCCGCATTTCAGATGCCCTGATGGCCACTTACAAATTGATCTGGGATGATTTCTGTTCGTGGTATCTCGAAATGATAAAACCAGCCTATCAGCAGCCCGTTGATGCAAAAACGCTGCAACAGACAGTCGGTTTTTTCGAAAAGCTGATGAAAATCCTGCACCCTTTTATGCCTTTTCTTACCGAAGAAATCTGGCATCTGCTTGCTGACAGGGATGAAAATGACTGCATCATGATTGCCCGCTTACCTGAGCGTCACCGGATAAACCATAAAGTGCTTGAGCAGTTCAATTTTGCCAAAGATGTTATTATCGCAGTTCGCGGACTCCGGAATGAAAAGAACATCCCGATGAAGGAACAATTGCAGTTTTTTGTCAAGAAAAATCATAGCCAACAAGCCGACACCACTTTTGATGGACTTGCTTCAAAACTTTGTAATCTTGCTGCTATCGAATATGTTGAGGAGAAAGTTGCCAATGCAATGTCGTTTGTTGTAAGCTCGACTGAGTTTTATATCCCGCTGGCAGGAGTTGTTGATTTAGAAACTGAACTCAAAAAACTGGAAGACGATTTGGTTTACACCAACAACTTCCTGAATTCGGTGGTAAAAAAGCTTGGTAACGAGCGTTTCGTAAGTGGAGCGCCGGTTGCAGTAGTTGATTTGGAGCGGAAAAAGCAGGCCGATGCCGAAAATAAAATCAAGGTTTTGGAAGAGCAGATTGCGAATTTGAAGAGTCTGACCAAAAGTTAAACCACTTGCCATTGTTGACGGGGGTTTCAGTACATCTTCATCATAATCAGGCTAAAGATTTGTCTGATAACTGCCGTTAAAACCGAAAGGTTGACTTGAAAGGAATGATGACCAAATATTTTTTTTCAGGAAAGGATGAGTTGGTAAATTCCGACATCAATCCGCCGGTTAAATTTTAAACCAACTTCCCGGATGATTCCTGTTTCCGTGAATCCAAATTTGCGATGAAAACCAATGCTCGCATCATTTGGTAAAGAGATCGTGGCGAGGATGCAATGAAATCCGGATTTTCTTAGCTGCTCAATCAGATTTTGATAAAGTTGTGTACCGACACCTTTTCCAACAAAATCATGCTTTAAATAAACGGTGCTTTCAGCCGTAAAACGATAGGCACTTCTTGCTTTCCAGGAGGTTGCATAAGCATAACCCACAATCTCACCGTCGATTTCGCATACAAGCCAGGGGAAATGTTTCGTGACCTGCCAGATGCGCTCTTTGATGATGTGCCTGCTCAAAATATCTTCTTCAAAAGTAAAATATGTGTTCGAAATGTAATAGTTATAGATGGAACAAATTGCACCTGCATCTTTTTCATGAACCGACCGGATAACCTGATGTTCCATTTTTCAGGATGGTTTTAGAATCGACAACTTATTAATTTATGAAAATATACTGAAGCATATTAGCCCCCATTTTGAGCGCTTTTGTCCGGGTTTCGTCAGAATCTTTGTGAACATCCCAATCCTCCCAACCATCGCCGAGATCTACTTCGTAGGTGTAATAAACAATCAACCGCCCTTCATAGATCAGCCCAAAACCCTGAGGCACCTTTCCATCGTGTTCGTGTACTTTAGGAGGGCCACTCTTAAAGTCAAATTTCTGATGATAAATCGGATGATCAAATGGCAATTCGATAAAATCCAGTTCGGGAAAGACTTTTTTCATTTGAGGACGGATAAATTTATCCATTCCATAGTTATCATCAATATGCAAAAAACCGCCGGCAATCAGGTAATCACGCAGGTTTTTGGCTTCCTGTGACGAAAAAATCACATTGCCATGACCTGTCATGTGAACAAACGGGAAATTGAAAATTTCCTGGCTACCAGCTTCAATAGTTACGGGATCAGGATTTATTGAGGTATTAAGATTTTTATTGCAGAAAGTTATCAGGTTTGGCAACGAAGTAGGATTTGCATACCAATCCCCGCCACCGTTATATTTAAGGAGTGCAATCTGAACACTGCCTGTTGGCGGCGTTCCGGAAAAAAACAACAAAAATGTCAGCATTAAAAAGAAAAAGTTCTTCATTGTTCGAGGATTTATTTTTGATTAATGAGGTTGATCGTGTGTACTGCAACCAGTGCAGCTGTTTCAGTTCTTAAACGGTTTTTGCCCAAACTTATTGGAATAAATCCGGCTGAAATTGCCAGATGTATTTCCTCCCGGCTGAAATCACCTTCCGGCCCGATCAGGATTAATGCATCCTTGCCGGGAATGTAGGCCGATTTTAGAGTAAGGTCATGATTTTGATCAACATAGGCAATGAATTTTTGCCCCTTTTGACTGGAATTCACCAATGCAGGAAATTTGGTTGTAGGGTTATATTTTGGAAGCCAGGTTTGCTGGGATTGCTTTAGAGCGGCAACCATAATCTTTTGGAAACGATCGGGTTTAAGCCTGATTCTCTCGGAATGGTCACATTCGAGGGGCGTTATTTCGTCAATTCCAATTTCAGTGGCTTTTTCGATAAACCATTCATACCTCGAAATATTTTTTGTGGGGGCAACCGCAACATGAAGATGGAAATCTCTTTTTTCGCTTGTTTTGATTGGATTTCCGATTTTTACGATGCATTTTTTTGGGTTATCATCAATAATTTCACCCTGATAAAGCGATCCCAAACCATCGGTTAACTCAATAAAATCACCTGATTTCAGCCTGAGTACCCGAATACAGTGCTTCGATTCTTCTGCATCAAATTCGGTAAATCCGGATGTTATTTCCGAAACGTAGAACCAGTTCATGAGGTTTGTTTCTTTAATGGATAAAATAAAAAAAACCTGCCCTTAAAAATGGGGCAGGTTTTATTGATTTTGAAATCAAAAATTATTTAATAACAACCTTTTCAACTCTTAATGAAGAGTCGTTCATGAATTTAATAAAATAAATTCCTTTAGGCTGCGATGTAAGATCAAGTTGTGTATTTCCAGTAACGAATTTACTGTAAAGTTCCTGTCCCTGGGCGTTGCTTACCGTCATCTTAACATTGCTGCTAAGGCCGTTAATGTTGAAAACACCAGTTGATGGGTTAGGATAGACATTTAATGATGAAAGTTCATTTTCGGAAATTGAGGTTGCACTTAATTTAAAATCAGTAATCAGCGACATACCTTCAGCAGCAAATAAACCATCACTGTTAGGCATTTGTGTGCTGTAAGCAGGTTTCAATTCATATACTGAACGGTCAGATCTGTAAAGTTTAAATGTCATTTCTTCGCCAGCAACGAGGCCGTCGGTAGCTGTAGTAAATTCATCATCGCCATTTGCAGCAAGGAATAAATTATTTCCGCCCGAAAAATCACTGGTACCAACACATGTGCCGTTGCTGGTAAATACGCCAACAACATCACCCGACTGGAATTCTTTCTGAGCATTTTCGGTGATTGAAATAAAGTGGGTTAATCCTGTATTAATTACATCATTCCAGTTTGTTTTATTGCCACGAACTGGTTGTTCAGGATTTACATAAACTGGTCCTAATGTAGGCATTGGATAGGTGTACGTAGAAGCATTTGTCATATTAATCAGGTAAGAGAAGCCTGGGGTAAGATGCAAGAATGATCCTGGGTTACCAGGAAGGATTCCACCGGCTGGCCAGATAATCTGATTAGTATTCATGTCGAATAAAAGCATCAGGTTTGAACCCAGTGCAGTAACTAAGTGATTAGCATCTGTTAAACCAGTAACCTTAACAGGTAAATAACTTACTCCTTTTGGAATGTTCACTGATTTATTTACAATCTCAGCTCCATAAATTAAGTCGGTACGTTTGTACAGCGAATTTGATTTTATTTTGGCTTTGTAACCTTTTTCCGGAGAAATGTTACCAATGCTGTTGGTGTTTTGTGAAGGCCAGTAAATACCATAAGGATTCTGAGCAACAACAATAGTTAAACTATCTGTAGTGTTTTCAAGGACATCAGCAATGTTGGCACTTCCTGATGGATTCATGTAAGTTGAAATTCCACTCCAGCCATTACGAATTTGAAGAATCTGAATCTGTTCGATATGGATTTCATAATCGCCAAATTCACCATTATGGCCATATACTACCGCGTAATAGGTGCCACCGGGGAGCATCTGATACTCTATTTGCGAACGATTACTTCCACACCAGTTAAAATTATCGCCATTATAGGATAAAGCACCAGTTGGCAAGGTACCGGTGAAATCATCGCAGGCAGCATAGAGGGCAAGTTCTGTATCAAAATCTGAATCGCATAGTGAAATAGCAACATCCATGGTGTAAGGAACCGTAAATTCATACCAACGGGCATCTGTTTCACGGATTAAAGTACCGGTCATTGCAGGGTTATTAACCGGCCCATAAACAAATGGACTTTCGCATGTTGATCCCGGAAGGATAAGTGGAGTAGCACAAAGAATATTTGATGGTGCAGATTCGCTGAGGTCTTCAAAAATTTGAGTAACCTGATAACACCATTCGTCTCCACCAGGAATTACACCATCAACGTATGTTAACTGGTTAATCACTGAAGTAATGTAAATGTATTCTCTTCCTTTTTGACGATAAATATTGTAAACCGGAACATAAGAACCACCATTCTGATAAACGACTATAACACCATCGAAAGAGTATGCACCCTGTCCGTATTCATATTCGTCAACAAAATAATTGATGTATTGAGGTCCTGAAATCGCACCAGTATTCATGGTTACCGAAAAGGTTATTTCTTCAGGAGCATTGGAATCATAAAATATTCCATCGTACGAAACCGTGTTACCAGTAATGGTTGCTGTGATGCCGTTAATAGGTGTAGCAGAAACAGGAGTAAAACCGGCAGGGAATGTCATTTCACAATAATCTGCCCATTCAAGGTCAGGTGACCATATCGTCATAGTAAAATCTAAGGTAACGCTACTTGATGGTGTGTAAAGATCTGATGTAGCAATATCACCCATAAGAACTCTGACATTTTTTGTCGGAGCAGGTGACCATGTCAAGGTGACTTCTTCGATGCCGGCAACAGCAGTGAGTAATGTTGGTGCTCCAAGTTCATCAAGTATAAAATCAACAGTAGTAATTGTGTTTGCAGTTATTATTGCGCCAGGATAGGAATCTGACGAATATCCTACCGGATAGCCATAAGCATCAACATCATAGGTTCCAACCGGAACAGAAATGTTATAAATACCACTTACATTGGTGTAACCAAAATAGTCGCCGGCAGTAACTTTAACTCCTTGTATTGGAGCAAAAGTTGCGGCATCTTTAATTATTCCGGCGAGGGTTCCGCTGGGAACCTGCTCAATAGCAAATTTTGCAAAATAGTCAACACCTCCTCCTATACATGGATAATTAAAATAGTCAGTTAAACCAACAAACAAGTAGTAAGTACCTTTAGGCAGAAAGATTACTTTAACTGAATCTTCCTGACATGGATAAGCATTTTGGAATACACTTAAAGCACCTGTAGTATTGTCGCAACCAGGAACGCCTAGTTCGACTTGTCCAACCAAACCAAAAACTGTTTTTGCTTCGCTGGTCAAAGTCATTTTAAGGTTACTGGGTTTCGTAAGCACGATTTTATACCAGTCGGTATCGCGTGTTCCAGCATCACTCCAAAGATTTCCACAAACAACATCGCCGTTAACAACAGTTTTAAACGCCGGAACAGCCATATTACAGCCGCCGTTTACGTCTGAGCCACATATCTCATTTTCCGGAATTGATCCACCCGGACAAGTTAGAATACAGGGAGCTTGTTCATAAATCGAGAGTAATCCATCTCCGGAATTACTATCAAACCCACCGATTTCAATTTTGTACTGGTTTCCAGAAACAACCGAAATAACCACTTCTGACTGTACGTCACTATCACAATCATCATCGCCCGAATCAAGCAAAACTGTAGGAGGACAAGAAATTCCATCCCAAACTGCAATTTGTGTATCATAGCTACTTCCACAAAGGCTGATAACAGCATCACCTGTAAATCCTGCTGTGTAATTGTACCAGATGTTTGCACCATCAACACCGTAAACATCATCAGTGGCATTATCTGTATTAAATGGCATGTCCAGAACTTCACCAATTTCGATAGCGTCAGCGCAATCATCATTTATTGCAAGCGAGCCTGTTGTTATCGAAAGGTCAAAATTTGGAATTGATGTTGGATTTGGCCATGTATCTACCATAATGTAATAAACACCAGCATCAAGGGTAATTGTAAAACCATGAGCTGTTCCACTGCCTGAAATATCTGCACTAATGGCAAGACAGGTGGCGTCCAGTGGGCAGCCATCAGAAATTGCAATTCCAGTATGGAGTGTCCCGTTTGGATCCAGCTCAACAACAATGTTTGTCTGCACTGCCAGGGTGAGTTCATAAATAATATCTTCACCACCATCAAAATCATTCAGACAGGTATTGCTGTAAGTATTGCCTCTTCCGGTTGTGGTGTTTGTGTTTGCGTAAGGCAAACTTCCGATGAGGATTGGGTTGGCGCAATTATCACCAACGGCACGACCCGAACCTTCTGTCTGCTCTGCAACATAAACAGTTGGTCCATGAAGGGCTTTAAGCATCTCAAGCTTGTCGGGTTTGGTGTTGCCTGTTTGATTAACAAGCCCTTGTTGTGCAAAAATTGATGATGTTAAAAACATCAACATGCTAAAAATTAAAAATTTGGAAATAGCTTTCATATTATTTCAGATTTAGTTAATTGTTTATTTTCAATATGTTATGTAATATTATGTTATATGTTAATGCAAAAAATTTATCGAAAAAAACCAAATGCAATATTAAACAAATAATTCATTTTATCAAAAAAAAATACAAATGATACTATTCTTTGATTGGCTAAATTGTATCTGATCAGATGGTTTTAAAAGCCTGTTCCATCTCATAAAGTTAATAAATCACACAAAAACAAATACTTAAATTTGAATTCATGCTGAGAACCTGAGTATATTAAAATTTATTAAAACTTATTCACAGATTGAAAATTTGGTGCATTATAGGATTTCGCTGGCTCACCTAAAAGGTTTACTGCTTGATAATAATTTCGTTAGTCATAAAATCATTGCTTAAAATCTGAATGATGTATGGTCCATCCGGAAATGTTGTAATATCAAAAACTTCCGAATGGTTTTTGTTGCAGTGCATTAAACTTCTGGTCAGAAGTGTTTTTCCCTGAACATTCTTTACTATTACTTTCAGATTATCAGTTGGTTGATTAAATGTGATGATGAAATTTCCTGATGAAGGATTTGGAAAAATTTCAACATTTTCATTTTTTTGCGAAATAGCTGAAATTTTTGTGGTGGTTGCGACAGCAATTTCGTCAAGATAAAGGTTATTGCCAAATTTGTTGAAACCTTCAAACATAAGCTGGCAGTTGGCTTTGGCAAAACTGACGGGTAAAGTTACACACTCCGCACCATAACCTTCGCCACACCAATCGGCCGAATTAGCCGGATCGAAATAGGCAGAGGTTGGGAGCGCTGTTTCAAAAATCCCGTTCCCGTCGGGGCCATTGGCAAAAATACGTGTCCAGTTTTCGCCGCAATCATCTGAAATATAAACTACTAATGAGTCTTTTTGATTAAATCGCTGGGCGTAAGCGTACCTGAAAGTCAGGATTGCATTGGTTTCGCCTTCAAGATTGAGTGGTGGGCTTATCAGCCGGTCGCGTTCGCCATATTTATAGTAATCGTGGAAATTCATAAAAGCAGTTTTTTCGCCATCGGGCGTAAAAACCGGAGTTGCAATTTCCCAGGTTTTCAATCCATCGGGATTTTCAAATGTCCAGTCTTTATTAATAAAACTATCTGTTTCGAACCCTTCGGTAAAAGGAAGTTGGAGCCCTCCCGAAATAATATAATTTTCTTCGGTGAGGGTTGATGAGCCATTTGAATTAAAAACAGTCAGCGATACGCTGTAAGTGGAGTTACCTGGAAACATTACAACAGGATTTTGGCTGTCTTCGGTTGTTCCGTCCAGAAAAACAACGTCGTCAGGAATAAAAGACCAGTTCCATGAATTTGGGCAAAATTTGCTCTGATCGGTAAAATTTATTACCGATCCTGAACAGACAACTTTTTGGTCAGCCACAAAGGAAACCTCCGGAACAAGCTGATCACTCGCGGTAATCATATCATTATAATATTTTGTATCGCTGCCCATTTCGTTGGAGATGGTTAATGTTACATCAAAAACTCCGGCATTTTCATAAACAACTTCGATAGGTCCCGGTTGATTGCTTGTTGCCGGATTTCCGCCTTCGAAGGTCCATAGCCAGGATGTTGGAACACCGGGAGAATTGTCAGTAAAAGTAACCGGGCAAATGGTTGGAACGGTTGTATTATCTGCCGAGAAGTCAGCAGCAGGGGTGGAGTGATACATATCAGAACTCCAAAGTCCCCGGCCATAAGTTGATGCACGAATGGCATCATTTTGAAGGTTGAGGGTGTCATAATAAATTTCGACTTCAGTCACCCTGGCACTGGCTGGAAATCCATTACCAAACATAATCCAGTCACTTAAAAACACATCTTTATAAAAAATTCCAATATCAGACGACACATAAAGTCCTTCCTGACTGTTTTTGTAAAAGGCAATGCTCGTTTTTGTGACATTGGGTAGATTGCCGGTGATTTTCACCCATGATAAACCTTTGTCGGTTGATTTATAAATATTTGTTCCCTGGGCCATGTAAACGATATTTGCATCAAAAGGATGCGCTTCAAGGTCGTTGATGGATGAGTTTTCGGGAAGATTCGCCGAAAGGTCGGTCCATGATGTTGATTGGGAGTTGCATTGTTCTGTTCTGAATAATTTCTTATCTTCCCTGGCAGCATATAAAATATTGACATTTGCCGGCGACTGCTCTAAAACACGCATATCCGTGCTGTTTACATTTCCAAGATTGTATGAAATTTTTACCCAGGAAGGATTATTGCTTGTTATGTTTTTTCCTCTCCAAACATTTTTAAACCCAACAAACATGGTTGTTGCATTTGTTTCATGTAAAATGAAAGGTGTAACCCAACCGCCGCTTTCATCAATACCAAAAGTGTTGACACCTGCGATTTTAAATCCACCCGTATTATTGTTCATTCTGAAAATATCGCCATAATACAAAGTTCCATAGCTGTATTTTGCATCCTGATGATCAACTGCACATTCCATTCCATCGCCACCCAGGTTATTAACCCAACTGGTGCCGCCAGTGAAGGTTGAAGTTCCGTTATCCTGATAACCATTAATCACTTTGTCTTTGACCGTGGCGCTTTGTCCCAGTTTGTATACTTGTCCAATGGCAAGCCCATTGGAGATTTCGCTCCAGTTGGTACCATTATTTGATGTCCAGTAGATACCACCGTCGTTGCCGGCATAAAGTTTTCCATCAACGGGGTTATACTCTAAAACATGGAGGTCGGCATGAACCGATGGAACGCTGCAATCTCCCCACCAATGCGAGCTGATTTGCCAGGTAACGCCTCCATCAACCGATCTGAAGCAGTTTACACCACCTGCAAAAATCATATTTTCATCATTTGGATTAACGGCTATGTCGAGATCATACCAGGCCTGCCCACCATCACCTCCATCGCAGCCCCAACTCATAATATTTGGTGTAGTTGATTGTTCCTGAAAGTTTAATCCGGCATCGTTTGAACGGTAAAGTCCTTGAAAAACGCTTGCTGCCGTGTTTAGAAAATAAACAACATTTGGATTTGCTGCCGAAACGCCAATCACGGCTCTTTCACCATTGACAAGGCCGGAAGTAATCTGAGTCCAGGTTTCGCCATCGTCGGAGGATCTGTAGAATTTACCTGATGAAGTAGCATAAATGGTCGAAGGATCATTCGGTCTAAAAACTATATCTTTAAAATCGCCTGTTTTTTTACTTACCCAAAGGTTTCCGCCATCTGTGGTTTTATAGATTCCACCGGCAGCGGCCGCAAAAATGATGTTATTATCCTGAGGATGCATCAGCAGCCGTCCGACAATCCGGTTGCCCATGCCGTTGTTAAACATTTCCCAGCTAAGGCCGCCATCAAAACTTTTCATTACGCCAAGTCCGGGTGCATCTCCGGCATCGCGGTCGCCGGTGCCGATGTACATAATGTCAGGATTGGTGTAATCGACTACGATTGATGAAACACCAAGTGTTGGTAAAACGTCGGTTTCGCTGCTCCAGGTGATGCCACCGTTGTGACTTATCCAAAGTCCGCCGGCCGGAGCACCAATAAAAACTGTTTGTGGGTCGGCAGGATGAAAACCGATGGCATTTATCCGCCCCAGGCCTTTGTATCCCTTGCCTGAAGGAATAGAATAGGGGCCTA
>CAJATL010000391.1 GCA_903944895.1 uncultured Bacteroidota bacterium
GCTTCAGAAAGTTCCGGGTTCCGCGATTTTATATGGTCAAAGCCGCCGGAAAACCTATGACATTGCACGCGAACTCAACAGAAATAAAATCCCTGCCGATTTTTATCACGCAGGCCTGAGCAATGCTGAGCGTGAAATAAAGCAACAGGCCTGGATGTCGGGACGGTCAAGGGTGATGGTTGCCACCAACGCCTTTGGGATGGGTATCGATAAAGCTGATGTGCGGATGGTCATTCATCTGGAACCAACAGGCAGCATCGAGGAATATTTCCAGGAAGCCGGACGGGCCGGCCGCGATGGCAAAAAGGCGTATGCTGTAATCCTTTTTCAGCAATCCGACCTCAACGACGCCCAAACCCGTTTTAACAGCAGTTTCCCCGAACTGGAAACCATTAAAGCCGTTTATCAGGCTTTGGGCAATTATCTTAAACTTGCTGTTGGCAGCGGCAAAAATATGGGCTTCGATTTCGAGATTTCCGATTTTAGCAATCAATACAATTTTAAGCCTGTAATTGCTTACAGCGCTTTAAAGTTTCTGGAGAAGGAAGGATATCTGATTCTGAGCGAAGGTGTTCATTTTCCGGCAAGGCTTCATTTTAAAATGGAAGGCGAGGATCTGTACAAATTTCGGGTAGAAAACCCCGCGCTCGATGGTTTTGTAAAAATGATACTCCGCTCATATACCGGACTGTTCAGCCAGTTTGTAATCATCAACGAGAAAGAAATTGCCAGACGTTCCGGCCTGCCCATCGAAAAAGTGGTTCAATTACTCAATCGGCTGAACCAACTTGGCGTTCTCACCTACATCACCCAAAAAAATAAACCACAGCTCATTTACACCGAGGAACGCATCGATTCGAAAGATATTTATATCTCAAAAGAAAACTACGAATTACGCAAAAAGGCTGCATTGGAGCGATTAAAAGCCGTCGAAACCTACGTTACAGCCACAAACCGCTGCCGGAGCCAATATTTACTGTCGTATTTTGGTGAACAAAACTCGAAAAGATGCGGCCAGTGCGATTATTGCATCGAACGTAATAAAGCGGAACTGAGCGAAATCGAATTCGATATGATTGTTGAGATTATTAAACCAATTTTAAAAACCAGGGATTTATCGATTAACGAAATCGTGGATTTGGTTCCGAAAATCAGAGCCGAAAAGGTGATCAGGGCAGTTGAATGGCTCCTCGATAACGATAAACTCAATTATACATCCGACAAAAAACTCTTTTGGGTGGTCAGATAATACTACCAGGATGATGAAAACACAACAAGTTTGTATTAGAATTCCTCGCGTAATGGCTCATTCCTGGCTCCGCTTCGGCTCATTCGGCCAATGATGGTTGGCTGCAAACAAGGATGTTATAAAAACATGAAATTTATTATTTAGGATGCACTGGATTTTATTCTATCTTTAATCATTGAATAAAACTATTGATTAAACTGCAAAACTGAAATGTTATGAAAACCCAGACTTACTTTTTATTGATTTTTCTGTTGATATCAACTGCAGTATTTAGCCAGAAGCCAAAAGCCTTTATTGGAATCTCTGCCGGTCTATCTTCACCCCGGAGCGACTTTGCTTCGAAAGATTTTGACAGTAGCGGAGCAGGTTTTGCTTTAAATGGTTTAAACCTTAACCTCATGTATGCGCACCGCCTGTTTTATAATTTTGGTATCACGGGTTGTTTGCTTTTTAACTCCCATTCTTTCGATAGTGAGGCCTTCAGAAGTGAAATAGCTGCTGATACTATTGATTACACGCTTACTGTTGTGCCAAAAAACTGGAGCGGGGGAGGGGTTTTGGCCGGGCCTTTTCTCTATTTCCCGTTAGGCGATTATTTTAATATTGACCTACGAACCTTGATTGGTTTTTATACAGTTTACTCGCCTGAAATTGTTGTGACCGGTCAGAAACCAAATGGCGAAAACTTTCAGTTGAGTTTGCTGAAATACAATGGAATTGGTTTTGCTTACGACATCGGGACAACAGTGCGGGTTAAGTTTGGAAATGCGAGTTACCTGATGTTTAACGCTGATTACTTTTCATCAAAGCCTACTTTTAAGGATGTAAACTGGATCGACAATAACGGTGAAATCGAAAGCGGGACCTTTAAAAGAGATATTTCGATGATAAATCTTACCGTAGGCTTAGGTTACGCTTTATAATTTTTATTCCCATATTTTGATGCTTCAGAAAGACTTTTATCAACGCGCTGATGTAGTTCAGATTGCTAAGGATTTGTTAGGCAAATATTTGATAACCAATTTTAATGGACAAATTACTTCCGGAATGATTGTCGAAACGGAGGCTTATGCAGGTGTTAACGATAAAGCCTCACACGCCTGGGGTGGCCGGGTTACCGAACGCACAAAAATCATGTATCAGCAGGGTGGTACGGCCTATGTGTATTTGTGTTATGGGGTGCATTCGCTGTTTAATATTGTAACCAATCAGGCAGGGATTCCTGACGCAGTGCTTATCAGGGGAATTTTACCTTTCGAAGGCCTGGATATAATGTTGCATCGCAAAAAGGCTCAAAAAATTGGGGCAGGTTTTGGCATCGGACCGGGAAAAGTATCACAGATTCTGGGTATTCACTTTTCGGTTACAGGTACACCGGTTACAATCTTAGATGCGGATGAAGCAGCAAAAATGCCGGATATTTGGGTGGAAGACCGGGGAAAAGAAATCCCGGATTCAGGAATCATTCATACTCCCCGCATTGGAGTTGATTATGCGGGTGAAGATGCGGCCCTTCCCTGGCGGTTTATATTGAAATAAAAAAAATGCCCCTCGAAAAAGGAGCATTTTAAATTTTAGGATGGGATGTAGATTACTAAACAGCGCTTGAAAGTTCAGCACCAGCTTTAAATCTTACAACCTTTTTAGCAGCAATCTTCAATTCCTGACCAGTTTGTGGGTTTCTTCCTGTTCTGGCGGCACGCGTTGAAACTGAAAAAGAACCAAAACCTACGAGAGCAACTCTGTCACCAGCTTGAAGTGCATTTGATGTTGATTTTACAAATGCATCGAGGGCTTTCTTTGCGTCAACTTTTGTCAATCCTGATTCTGCTGCAATAGCATCAATTAATTCTGCTTTGTTCATGGTTACAAATTTTTTCGGTTAATAAAACATTCATTATCGTCGCAAATATAAGCTATTATTATAAAATAGCAAGTCAGGAAGCCCGAAAACACTGTTAAATGTTTAAAAATAGCCTGTTTTGTTAATAAAAAATGTTAAAATCGCTTAATAGGCGCGGCTTTGAGGGTATTTAAGGGCATGTTTTCAGTCCATTTTCCATTTTCCGGTTAACCGGAAACCATTTAAGAATTCCTTGGTTTTCATTCTTTTTTTGCCTTCCATTTGCAATTCATCGATAATAATTTTTCCATTTTTTACCCAGACTGCAAGTCGTTCTTTCCCAAAAATTTCAATTTCACCTGGTGGTTGGGTATTCGGGCAATTCTCAATAGATGTTTTAAATATCTTGATCTGAATTCGCTCACCGGAATCGCTCAACAAATTGCTGATTGCTCCGGGATATGGACTTAAACCGCGAATCAGATTATTAATGACTTCCGCAGTATTATCCCACTTTATATAGCAATCATCTTTAAAAATTTTTGGAGCTGGTTTAATGATCTCCTCCGAAGTAATCAGCGAAAGCTGGCTAATTTGCGGATAATCATTATTTTGGATAGCTCTCACGGTTTTTATTACAAGGTTTGCACCAATTTTCATCAGTCGGTCGTGAAGTTCTCCGGCAGTTTCGTCAGGGTGAATTGGCGTCTTTTCCTGAAAGATGATCGCCCCTGTATCAATCTCCTGTTTTAGGAAAAAAGTTGTAACACCGGTCTCCTTTTCGCCGTTAATGATGGCGTGATTGATTGGCGCAGCTCCCCGATAATCGGGCAGGAGGGAAGCGTGAAGATTAAAGGTACCATATTCCGGCATTGCCCATACAATTTCGGGCAACATCCTGAACGCAACAACAATTCCCAGGGTTACATTCAGCGAATTCAATTCGTCAATAAAATCTGGGTTTTTAAGATTTGTTGGCTGCAAAACAGGTAAACCTTTCGAAACGGCAAAACTTTTAACCTCGGATTCGGTCAGCTTTTTACCACGCCCTGCTGGTTTATCCGGTGAAGTTATTACTCCGGCAACATCAAATCCCTCATTCAGCAAGGCTTCCAACGAAGCAACCGCAAATTTGGGAGTGCCCATGAAAACGATTCTCAACTTTTTATTCATGCATTAAATATAAAAAAAATACCTGTCCGGGTTGAACAGGTATTTCATTGTCGTAAATCCGACGATTTATTTCTTTAAAAATCCCTCAGCACGGGCAATGTATTTATCCATTTCCCTGGCTTCATTACTTTTTGGGAATTCTGTTTTTATTCTTTTATAAACCACAACAGCATTTTTGTAGTCTTTTAACAATTCATAGGCCCACCCAGCTTTTTGCAGAAACAAAGGAGTGCTGAATTCATTTTTGCTTTTATCGGCAGCATCGAGATAGTTTGAAACTGCTTTGTTCAGGTTTCCTAACTCAACATAACAGTCGCCAATCGCTCCTGAGGCCATCGGCTCCAGAATCTGATCGCTTCCGTCGAAGTCCTCCAAATAGTCGATAGCTTTTTCAAATTCGCCTTTTTCCATGTAAATAACACCGGCATAATACTTCGACAGATTTGACGATTTGGTGAGTTTGTAATCACTGATAATAGCCAGAAATCCGGGATTGATGCCGTCACCGTTTAATGCCAGGTTAAGTGAGTCCATTTCGAAATACTTTTCGGCCATGAACATTTGTGCAGCAGCATTTTTCTCTTTGGGTGCAATATAAAATCGCTGGAATGCAAAATAGGCAAGGATTACAAATACGATTGTGCCTAAAACTATCAGAATAATTTTTTGATTATCCTCGATAAATTGTTCAGTTTTACCCAAAGCCTGTTCAACTGCCTGTATGTTTTCTTCTGTTTTGTCGGTTCTCTTAGCCATAATAATTTTCAAATTTTGAGGTGCAAAAGTATATTTTTTTTTTAATTAATGATTGAAGGCTGTATTTTTTTTTACTTTTGGGCTTTGTTGAAATGTGCTTAAATATCATTAAGTTATGAAAAATCCGATAACTATTATTTTTGTGATCTTATTTATACTTAGCACTTTTAGGTTGAATGCCGGGTGGGTAATTACCCAGCGCCATTCGACTGATGACGGATTAATCAGGTATGAAACCTTAATGATTCAGTCAAATCTTGTAAAAATGAGTGGTTTAGACGGGACTTTTATTTTTGACCTCGAAAAAGAAAGTTTCATTTTGGCCAATGAATCAAAAAAGGTTTACTGGGAAGGGAAATTCGGGGAGTTCCGAAATTCATATTATGAAGCCTTAAAATTAATTATCGGAGAGTTCACGAAAGATTTGCCTCAGGATCAGAAAGAAATGTACAACTCCATGTTTCAGGAAACCATTGATATGTGCGCTGCGCCAAGCCAGTCAGCAATCGACAGTCTGAAAACTGAAATCAAAAGTACAGGCCTGACCGAAGAAATTGCAGGTTACAAAAGTTCCCGGTACGAGGTTTATGTTAATGGTGTACTTCGTGAGCAGCTATGGCTATCAGCAGGAATCCCATTAAAAAAGGATTTGGATATGAAGAAATTTGCTTCGCTGATGAACGAAATCGAGCCAAACATAAACGGGGAGTATGTTTATGAAAACTCCGAATCGTATCTTAACCTGACTATTACCGGTTTCCCGATGCGGACAATTGATGATTTGGGGATTATGGTTGAGGTTATCAAAGTTGAAGAACAAAAGATTGCCGGGTCGGAATTTGAAATGCCTGCTGATTTTAAAAAAGTTGGACTCGACGAATTAATCCGGCTTGCCATGATTGGCTCAGCAGGCTATGATTCAGAGGACGATGGCTGGGAATAACTGAATCAGATATGAGTTTTTTTTAAGAAAACAGTACCAGGTTTTTTAATTTTCCCCATAAAATTTAACAATAAGAAAATATTTATTTTACCTGCTTCAGCAGTAGTTTGTTTAATCTTAATCAGTTATGAAAAAATACACTTTTAAATCATTTCTCAAAACAAGTTGCTTTGCGTTTTTGTTATCGGCTACTTTTCTGTTTTTTAATCCGGCAACATTTGCCCAGGAAAATGCCGGGAATCAGAAAATTGTCATTTACGAATGGCTCAAAGCTGGTAATTTCACACTCAATTTGCCAGCATTCGATTCGGTGGAAAACGTAAAAGGCGAGAAATTTTCGATCAAGAACCTTTTAACCTATGCTTATCTCGATGTAAATCAACTTAAACCTGCCGAAAAAGGCCAGTTTGCCTGGAAAGGAGAGCATTTTGAATGGGAAAAGCTGAAAGCAGCCAAAGATGATTTTGCTTTAGCTGAAAAGAAAGTAGAAAAGGATAAAAATCAACTGGCTTTTTTTGCAACCTACCTTGAGAGCGGCCGATGGCTGAAAGCCACGGTTGATGTGAGCAGCGCTCAATTATTTGAGGTTTACCTGGATGGGAAATTATTGACCAGCAAAACTTCGGCTGACACAAAAGATGCCGAAAAAACAGGAAACGCAACTAAAGAAGTCGATTTGGAAAAAGGAAAGCATCTGCTTCTGATAAAATCACTAAAACCCTCATCAACCGAAACAGATTGGAAAATTAAGGCTGAAATTGTTTGTGATACCGCAAAATTCGGTGCAGGAATGCTGACGACTTCACTTTCGCCTGAAACCAAAATGAATATTGGCCATCTGCTTAATGGGACCTCCGTGAGTTCGGTTTCTGTTTCTCCAAACGGAGCCTGGGTTTTGATTAATTATTCAAAAATTGTCCCACCCGATGGAAACGATCTGGGTTGGACTGAAGTGAGGGAATTGTCGACCGGCAGGCTTTTTCAGACATTCAGACACTCAGAAGCTTCAGGATTTGGCTGGGTTCCGGTGGGTTCACAACTGAGCTATCAAACATCTGATAAAGGAAAAACCACACTCTGGGTTTTTGACCTCGAAAAAATGAACGAACAGGCCATTCTCGAAAATATCGCCGATTTTGGTGGCTTCGACTGGTCGAACGACGGAACTTTTATCATTTATTCTATCAGCGAAAAACCTGACGAAAACAAATCAGGCCTCAACAAGCTGGAAGGTTTGTCGGATCGCTGGCCCTGGTGGCGAAACAGGGGATTTTTATATAAACTCGATGTCAAATCCGGCGTGACCGAAAGATTAACTTTTGGCCATCTGGCAACCGATCTCAACGACATTAGTCCGGATGGAAAAAAAATTCTCTTTAGTCAGAATCTTCCTGATTTTACCCAACGGCCCTATTCGAAGCAGATTTTGATGGAAATGAACCTGGAAAATTACAAGGTTGATACGATTTGGGTGAAAAATTTTGGCGGTTCCTGTCAATATTCGCCGGATGGAAAAAGTTTGTTGGTCACCGGTTCGCCTGTGATGTTTGGAAAAGTTGGGGTAAGTGTAAAAGGCGACCTCATCCCGAACGATTATGACAACCAGGCCTATATTTACAAGCTTTCAAATGGCGAGGTTGATCCGATAACAGTCAGTTTCAATCCATCAATTGGCCAGGCCGAATGGAGCGAATTTGATCCTGAAACCATTTATTTCATGGCCGAAGACCGCACCTACAAGAAGATATATAGTTATAACCTGAGATCACGGAGTTTTACCGAAATAAAATCGGGTTTTGATGTGCTAAATGGTTTTTCGCTTGCAAGGCAAAAGCCAACCATCGTTTGCACCGGCTCAAGTATTTCGACACCACCTTTTGCAAGTGCAATTAACCTCCAAACCGGAGAAATAAAAACAATCGCCGATCCCCGCAAAAAGGATTTTGAAGATGTGATTTTCGGAAAAACCGAGGATTGGAATTTTAACAACGACTCAAATGTTGAGATTGAAGGCAGGGTTTATTATCCGCCCGATTTTGATAAAACAAAAAAATATCCGCTCATTGTTAATTATTATGCCGGAACCAGCCCGATCGAGCGGAGTTTTGGGGGGCGCTATCCTTTAAATGTGTATGCTGCACAGGGCTATGTGGTTTATGTGCTCCAACCGAGCGGAGCCACCGGTTACGGCCAGACTTTTTCGGCCATGCATGTAAATAACTGGGGAATAACCGTGGCTGACGAAATTATCAAAGGAACACGGCTTTTTATCGAAACCCATGATTTTATTGATGCAAAAAAAGTTGGCTGCATCGGAGCATCTTACGGCGGTTTTATGACGATGTTGCTGCAAACCCGCACCGATATTTTTGCCGCAGCAATTTCACACGCCGGCATCAGCTCGATTTCGAGTTATTGGGGCGAGGGTTATTGGGGCTATTTGTACAATTCGGTGGCAGCGGCCAATAGTTTTCCGTGGAATAAGAGCCGGATTTACATCGACCAAAGTCCGCTTTTTAATGCCGACAAAATCAACACTCCTTTATTGCTGCTCCATGGCAGCGAGGATACCAATGTGCCGACAGGTGAGAGCATCCAGCTTTACACTGCCTTAAAATTGCTCGGAAAACCTGTCGAAATGATTGAAATCGAAGGACAGAATCATCACATCCTCGATTACAAAAAGCGGATACTCTGGCAAAACACCATTTTTGCCTGGTTCGATAAATGGCTCAAAGATCAGCCGGAATGGTGGGAAAACCTTTATCCGAAAGGAAATTTTTAAACTCATTTTTCATCATGGATTTTGAAAAAAAGCTGCTGTTGTATCAGTATTTATCGGGATTTCTTACCGAAAACAAGAAATCGAAATTTGATCAGATCGTTCAAAAACGAACCCGTTATTTAAGCGTGGTGCTCGAAGATCTTTATCAGCCGCATAATGCCAGCGCCGTTTTGCGAAGCTGCGACTGCCTGGGCGTTCAGGATGTTCACATCATCGAAAACCAGAATATGTATGAGCTAAATCCTGACATCGCCCTCGGTTCATCAAAATGGCTGACGATTATCAACCACAGCGGGAAAGAAAATAACACGCCCGATGCGCTGAAATCTTTAAAAAGCCAGGGGTATCGCATCGTGGCAACTACGCCACATAAAAATGATGTCACTCTGCAGGAATTGCCCATCGAAAGTGGGCCCATCGCCTTGGTTTTTGGAACCGAAATGCGCGGACTTACCGAAAATGCGCTCGATTTGGCCGATGAATTTGTAAAAATTCCCATGTATGGATTTACGGAGAGTTTCAATATTTCGGTTTCAGCGGGAATTTCGCTGCACTATCTTACCGAGAAAATCAGAAATTCGGGCTTGAACTGGCAGTTGAGCGAGGAAGAAAAACTCGATTTAAAACTCAACTGGGCCAGAAATGTAATCAAGATGAGCGAACTGATCGAAAAAGAATTTTTAGCTAAAATGTAGTTTCTCACATTAGTTGAGCCGAAAAACGGAATATTTAATTAATTTTGCGGCCAATACAAAAAAAAATTCAAAAACATATAAAAAGCAATATTATGGGCAAAGGTGATCAAAAGACCAGAAGAGGAAAAATCATAAACAAAAGTTATGGCGTTACAAGGCCCCGCGATGTAAACAGGGCAAAAGTTGATGCAATTGCGCACAACGTAGTTGTTGACGATAATAAAACAGCTTCAGAAGCTAAAGCAGTGGTAAAAGCAGCGGCTAAAGCAGCCGAACTCAAAGAAGATCAAAAGAAAGCTGAAGCAATGAAAGCCGATGAAAAGCCGGCAAAGAAAAAGGAAGCTTAATCGCCAATCTTTTTTTCTGCAAAAATTTAATGGCAGGATTCACCAATGAGTCCTGCTATTTTTTTGAATAGCCGGCCGCGTTCCTCAAAATTTTTAAACTGGTCGTAGCTCGAAGCTGCGGGCGACAGCAGGCAGGCTTTTCCGGGTTTTGTATTGCCGGAAATAATTGCAGGTAATTCGTTGAAACTTTGGATAAAAAACGTCTGTTGAAACCCCTTTTTCAGGATCGAAAATTCGTCAAGCATGTGTTTCCCGGCGGGTCCTGTAAAAATAAAATTGTGAATGGACGAATCGGCCAGAAACCGAATTAATTGCCGGTAATCGATGCCCCGGTCGAAGCCTCCGAGAATAATCGTGTCCGTGTTTTCGATGGTATTAACGGCCTCCATGGTCGATTCGGGGATGGTTGAAATGGAATCGTTGATGAATTCGATGCCACAAAAAGTTCCCACATATTCGAGCCGGTGTTCGAGTGGTTTGAAAGTCTTTATCCCGGTTTCGATGTCTTTTTCAGCAATATTTTGCAGCAAACATGCTGCTGTTGCTGCAAGAATATTGTTGAGGTTGTGATTTCCGCGTAAAGTCCGCTCGCTGATGGGAATCGGTTTCCGGTCAAGGAAGGAACATTTAATGGTTTCGTTTTCGATGTAGATGTCGGCTTCCGGTGAGGAAGAAGAGGCAAAACCGATTTTGAGGCCTTTGGTCTGACCTTGATTAATGAAATCATTAAGCCAGGCATCTTTCCCGTTAAAAATGAAATAATCGGCGCTGGTTTGATATTTTGCGATGTTCAGCTTTGCCAGACTGTATTTTTCGAACGAATGATAATGGTCGAGATGTTCCTCAAAAACATTGAGCAAAATGCCAATGTGCGGTGAAAAAAAGGTATGCTCAAGCTGGTGCGACGACATTTCGAAAACGATAATGGTCTGGCTGTTGATTTTGCTGATGACATCGAAAGGTGGCTGCCCGATATTTCCAACAAAAACCGAATCTTTTCTTGCCGTTTGAAGCAGGTGAAAAATGAGGCTTGAAGTTGTGCTTTTGCCTTTGGTGCCTGTTATTCCGATGATTTGTTGTTTGTAGTTTTCGATAAAAACCGACGATTGCGAGAGCAGGATTGTGTTGCCCAAATTTATGGTTAAGCCATTTAATGAAATGCCGGGTGTTTTAAAAACCACGTCAAAAAGCGGGATTTGTTCAAGGTAGTTTTCGCCAAGGATAAAATTTAGATGAGCATCGTTTTCCAATCCAGAAATGTCGAGGTTTGTGTTTTTATCAGCGACAGCAAGATTTAAATCAGGAAAATACCGGCGCAGCAATTTCAAGGTTGACCTGCCTTCGAGGCCAAAACCGAGGATAAGCACCTTTTTGCCTGAAACATATTTTTCGAGTAATTCTTTCATAAAATGGCTTCCCTGATTATTTTTTCAAAATTGCCGGTCAAAAAATGCTGGCCGTTAAATTGGGTAATCAGATTATTGAGGTCAAGATTTTTAGAAATCTCAAATTCTGGCAGCGTCCTGAAATATTGTAGAAGCACCGGAAGCTCCCTGTTTCCGTAGTTTTTTACAATTGCAGCCAAAGCTACATTCACCTCTTCAACCGTGCCCACACATTCAAAAGGTTTGGCGGAGGTTCGGCCTGTAAGTTCGTCAAAGATTGGCCTGAGCGAAGCATCATCGAGCAGGTTTTTCCCAAAAATCCTTTCGGTTGTTTCTATCCCCGTAAAGGGAGTCAGAATGATGAAAGTAAACAGACACTTTGCGCAGGAGCCGCACCACACATTGGTTTTGCTTCCCACATTACAACTCCTGAAAGTTGTAAAATACTGTGGTGATTTTGAAAAGATTTTTGCAATCTGCAACTCGCTGATGGGCCTGAGAAAACTGAAATAATCAAAATCATCCGAAATAAAACCGGCTACGTATTCTCTGAAATCCTTTTCAAAAGCAAAAGATTTCGAATATTGATGGTTGATGGAGGTACCCTGAACCGTGGCCTCATTGGCGCTCGATTCGTTTGAAAGTGCGATGCTGCCAACGTTTGCAAGTTTTCCGGCAAGCAACGACGAAAAAGCCAGCAAAGCTGAAAATGGGGTGTGACCATTTAAAAAACCTTGTTTATTAAGTTCGATCAATTGTGGATGGATGCTTCTGTTGATGGTGAGAATCTCACTTTCGGGAAAACCGGCTACAGCGGCAGTTTCGAGGCTGGCACCGCGCGGGTTCATGATGAGCGGCCGAACGTGGGAACCATTTTTTACCAGCGTTTCGAGCGTGACCACCGAATCTTTGCCTCCTCCGACAGGAACCAAAATTTGCTCGTTTTTCGAAAAACCAAATTTTTTAAATTCCATTTTTCCAACCAAAGAAAGTTCCATAAATGAATCGGGGTCGGGAGTGATGCCGTTGGTATAAAAAAATTCGCCAAGCCCATGAAAATATAGATTTTTCCACCAATCAACCTGAGCCGGGTTCAAAAATGCCGGTTTTATTAGTACTTTCGGCGAACAGGCTGCCTTCCAGTAACTCACCAGCTCGACCATCCCGATGTGGAAGACGAGATTTTCCAAGTCATCGCGGTCGATGTCGAAATCGAGAAAATGTTTTTTGGGTATCGAGAATTTAGGTTCAAAAAAATATTTGTCCGACAAATTAAATCTAAACCTGCCCGACAACCCGTCGTTATTCAGGTTTATCGAAAAGCCCTCATAAATAAAAACAGGAAATTCTTGTCGAAGTCGTTGATAAATCTTACTTTTATCCTCAAAAGTCATTGTATTGCCGGTGATTTTAGATTAAGAAATTTTGAAGGCCAAAAATAGAACAATTTTAAGTGATGGAAGATTTTAGCGACCTCATAAATATCAAGACCAACAATGTGAAGCCTGCACAGGGTAGAATCCTGATATCGGAGCCTTTTATGCCCGATTATTATTTTAAACGCTCAGTGGTTTTGTTGGTGGAACATAATAAAGACGGCACTTTTGGTGTGATCATCAACAAGCCGATGGATCTGAAGTTTGACGAAGTGGTTAAAGATTTTCCGGGTTTTGATTCAAAAATTTACCTTGGAGGTCCGGTAAAAACCGATAGCCTTTTTTTTATCCACACCCTGGGAGAGGAAATCGAAAACAGTATAAAAATTATCGAAGGGCTTTACTGGGGCGGCGACATCGAACGCATAAAAGAGATGATCTCACTTGATTTGATCAACGAAACAAATATTCGCTTTTTTATTGGTTATTCCGGATGGATTCCAAATCAGCTCAACATGGAATTGAAGCGTGATTCCTGGGTGGTTTCGTCAATCAGCGCCGAAGCTATGATGAATGCCGATCCTAAATCCTTGTGGAAACGAACACTGCTTGAGCTTGGCGGCCAATACAAAAACTGGACAAATTTCCCCAACGAGCCGGCGATGAATTAAGGAATTTGCTTTTTTACCACAGAGGCACAGAGAACACAGAGAGGATATTTTTAAAGGTTTCACCTTTTCGGAAAGGTGAAACCTTTTTCGGAATCTGAACCAAAAAAACTTACATCTTTCAATTGACTTTGATTTGGCATAAAACTGCCATACTTTCATTAATAATCTCTTTTTGGCTTAACTTTGTAAATTAATTTATCAGCCGGATAAATCAGGCAAATAAATATATAAACAGTTTAAAAACAGCGGTTTCAGGTAATCATCCAAAAAATATTTTAATCATGGCTTTTACCATAAGAATTGAGAAAACGGAAAACAAATTGGCCAAAAACCTCCTCACTTATTTGCAATCGCTTACTCAAACCAAGGAGTACGACTTTTTACAAATCATCGAAGAGGAGGAGTGCATTTTGTCGGAAGAGCAAAAAAATGAATTCGACCTCAGATACAGCCATTTTTTGCAACATCACGACGAATACCCTGATTGGGAAGATGTAAAACATAAGTTTTTGCAGCAATGAAACTGAAAATTTCTCCATTTGCCGAATTGGATTTGCACGAAAGCATCAAATTTTACAATGAGCAAAGCGAAGGACTTGGACAAGATTTTTACCAAACTGTAGTTTCTGCTTTTGAAAGAATCAAAAATAACCCGGGTCAATTTCCCAAGCTGTATCAGGAAATGAGAAAAGTGAGCATCAAACGCTTTCCTTTTTTGGTTTTCTTTGAAGTGAAAGGCGACAATTGCTACATTCTTGGTATTTTTCATTCAAGCCAAAATCCAAAAATCATGAAAACCCGATATAAAAAGACCTGATATTACCTTCTGTTTTCGCCAATCCCTCCCCGGCAAACTATTCGATCGATATAAAAATCCTTCAATTATTGATTTGTACAGGTGTTGAGCACGCTGTCAGGTTATGTTCTATTAAAATCTGTCAGCCTAAAAGTTTAAAGGTTTCACCTTTTCGGAAAGGTGAAACCTTTTTTGCAACCAAAAAAAAACCGGAAAGCTTTTGCCTCCGGTTTTAGTTTTTGATATAAATATGAGATTTTATCTGTTGATGATCAAACGCGTAGTTGTGGTGTTGTTGCTGTTCTGGAACACGAGAAAATACATTCCGTTGTTGAGGTCCGAAACATCTAACCGGAATACTGATTCCTGGCCATTGACCGAAATTTCGGAAGTTTTAACCACCTGCCCCAATTGATTAATTACCTCAATGATGGCTTTTCCCTGAATCGCATCTGTAAACTTCACAGTTACCAATTGATTTGCAGGAACCGGATAAACGACCAGCTTGTTTTGGTTTTCCTTTTGATCAGCAATAGCTGTCAAAACATTGGATGCAACATTTGATGTTGTGCTGCCAAACGAATTAATTCCGTTAAGCATATTTCCTGGTGAACATGGATTTGGACTAACCACTTCGACCATGTAATAAACGCCGCCACCGGTAGCACCAAAATCGGTGTAAGAGGTAAAGTTGCCCGAAATTGTTGCAATTAGTTCCATAGCATCAGGTGCATCGCCACGATAAATATTGTACGACTGAACCTGGAAACCAAGGTATGGGCTCCAGATTAAATTCCACGAATTCCCAACACCAGGGCTGATGGTAAGATGGATGGTCTGATGGAAATCGCTTTTGGGATATTCGAAGCCTTCCGAATCTCTGAAGCCAAGTTTATATCGGCTTGCCTGAACGATTGGATTTGAACTCAGATCAATAAAAACCGTTGCATCATTTTTGGGAACCGAGCCTATTTCCTGGTAAACATTCGACTGATTGGTTTCGCGATACACCACATATTCTTCGATGAGCTCACTTTCTACAGGTTCCCAGACGATTATGTTTTTCCCGCTCATCTGATCCACCGAAACCATACAAATCGGGGTTGTTGGAATATTTCTTACCGAAAATGGCGCATCATTCACATCCTCAACATTAGCAAGGTAAGCATCACGGATTCTGAATAAGCAATTATCAGATTCCACAGCAGGGCTGTTCCAGGTGTATGAAGTTACCTGCCCGTATTGGAAAACTGAACCCACGTATTGCCAGGTAAGCCCATTGTCTGCCGAAAAATCAATCCAGATATTTGTATAGTCATAAACCATGTTATCGTAAGTCCATTCGATTTCATACTGGGTGTTGGTTTCCCACATTTCGCCGCCGTTTGGGGTAACAACTGTTATTGTAGGTGGAGGCAAAATTTCAAAAACTTCGCTAAGGTCGAACTGGGACGGGTCATTCTGAACTGAAATCCTCACAACACATTCTTCGGCAAAAGTAGTCGGTGGTATTTCATAATAGTGAATATTAAGATTTGCATTTATGTTTTCGGCAATTGTAGTATAATTCAACCCATTATCCAATGACAATTCGATTTTCACAAGATCAATCTGATAAGACCACCAACTGATAGTAAGATCTCCGCCAGCATAATAATTATAATTTGTTGTAGGATAGTAGATAACTAAAGGTGGTATGAAAACCGTGAACGGACTATCGCTTTCGTCTGCAATTCCGGAGCCATCAACAACTTTGATTTTTGCATTTTCGGTATTGATGTAGGGAATGGACGCCTGGGTGCTGCCACCATTAGGCGATGAATAACCAGAGGTGAGGTAGGAATAAGTGGTTCCGCCATCCGTCGAAAAGTAAACATCAATGTAGCTCAACAGGTTTTCACCCGACCATTCAATGGTTGCGGTTTGCTCCGACCAATCCCAGATTTCGCCTCCGTTTGGCGAAAGTAAAGTTATAGAAGGCTCAGGAAAAATGTAAAACTGGTCGCTGACCGAGAAATCGGTTTCATCGGCAATATTGGTGATTTTTACCCTCGCCGCCGAAGACGATTGCGCCGGGGCGATAAATGTAAATTCGGTACTATTAATGTCTTCTCCAACTAAAGTCCAGGTTAATCCATTATCCAGCGAAAGCGAAACATCAACGATGGTGGTCGGATCACTTCGCAGCCAGGTTACCAAAATAGGGAGATTCTGATAGTTAAGTTCGAGATAAACAGGTTTGGTGATGAGCAGCGTAGGATTTATAATTGAAAATGGCGCATCACTCACATCAAAATTTGAGGGAAAACTGTAGTTTACCACCTGGATTTTTGCCTCGTCTGTCGGTGCATACAAAACATTTATCGAAACCGAATTTTGGCCTGATGGAGCATAGATAAAATCGATGGAATAATAATTTTGCCCGTTATCCGGAGAGAACATGATTTCAAAGTAATCATTAATCCCCAGGTTATTAAAAGTAATGGTTTCGGTCGTACCATTCACCCAGGTTTCGCCACCGTTCGGGCTTGTAAGAATAACCTGTGCATTTAGTTGAAACCCTAAGACCAGCGCGGCAATGAGGCTGAAAATGAGTTTGAGCTTGTGAGTAAAAGTTTTCATAGTGTTTAATTATTTAATTTATTCCTTAAACAGTATTAATGTAAAAAAGGTTTTCACTTTTAAGATTTATTAATGAATTTGAGCGCTAAAAGCAATCGAAGTAGTTTTTAGATTTCCGCAATAGTTTTCAAAACCAAACCATTGATGGAGTTGAATTGTCTGATTTTTCAGACGATGTTTACCTCCATCTCAAGGTCAACACCAAAGCGGCTTTTTACGGAAAACTTAATTTCATTGGCAAGATCGGTAATTTCTGAGCCTTTTGCTTGTCCGTAATTTACCAAAACCAATGCCTGGGTTTTGCAAACGCCGGCATCGCCGCGCCTGAAACCTTTCCATCCGAGGTTTTCGATAAGCCAGCCAGCCGCTAATTTATAATTTCTGTCGTTTGCCGGAAAAGCCACCAAACCGGGGAAATCTTTGATGAGGTTGAGGTATTTTTCGTTTGTAACAAGCGGGTTTTTGAAAAAACTTCCGGCATTTCCAATCTTTTCAGGGTCGGGAAGTTTGCTCCGGCGGATGCTGCAAAC
>CAJATL010000392.1 GCA_903944895.1 uncultured Bacteroidota bacterium
AGCAATGATGATAAAAATTACGATTTTCATAACGCCGGCAAAAACCACTGTCCCCCAGCCTGAGCTGGCCACTGCTGCACCCACTAACCCACCTACAAGAGTGTGTGATGAACTTGAAGGAAGGCCATACCACCAGGTGAGCAGATTCCACAAAATAGCAGCAATCACAGCGGCTGCAATAACATTAAGGTTGATAACATCCGGATTTATTACTCCCTTTCCCATCGTTGAAGCAACCTTCAGCGGGAAAATCAAAAAAGCAATAAAATTGAAGAACGCAGCCATGATAACAGCTGTAAGTGGTGAGAGTACTTTAGTGGAAACAACGGTTGCAATTGAATTTGCCGAATCATGAAAACCATTGATGAAGTCAAAAATGAGGACTAAAGCAATAATAATGTAAAGAAATTCCATGTTGGGAGATAGTCTAAAATTAGCAGGCAAAAGTATTATAAATAATTTCAACCTGACCTGTTTACAATAAGTTTATGTTAAATTATTAACACTAATTTTCAAACAAAGTAAACCTAACGACGGTTTCTTAAAAAACAGCACCCATTTAATAACAATATTTTATTGTGGAAACATCCTAACATGCAATGATTTGACAATATTTTATCTAAAACACAAGCAGGTATCCGATTCCAAAATCTGTAGGCTGATCTAAATCCAAATGATTAAGATAAATTACCAGGAGAAATGAAAATTTACTGACAACAGCTTTTTGCTGCAATTTAAAGAAGACAGTTACGTTTTCGCTGGAATGAAAAAAACAATAAAACAGACGTACTTTTTAATAATAGCGCTCAGCCTTACCGTTATTTTGGCTGATGGCGGTTTTATTACGAATGTATTTTTTCATAACCAGGCAATCGCCTGCGATGGGTGTACCGATTTTTCAGATAATATTCACTTTGTTCATTCCGACCACTGCGAGAATGTGTTTTTGCTTAACGATTCAAAAGCTAAATCAAACAAAATCCCTGCCCTGAACGATATTTTTCCTATCCTGACCACCAACCCCGAAAACAACTTTACCACAGACGTTTGGCAGCCGCCAAAATTTTCCTAATCTCCCGGAATTTCTTTTCGATTTTTAATCATTGCAGATTTCCTGCATGTTACTTTTATGTGATAACCCATAGCTATGGTAAAAGAGAAAAAAAAGGTGGCTTTGATATCGGTATTTGCTGCCATATTTTTAACAGGATTTAAGCTGGTAATTGGTGTTTTAACGGGGAGTTTGGGTATTCTGTCGGAGGCCTTGCACTCGGGACTCGACCTTGTTGCCGCTATTATTACCTATTTCTCGGTTAGGATTTCCGATAAGCCCGCCGACGAAAAATACAATTACGGCCACGGAAAGATTGAGAATTTTTCGGCCTTCATCGAAACCATCCTTCTACTGATAACCTGTGCATGGATTCTGTTTGAAGCCATATCCAGGCTCGTTTCGGGCAATACGCACATCCAGGTAACTGTTTGGAGCTATATTGTGGTTGTAAGTTCGATTATTATTGATATTAATCGTTCCCGGATGTTGTCGAAAGCCGCCAAAAAGCACAATAGCCAGGCCCTCGAAGCCGATGCGCTGCATTTCTCTACCGACATCTGGAGTTCGGCTGTGGTTTTGTTTGGATTGATTTGTGCAAACTTCGGTTTCTTCTTTGCCGATTCGGTTGCTGCGCTTGTGGTTGCTTTAATTGTTTTGTTTGTTTCGTACAAACTTGGCAAAAAGGCCGCCGATGTTTTGCTCGACAAAGCGCCCAACGGCACAATCAAGGTGGTGCAGCAAGTTTTGGAGGCCTTTCCCGAAGTAAAGCATTTTCATAGCTTAAAAGTTCGTACCGCCGGCGCCGATACCTTCATCAAATTCAACATTCATCTGGATGCCGATTTAAATTTTCGCTACGTCCACGAGATTTGTGATAAAATCGAAAACGAAATCAAAGCCATCATCGCCCGAAGCGAAGTTTACATCCATGCCGAGCCACTGGATGTAAGTCATAATCATATCGAGGACAATAAATTTTTATAAAAACATGCATAACACAACAATTATTAATAGCCTGATACGGCCAATCAGTTCGGTTTTGCTACTCCTTTCGGTGATAGTGCAATTTGTAGTTGCCTTATTGCTGGCATTCGATATCGAAGAGGGCGGAATCGAAGAAATTCACAGTATCAATGGGTTTATTTTATTAGGATTGATGCTGATCCATGTATTTATCTACTGGAAAAGCCTGAAATCATTGTTTCGACTAAACAAATTTAAAATTTAAACATCATGAAAATTAAAATAGTAATACTGCTTTGCGCCATCGCTATCAGTGCGGCGGCACAAACCGATAAAGAAACCAAAACAGTCTTCGGGAACGGAAAACTGCATCTTGGTTATTTTCTCAGCCCTTCGTGCCATGTTGGGAATATTGCCGGATCAACGGCCGTACTTCCCGGCCTTGGTGCCGGGGTAATATTCAACGAAAAAATATCGCTGGGACTTTCCTACAAGTTTATCATTTCCGAGAACACTCCGGTTGGAGAAACAAATGATAAGCTCTACCTCGACCAGCAATACGCCGGAATTAAAGGCGAATATTCTTTTTTTCCTGATAAAGTTGTTCATCCTAATATTCAGCTCGAAGCTGGTATCGGGCATACCGAACTCGACCTTAAAGATGCTTACGAAACCGGCGATGTCCCTCAGGGCGATGCCAGTTTTGCTTACTTCGAGCCAGGTGCTGCCCTTGAGATTAATCTCTGGAAGTACCTGAAACTCGATGTTGGCGTCGGCTACAGGTTTATTGGTGATGTCGCTTTCAATAATTTAACCGAAAACGACTTTGCGGGGATAAGCTATTCGGCAGCTTTAAAAATCGGACTATTCTAAAAATGAATTTCCAATCAATTTTTTCTAATCAATTTAAATAAACAATTAAAACTTACTATTATGGGTTTTGACGAATTTTTTGGACACGGTAACAAACATCATAATCGCGGCCACGAATACAATCATGGCAAGTATGATGAATACGGGCATAACAAATATCGCTCGTCATCACATTCCCACAGCCAGCATAGCGACATAAAGCACATGCTTTTGAACATGCTGCGCGACAATCCTAAGCTAAAAGCCATACTCATTTTTGCAGTAATACTTGTTGCAATTGTAGTTGTTGGCGTTGTGATCATGTTATTTCCATTAATTTACAATGTACTGAGTTATATCACCGAAAACGGCGTCCAGGGTATCATTGATGCCATTTGGAAGGGCACCAAATAATAATTAAAAAAAATTAAACTATGAATTGTCCAAGATGTAACAATAATTTAGCAATGTCTGATACGCAAGGCGTCGAAATAGACTATTGTCCCGTCTGCAAAGGTGTGTGGTTAGACAGAGGTGAGCTTGAAAAAATAATCCAACGTTCATATGAGCAGGGTTCACCTGGTATGTTTCGACAAGACCATGATAGTCATTATGACAACCGGTACGAAAACCGGCACGATTCGCATGATGGTTATGGAAATCAACCAAGACGTAAAAAAGGATTTTTATCTGATCTTTTCGATTTTTAATACACCAAATTATGTTGAAAAGATATGGAACTTAAAGGCCATTTAAAAATTTAGCATGAATGAAAAAAGTTAACAGAAGAAAATTTATTGAAGACCTGCTGGTTTACAACGCCTCCTTTGTTTTAGGAGCGGGTTTCCTGGGTGCCTGTGCCAAGGATAGTTTTGGTTCACCAAATAGTTGCGAATTAGACTACTTGCCCATACAAAACGACAATCCTGCAATTGCATTCCTGCGAAAAAAATGTGAAGAGTGCGGCGACTGTGTTGAAGCCTGCGCACAAAAGCAAAAGGTGTATGGAACTTACAAAGCAAGTTCATCAAAACATGTTTGCATTCATTGCGGAACCTGCATCATGGCCTGCGAAGAACATGCTTTAACCGAAAAGTATCAATGGAAAGATGTGTTAGATGCAATCAACGATCCATCAAAGATTGTCATTGCATCAATTTCACCATCGGTGCGAGTAGGAATTGGCGATTACTTTGATGTGGCTGCAGGTTCATTTTTGGTCGAAAACCTGGTTGGCTCATGCCGTGCTGCTGGTTTCGATTATGTGCTCGACACCAACTTCAGCGCCGATTTAACGATTATGGAAGAGGCTGCTGAACTACAGAAACGCTTTTTGGGAAACACCGACATGCCACAGTTTACAAGTTGCTGTCCGGCCTGGGTTAAGTATGTCGAGATTTATTACCCCTCGCTTCTCAATTATTTATCAACCGCCCGAAGCCCAATCGCGATGCAAGGTTCGTTGGTCAAAAGCTATTTTGCTCAAAACAAAAACATCGCTCCGCAAAATATCATACATGTAGCAATCACACCATGTTCGGCTAAAAAGTATGAGATAACCCGTGAAGAACTACCGATCGACGGCTTGCAAGGAACCGACATTGCGATTACCACAAAAGAATTAGCCTACTTGTTAAAAAACCAGGGCATCAACCTGACAGAACAAACCGGAAGCTTCGATTCACTCATGAGTGCAGCGTCCGGTGCAGGTATTATTTTTGGTAATACCGGTGGAGTCATGCGGGCCGCCCTCCGAACTGCCTACTACAATTTAACAGGCGCCAATCCTCCCGGCAACCTTCTCGAGCTGCAACAGGTTCAAGGTCTTTCAGGTTTAAAGGAGGCAAGTGTTACCATCGGAACAACCACGCTAAACGTAGCTGTGTGTTACGAAATGAGAAATGCTAAAACGTTACTCGAACAAGTGATGAACGGCTCCTGCAAATACGATTTCATCGAAGTGATGGCGTGCAAAGGCGGATGTGTTGGAGGTGCCGGGCAACATACTACCAGCAGTAAAATCGAAAAGCGAATTAGTGCCTTAAATAGCGCCGATGTGCAAGCTTCAACGCGCTATTGTCACGAAAACCCCGAAATTAAGGCTCTTTACAGAGACTTCCTCGGCGAAGTCGGTGGCACAACAGCTCGGAAATATCTGCATACAACTTACAGCAGTAAATCATATTTATTGTAGTGCTTTTTGGGTCGAAAATGAATCAATTATTGGCAACTAATGGGCTACAACAAAACTGATTTATAAATGTGTTTATTCATGAAAAAAGCATCAGGCATCTTTTGTATCGTATTGATTTCGCTAGGTTTTTGCTGTCATCCGGCAACTATGCCCCATGCTTTCCATTCATTGGCAAATATCCAAAGCAATGTATTCTTTTCATCTGAAATTACCGATCATTGCACCGAAGATATGATTGCCAGTTCTGACAATTCATCGTTTTATAAAACAGCTACCCCATTTATTTTCGATATCACCCATCAATTTTCATTTGGAATTTCGCCATCTGTATGGCAACCGCCCGAATAACTTATTTTTAATCATTCAGTAAACGATGTCTTGCTTTAGATCATCTCAAATTACCCATTTCTAATCATTAAAAATATTTTACATGAAAAAGACACTTGTTTTAATAATGTTTGTGCTGTTTGCAGTTTCATTCACCGGTTGCGACCACGACGAATGCGCCGTTTGCCACGAATGCGAATGCATTTGTAAAACCGATAACACTAATATCGAAAACAATAACGAGCTGCAAAGTATTTGCCTGTGCGATATTAAGCGGGCATTAACAGGCGATTACTCCACTTTCCCTACTCTATCGTCCATCAACGGTTCCGAATAGCCCATTTTTGGAAAGAACCTGATCCTTATCAAAAACCGCCCATTCATTTGAGCGGTTTTTTTTTATGAGATTAAATCCAAAAACATTTATCTCAGCCGGAAATTTGGCCCTTTAAAGCTCTTAACTATAGAGATTTCACTGATTCGATTACTACTGGAAAAAGTCAATTATTCCAACTTACAACCGCCTATTGTCAATGCCTCATTCCAATGGATAACCTCCTTACACCCAAAACCAATGCTTTAGAGGTATTTAAAAGGCACCAAATAGTTACTCACATAATCCTCCACACCTTCTTCAAGGGAAGTAAATGGTTTTGTGTAGCCATAATTTCTCAGTTTGGTCATGTCGGCTTCGGTAAAATACTGGTACTTATCGCGGATATCAAGCGGAGTATCAATAAACTCGATGTCAGGTTCCTGTTCAAGTGCCCAGAATGTCGAATTAGCCAGGTTAAGAAAAGTACGTGCCTCGCCGGTGCCAAGGTTGTAAAGCCCCGATGCCTTCTGATTCTTCATAAAATAAACAAGCACATCAACCACATCCTTTACATACACAAAATCCCGCAACTGCTCGCCGTCTTCAAATTCCGGATTATGCGA
>CAJATL010000393.1 GCA_903944895.1 uncultured Bacteroidota bacterium
CTCTTTCAAAGATCGCAAAATCGGACACGGAAGCGCACTGGTTCGCAAGAACATCGAATCAAACAAGGAATTGAGGCACGATTTGATTCATGCAATCACCACAACAGCCCAACCGGTACTTCCATTTTAACTGAAATCTTCTAAAAAGAACCCGGAAACGGGTTTTTTTTTGTCATATTCTCTGCTGAAACGGTTGGCGAAAAAAAAGAACCGTTTGGAAACGTTTTTATACTTTTCTTTTCACATAGCCCCTAAAGAAAATTATTGAAATATTGAGCCACGTTAAAGGACGTGGCTCATTTTTTTTATTCGTAACGTTTGGCGGCTATGTTGCGTGCCGCTTCTATACCTTTATGTTTGTTGATGTTCACGATGCTCAAATATACAATTTCTTGTCTTGATGACCTGGATGCAAGGCATGCAATATGAGCCGCTGTTAGGCACTGGCATTTATTTAATTTTCTGGTCATCTATTCCTGTTGAGGTCGCGTAATACTCAATTTTGCCATTTTCTACTTGTGATATTATTAAATGTAATCGTCCTCCTGCGTATGATTCACTCATTGTTCTACGCTTTAAAATGAGATCAGGATTTCCATCATTATTAATGTCTCCACTCCAATATAATGTTGGGTTTTCAAACTCTGCATGTATTCTGGCCGGCCTATTTAATTCAAAGACTTTATTCATGTTTTTTATCAAAATAGTGTCAGTGTAACGAATTAAATCGAGGGTGTACTTTCTATTTATTTTATTCTCAGAGCCTTTCAGTAAGTTTATTTCTTCAGAGCCATGTATTCTATAACCTGTAATAAACGGTTGTATCCTTACTGATTGTTCTGGATAGATGAATACACCAATTTTCGAATCAAGTCCAAAATACTTATTGGACTTAATCTCACATGGTTCTAATTTATATTTTGATCCAAATACAAAATCAAAACTTTTTTGATTTTCCACCCTTAATTTTACATCAAATTGTATCTTATCATCCTTATTCCAACGATTTGGGTTGTATTCAGGAAGTACAATTGTACTAGTGATAATCGTTGTAGTATCCAAATTTTTAATTCCATACCAATAGAAATTTGGTATGTAGTGTGAAGGATCATAAAAACCTGGACAATATTTCCCTTCTTCTGAATATTCAGCCCACTCATCTATGATAACATAGGGAATCGTGTCTGCTCGTGACAATGGGAATACATCTCCAAAAACAAGAAAACCAGTGAACATAAAACCAGTTTGTTGATTGTAACGGACTTTCAGCCAGTAGCCGATTTCCCCATCAATTGTGTCAAGATGAGAAGAACTGTTAGGGTTTTCGCTCAAAACAATTTCTCCAAAAGGAACTGTCGAAATTATTTTGGACTCAAGGTTTGGTTTTGTTCGGATCGACAAACCATGTTCAGCAATTACAGTAAATGCCCAAGCTTCAGCTTTAATTACATGGATTGAAATAAGTAATAGAAAAACTAAAAATACATTTTTCATATGATTGATTAATGAGTTACCAGTGCTTGTGCATAACATTTTTATACACGAAACAATACTTCCCAATTTAATCCAATTTTCTTTGGATAGGAGAAACGTTGTTGCGCTTTACTTTACCCAACAAATGTACATTTTTTGATAATCAAAAAGTGATGTAATAAAAACCCCTCAAACATCGGGTTCTCGTGATTTTTTTTGGATCCCACCCACACTATTACTTAAATTTTATGACAAAGGTACAGCCAGCCAAATATCTCAGTAAAGCCCGAACAGGCAATTGAATTTTTATTTCTTAATCAAAAATTGCCTGTTCGCCCGTTGGGTTTATTCAGATATTTCTTTACGCTGCGCTAAAATATCTGACCTAAAGGCTTGACTTAGAATTTGTCTTAACTGTGGTATCATGTCATAAATTTAATTAAACCGGCGTGCCAGATGCCAAAATTAGTCCCAGGGCAGGGCAAACACACATGACAAATTTAGAATATGCTTCTTACATCAGCGACATCATGGAAATGTCAAACAACGGAGCCGACCTTACAGCTTCACATTTACAAATTGTAGAAATTGTCAAAGAAAAAATGGACAATTGCTCTCATTCAGAGCATCACATGTTAAAAAACATCCATGGTGCTCTTGATTCAGGCTTTTACAACAAAGCCGATTTCGAAGAATAAAAAGGTGGCGAAAGCCCCATTTTTTTTGTTCGTCTCCCTCCTTTCTCAAATCTGTAGGGGTGGTTATTAATTCATGCAAAGGTACAGCCAGCCAAATATCCTTTGTCAAGCCCGGACTGCCATTAATTACTTCTTTCTATTCTGGCAATGGCCATCCGCCCGTTGGGTGGCTTCAGAAATTTTTTAACGCTGCGCTAAAATTTCTGACCGCCAGGCTTGACCGGAATTTGGCTTAGCTGTGATTATCACTGCATAAATTAATTAACCGGCGTGCCAGATGCCAAAATTAGTCTGCAAGGCAGCAGCACTCATTTATGTCAGAAAAACGTGCTTTGAAAATTCAAA
>CAJATL010000394.1 GCA_903944895.1 uncultured Bacteroidota bacterium
ACTTAGTTCCTTCAATTTTTCGACAACGTTTTGGCGGTTGATGAGCAGCGCTTCTTTGCTGGTTTTGTAGAGCAAAATCTTATAAAAAAGACCGTTCACCCTTTCTTTAACCTTGTAAAGTTCAACCTCCACCTGCTGCTGACTGACTTGTAAATCGGCATTTTCGATGTTTTTCTGTTCGCGGGTAATGCCTCCATCCCAGATAAGCTGGTTGAGGCCAAGATAAAGGTCGTAAACTTCGTTGTCAGGCGTGGGGATCGAAACACCCGGAAAACTGATGGGAACCTTGGTGACGTCCGATTGATAAGTTGCCCGGCCTGTTACATCAAATTGTGGCAGGTAATTTTTGTCGGCATTGTCATTTTTCAAACCCGTCGCTTCGGCCAACAACTGTTTTTGCCGGGCAAGCGGATAATATCCGATAGCCTGTTTGTGGCAATAATCAAGGGTTAGCGTATCAGGCGCCTCTGCTTTAAGATTTAATACCATCAGCAACATCAAAAAAGTGATTGCTGATTTTTTGATAAGATTCATCTTTAAAAATATTTATGGTTTTTCGATAAAAATTGCGCTTCTAATAAAATTGTAAACGGCCACTTTCCGCTGTTCGAGGAAGACATTGTAATTTTCGGAATTATCACTAAAAAATACAGCCTGGATAATGGGGCGGGCAACGAAGGGAAAAATACACAAGGCAAGTGTATTAATGAGGATTTGCCTTGGATCGAATGGTTTTATTACCCCGTTTTTGATTTCTTGTTGTAACTGCGCCAGAAACTCAGGCACGACGACTACCTGATTTTTCATCAGTTCGGCCATCCGCTGCGGGTTTTGAGCAAGTTCGTGTAAAATAAATCCGGGAATGTATGGATTTTCGATAATGATGGTGATGTAATTGTTGATGAAAATCTCCAGTTTTTGAATAAACGGCAACTCCGAATTGATCAGCATCTCGATTTGTGGAAGGAATTTCTGGAAGGCTTCCAGGAATACAGCCTGGAACAATTTATCCTTGCTCCTGAAATAGTAATGCAGCAAAGCCTTGTTGATGCCGGCTTCGTCGGCAATCTCCTGCATCCGGGCGCCTTCCATGCCTTTCTCGATAAAAACCTTGCGGGCAGCCTGCAGGATTAATTGTTCAGCATTTGATTGATGTTCGTTCATTATTTTACCATTTGATTTATCCTGTTGATTAAACTATTTGATTTAACCAACTGGTCAAAAGTAAAACAGGTTTATTTTGTGGCCAAATTTTTTTTGATTTTTTTAGAAATATTTTAATTGAAAAAATACTAATTTCTTTGTTGTCAAAGCTTAAGGTGAGAAAATAAAAAAAGGCAATCTCAAAAAATGAAACTGCCCTGTATTTTTCAACATCCAAAATTTTAAACCGCCATCATATCTCTTTCCTTAATTTCGAGTAGTTTATCTACTTTACGGATGTAGGTATCCGTAAGATTCTGAATATCATCTTCAAGTTTCTTGATTTCATCTTCGGCGATGCCATCCTTTTTAAGTTGTTTGGCTTCGTCATTCGAGAGACGACGAATGTTCCTGATGGCAACTTTTGATTCTTCGGCTTCCTTTTTGGCTTGTTTTACCAAAACGCGGCGTCTTTCTTCGGTAAGTGGCGGCACCTGAATGCGCAGAACTTCACCGTTATTTATCGGGTTGAACCCCAGGTTGGCGGCCTGGATGGCTTTATCCATCACCGTAAGCATGCTTTTATCGAAAGGCTGCACCACGATGAGGCGTGCATCAGGCGTGTTGATGTTGGCAGCCTGGCCAATGGGTGTAATCACACCATAATAATCGATGCGGACATCCTGAAGCATGTCGGGGCTGGCTTTTCCGGCCCTGATTTTTTGAAATTCGTGTTCGAGGTGCAAAATTGCATTTTCCATGCCTTCGCTGGCTTCATCCAGAACAAATTGACTTTCTTCGGTCATAAATAATATCTTTTTGTATTAGGACTGCAAATATAAAACTTTGATTGGAATTACGATGAAGGACAATTTTTTCTCCATCTGAAATACCTTATTTTACAATGGTTCCGATATTTTCGCCAGAAACAACTTTTAACAGGTTTCCGCGGGTATTCATATCAAAAACACAAATCGGCAGGTTGTTTTCTTTACAAAGGGTGAAAGCAGTTAAATCCATGATTTTCAAATTTTTTTGGTATGCTTCATCAAAAGTAAGCGTATCAAACTTTGTAGCTGTTGGATCTTTTTCGGGATCAGCAGTATAAATTCCATCAACACGGGTTCCCTTTAAAATGATGTCGGCCTGGATTTCGATGGCGCGCAAAGCAGAGGCTGAGTCGGTGGTAAAATAGGGATTGCCGGTCCCACCGCTGATGATCACAACTTTGCCTTCGGTAAGATATTCGATGGCCCGCTTGCGGCTGGTTTCTTCAACAATCGGATCGATGGCTAAACCGCCGGTGAGCTTTGTTTTTACTCCACAACCTTCGAGAGCGCCCTGCAAAGCCATGCTGTTGATAATGGTGGCCAACATACCCATATAATCGCCCTGAACACGGTCCATTCCTTTGCTTGCTCCTTGCAGTCCTCTGAAAATATTTCCCCCACCAATCACGATGGCTACCTGCACGCCCTGATTCGCAACTTCGGCAATTTCGGTGGCATATTCGTTCAACCGCACCGGATCGATTCCGTATTGCTGGCTACCCATCAGTGCTTCACCACTGAGTTTGAGTAAAATTCGATTGTATTTCATGTAGATTATTTTATTTTTTTGATGAAACAAAGATGCAAATCTTTTTCAAATTGGGAGTTGAAAAATGTTAACCACATTAGGCATCCCGATAGCTATCGGGAGCACACATTAGTTTTTTTTGAAAAGAAAAAAATTTCCTTTTTTAATATTTGTCTAAAACAGAGATAAACCACTTTTCAAAAAGAAAATTAATAGCCTCAATAGCTATCGGGGTAAAACCTTCTATGTTTTGAATAAACTACTGTGCACTACTGTGCCTATGTGGTTAACTTATCGTGTAAAGGGATTTACAAGCGATTGGTTTCGGATTAAACTCCAAAGATTTCCAAGGATAAAGGATATCAGGAAATTGAGAAATGAAAAAATCAGCGCTAAAACAAAAACCTGGTTGAAGTAACTAAAAACAGGAATCCCTTTATTGATGAAGTTTTGAGACTGACCAAAAAAGACGACGTAAATTACATTGATCAGAAAGAAAAGAACAACGATCACCAGCAAACCCTTCAACATTCCAAAAATATCAGGGGGGCTAAGCTCGATGTGCGCCGAAACGGCCATCGAAACATACAGGAAGACCCAGAACTGCCACATCGAAAAATTGCCGGATTTGGCTAACTGGCTAAATACTTCCCGCGTATTTATTTGTAAAACATTCCATAATTCATAAAACGAACTGTCCGAAATGAGCAGTGCAGCCGAATTTGCGCGAAACTGGCTGATGATGACTTTGCCATCCGGTAACAGGAAATACAACAATCCTAAAATTATGGCCGAGCCAAAAAATACCGGACCTGCGCCGATAAAAAAGTTCCCGGTCAAATGATAAATATTTCGTGGATCGTAGGAATGTTCGACATAACCAAGCGTTCCATCTTTTGCATTTGGCCTGAACAGGCTTATCCTTTTTATCGAATGGCCAAAAAGAATGCAGAAAAACGCATGGCCCAGTTCATGAACCGGCGTACCAATCCATGCAGTGATAATAATCTCGGAGCGATCGCCAAAGCTTTTGGCAAACATATTCCGCGTAAAGCGGGCAAGCAAATAAAGCAAAATGCCAAAAATAAAAACTCCGGCAAAATAGCCCACGATTTGGTGTGTGGTCATCAAAAAAGCCTGCCACGAAATATCAAGAATTTTGTTTAGGATTTCCACAAATCAGTATTTCAAAATTGGTTAGAAATTAAATCCGAGATTAAAGTAAGCCATAAAACCTTTGGTAACATCCGACGACATAAAATTTAGTTCGATGGGACCAATCATCGTTTTAACGCCAACGCCAATACCCCAGCCATTTACAGCCCTGTTGTTGCTGAAGAGTTCATCCAGACGGGCCGAATGAAAAGCGATATTATATTTTGGCAAAACAAAGAAATTTCTGGCAAATTCGTATTGCAGATCAACACGCCCAACTATTGCATTTAAATTGCGTACCTGCATAAAATTTAGCCCCACAAAAGGGTAAATTCCATTTTTGTTATCGGCTCTCAAACCGCCCAGGTAAAAATTGTATTGTGGCAGAATGTAGGTTCCATGGCTTAACACACTTCCAAAAAATGCGCTGGGCTGGATGGTAAGCCTTTTGTTAACCGGAACCGACTGCTGGTATCTGAGTTTAAAAAAAGCAAGTGGTTCAACGTTTTTTTCGGTGATGGTGTCTTTAATTCCGGTAATCAGTTTAAAGGTCGAATTTATTCTGAAACCATCCCTCGGATAAACAACCCGGTCGAGGTTATCGATGTTGATGTAGGCCAACAAATTTGTCGTAAACTTATTTACATTTTCAAGGTCGATTAGAAAAACATCGGATTTTAATTTCGAAAATTCAAATTCAATTCCACCACCTACAATCGAGAAATCGTTAAAATTTGATTGGGTGTAAAAATTTGCGAGGGCACTCGAATATCGCAAACTTGCCGATTTCCGGTTTAAATCGACCGAATCGTACAAAAAAGCGTCAAAAGTATAGGCCTGAAACCTGGCGCCAAAACCTGGTTTCCATCCTCGGTCGTACAAATAATCTGCTGTAAAGCTGCTGTTATCGCCCAGCGCCAGATCAAAAAACAGCCGGCCACCGCTGAAAATAAAATTCCGGTAGGTAAGATTTAACAAAAACGCAGCCCGATAATCCGTGTCGTAATGCAGGCCAACACTAAACTCGCCACCTTTGCTCTCTTCGAGATTGATCTTGAAACGCACTCCGCCCCTTTCCAACGGAATTAACTCATAATTAATCTTATCAAAATTTTGAGTACCGTAAAGCCTGTTGATGCTATGATTTATTTTTTTGAGTGAGTGAAATTTCAAAACCTCCAATCGCAAAACGCCAGCCACAAAACCCGGCGAAACCTTGTTGATGCCTTCGATAACTATTTCGCTGATAAAAACCGAATCAACAGGGCGCGAATCAAGACAATAATCAGTCTTCAGATCATAGCTTCTTTTGAGCGAATCGAGCATGGCATTAATTTGAGGTAACGCCAAAAGTGCCGCAATTTCGCCAAGTTTGATGATGGAGTCGGCATCAGTAAAACTCGAAACACCATAATCTTTCAAATCGGGATGGATGTAAATGTCGGTCTGTTTGAGGGCCTCTTCGTACAAAGGCCGCCTCAGAAAAGAAGTTGCCTGGTCGAGGATTTTAAAAAACGAACCCAGTTCTTTCTTGGTGTAAAGCTTCCCCTGAACGTCGATCCCGATAATAATATCTGCACCAAGGTCTTTTACTTCCTTTACAGGGAAATTATTGATCAACCCCCCGTCAACCAGGAGTTTCCCGTCAATTTCGACCGGGGCAAAAAAAGTTGGGATGGCCATTGTTGCCCTCAGCGCATCGGGTAAATAACCATGATCGAGCGTTACCGACTCGCCTTGCTCAATGTCGGCAGCAACGCAGAGAAATGGGATTTTGAATTTATTAAAATCGGTGATGCCGTGAGCCGGGCTACAAAAATAGGAAAGCATGTTGTAAACTGATTGTCCGGCAACCAGGCCATCCGGCAATTGCAGCCTGTTTTCACGAAATGGGAGGGTGAAGAAATATTTGCCATCCTGGGCTTTTTCGGCCATTGAAAGATCGCGACGGGCAATTTCATCAGCAAGTACCGCATCCCAGTCCTGATCCAAAACCAGTTTCTGAAGACTGTCGGGATGATAACCAATGGCAAACAAACCTCCGATAATTCCACCCATGCTGGTTCCGCCAATATAATCAACCGGAACACCAGCATCAACCAAAACCTTGAGTGCTCCAATGTGGGCAAATCCTTTGGCACCGCCACCGCTCAAAACAACTCCAATTTTTGGCCTGTTAGCCTGTTGTTGCGAAAATACCGGCAAATCCAGCAAAATCAAAACCATTAAAGCTACCAGGAATAAAGCTTGTATTCTCATAAAAAAATGATGTAAATAAAACGGGGCAAAAGTATAGAGAATACCAGATTGAAAACTTTATCTGACATTAATTATGATTGGAAGTAAAAAACAGGTGAAGCCGTAAAAAATTCAGGCGATGCCCTTAACCGGACATCGCCTGAATTTATAAAACCTTTTAAGAAAGGTTTTTGAGTATTCTAACTTTAATTAGAACTCAAAAAAGCAGCATCACGATAACCTGGATTGTTCTTGTACCAATCAGAATATGTGCTTCCACCGGATTCAGCCCAGGCATTAAAATTTTTGTAGGCATTGTTGATTGATTTTTTTTCTTTCGGATAGTCAAAACTCTCAAGAAGGTTTAAAGTCCAGGGTAATCTATTTGAAGTAAGATAATATTTACCCAGCGAAGGATCACTGCGGTCGTCCTCAGTACCAAAATAGGTTGAATTCATTTTGCTGGTAGGTGTCATGTTGATGAGGTGCGATTCCCGGCCTCTGTCTTCATCAATAATAATAAAAGGATTAAAAGGCGGCGCGCCAACAAGTGCTGGCTCCAAAGGGTTTTCAAATAAAATATGGATGTTGAGCGTGCTATAAATATTATCATCGGCTACATCAAAAACAATTACCACGGCCTTATCCTGTGCTGTTTCCAACCCCTTTGCATCAAGAGTTATCAAATTTGAGGTGAGGTTATAACCTGTTACCGAAGAAATAAGACTTGAGCTAAAAGGCAATTGAAATCCAAATCCATTTTTGTAAGTTCCTCCAATATGGCTCACAATAAATTTTCCATAAAGCTCAACCACCTTATCGTTGGCATTCATAACAGTTTTAAACTGAAAATTCACCATCAGATCATTGAAATCATAATCCCCTTTTTCTGGCCACATGTCTTCAAAAGCCAGCGTGCCAAGCCCGAGGATGCTTGGTGTGTAAGTATTGTAGGCTCTGAGTGGGTCAGTGGGATATTCGTCGTAAACATCAAGTACGCCATCATCATCGGCATCCAGAACTATTGGAGGCGCTTCATCAGTTGTTAACGTTGCCAGGTCATCAATCCCGATATTAAATTGATCATATTTATACTCCCAGGTTCCGTTTGCTTTATTCATTTTAACCAATTGACTTTTGTTGCCCTGAGTGGTAAGCCACATTTCACCATTTGAAGTGATGGTCATACCAGTAATTTTAAAAGGCAGGTGTTCCTCGCCAATATGATGAGCATAAACTTTTTCTGTTTTAAACTCAAGCCAATAAAGGCTTGAATAAGTAGCAAGATACCATTTTCCATCCGGAGCGACTTTAATATCTCCAATTTCGTTTCCTTCCAACTCTTCAACTCTCTTTTGGGTAAGTATTTTGCCGTTTTGAGGGTCAATAGTGTAAATTTTATTCACGTAACAAGAATACAAAAGGCCATTAGTTGGATTATAATCAAGTCGGTCAACTTTCATATTTAAATTGGCAATGAGCTGAGTTGCCTGAGTGGTCAAATCGTATCTGTAGAGTGGGTATTTGGGGTTTTTTCCAACAAAATAAAGAACAAGATTTTTGCTATCGATGGCACATGCCCTGCTACCCACAGGCAGGTCGTTTAACATGGTTATGGCTCCATTTGTTGGGTCAATGGTGAATATTTTGCCCGAATTATTAACCCCATACAACATATCAGTAATCACATTGCCGTTTTTCAAACCTGATTTGAATGAGGCACTATTGCCATTAACCTGAATGATTGAACTTGTAAATACACCAAAATCATTTTTGATGACGTAAAGTTCGGTTATGTATGAAGGAACATTTACGATCAGGTTAAAAAATCCTGTTTCTGAAATCTTTCTGGCTATCAAATCATTGGTTTCATCATATCTTGGGATAATTTCGGTAACTTCAATTCCCTCGTCATTAACGTAGGTTATTGTGTCATCGAAAACCTGTGTACTGTGATAAAACACATCATAGCGCGCCATGCCTCCAGCTTTCAGTTGATCCTGAAAGTTTATGGTAACTTGCTTTGATGTTTCAAAAGTAAAATTTTCAGGAATTACCAACTCATCCATCAATTTTTCCTGAGTTGGTGTTTCGGTAGGATTATCCTTTTTGCAGGATGAAATAAAAATCGTAAAGGATGCAATCAAAAGCATCAAAAATCCGACATTAAGTAAGTTTGTAGTTTTCATAGCCCCAATTTTAAATTATTGATTAGTGTAAATTTTTTCCATTGCTAAAATACTAATTCTAGTAAATCGCATTCATAAAAAATAATCCGGCAGAATCGTATTCATTTACTTCAACTATCATTCCGAAAATCACACCAGATAATTTGAAGGCATGCAATACCCTCATATTACAATGATTGGCAAAGCATTTCAACACTTTTGTAACTTACTCAAATAACCTGGGGCAGGCATTGCCAATGGCATTAAGGCTTTAAATCAAATCCAAAATCAGGAAATTGTTTCCTGAATTAGAATAATCTCTAGGTCTGAAGTTCAAACTTTTAAAAGTGGTCAATCAAAAATTTAAAAAACTACCAGGTTTGCTAAAAAAAGGGAATATTAAAATGAAATGCTTTGTCAAACAGCCAAAAATTTCGAATGAAAAAACATTTTCCGGTCTTACTGATTCTCATGGTCGTTCTGGTCATGATGTCGTTTAGCAAAAAACCGCTATACAAAAGCAAAGCGCTCGAACCCGTTTCACAACGCCCGGAGCCTGGCACATCTGCCTGGATTGACAAACTGCAATACAGCGACAAGGATAAAATTGCGTATGGCTGCTTTAACGATGATTCGAATCTGGTAATCAGGCTAAAAGTAACCGATAAAAATGTAGTAACGAAAATTTTTGCCTCCGGATTTACCATTTCTATTGACACCACTGCGAAAAAAGACCCTCAGTTTTCGGTAAAATACCCGCTGCCTCAAGGCATGCAAAGTTTGCCCCAAGCCTTTGACAGAAATCCAGGAAGTCTGAATCCAAACCTGACAAAAAACCCCAACGAAAAAATGAAAAACCGCATGAAAACTGCGCTTAACCAAATCGAAATCAATGGCTTTGATGATTTAGCTGTAGAAAATACCATGATTAATTCGCGCAACTGATCAGGGATTATCAATAGACAATTTGTTCCCTGTTTCCGGAAAAACTTTTTCTCGAAACAACCGAAAAATCAGTTTCCTGAAGTCAATCTTTGTCAAAAACTTCTACCTTTGTTTTGATATGATTTTATTACAATTCTTGTTTTTCCTGGTGTTTACGATTACTTCCGTTGAATTGGATGTTTTTAGTAGTCGCTTTTTGGTTGTGAATTAATCTTATCCAAGTAAAATATGCCATTAATTTAACCATTATGAAAAAATTCATTCTAATGCTTCTCTTGCTGCAATTGGCTTTCCTGGTTCAGTTGCACGCTCAAAAACCAGATGTTAAATTCGGAAAAGTAAATGAAGATGACCTAAAAATGGCGGTTTACACTGCCGATTCATCAGCCCACGCTGTAATTCTGTATGATTATGGCGAAACTAATTTTAGGTATGATGTAACTGGTGATAAAGGCTGGCAACTGGAATTTGAACGAACCGTCAGGATAAAGGTTTTGGATAAAGAAGGTGTTTCGGCAGGTGATTTTCATATTCAACTCTACCATGATGGCAGCGCCTCAAAAGAGAAAATTAACGATATTGATGGAATTACTTTTAATCTCGAAAACGGGAAAATCACAAAAACCAAGTTGGAAAAAAAGAACATCATGCAGAAGGATGAAGACAAATTCCATATTGGTTACACCTTTGCCATGCCCAATGTTCGCGAAGGCTCGGTGATTGATGTACGTTATAAAATCGAATCGGATTTTCTTTTTAATCTTCAGCCCTGGCGTTTCCAGTACGATATTCCTGTCCAATGGTCAGAATATCTGGTGAGCATTCCAGAGTATTTTATTTACAACCATACCATGTTGGGGTACAATTCTTTATTTATTAGTGAGATAACCGATACAAGGGCCAACCTTGTTTTTACAACCAAATCCAGAAGTGATGGTTACGTTACAAAAACAAGTTATGAGCAGGAAACTGTTGAATATAAAGTGAAACGTCATAATGTTGCAATGAAGAATGTTCCTGCATTTGAGGAGGAAGATTACCTGACAACACCAAATAATTATCTGAGTACTTATTCTTTTGAGCTGGCTTCGACCAAGAGTAGCGATAACGTTTACAAGGATTACACAAGAACCTGGGAAAAGATTAATGAATTGATGCTTGAGAGCGAGAAATTTGGAAAAGCTATTCATCCTAAAGGGTTTATCGCTGATGAGGTTGAAATTAAAACTTCCGGGATAACCACCGAAAAAGAGAAAACCCTGGCCATTCTCGACATGGTAAAAAAGAAAGTCCGATGGAATGGCTACAATTCAGAATCTGCCGATGATTTAAGGAAAGCCTGGAACGACGGCAGCGGATCGTCGGGTGAGATTAACCTGATATTGATTAATGCCTTGAGAAGTGCCAAAATTAACGCAACACCTGTGGCGCTGAGCACCCGTAAAAATGGATTTTTAAATCCGGTACATCCTTCAATTTCCGATTTTAACTACGTGGTAGCCTGCGTGGTTACCGACGGAGATACGATGCTTGTTGATGCCACCGAACCTCTGGCGCCAGCCGGATTGTTGCCCGAAAGATGCCTGAACGACAAAGGCCGCTTAATCTCCGAATCAAATCCGGGCTGGATAAGCCTGAAGCCAAAGGCAAGCGATAAACATTCGTGCACCTACAACTTTACGCTGGATGCCGAAGGTACAGTTATAGGCCAGGCCAAACATATCCGGGATGGTTATAATGCATTAAGTTTCAGGAAATCCTTAGCTGCGGCAACTTCTGTGGAGGAATTTTACAAACAAAAAGCAAAAAATATTACCAACCTCGAATTTACTTCTAAACTTATCCCGACCCTCGACAGCATTTATAAACCTGTGGAGGAAAATACCGAATTTACCATTGCCGATGCCGTTGATATGAACAGTGGTCTGATACTGATTAATCCGATGATGTTCGAAGCAACAACATCAAATCCGTTTAAACTCAAAGAGCGTGTGTACCCTGTCGAATTTTCGTACCCGACTGCGGAAACAATAATTTCGAACTGGGTTTTGCCCGAGGGTTACGTCATTGATCAAATCCCGAAACCGATTGCTCTGGCACTCCCGGGCAATAGCGGTAAGTTTACCTACAATGTTGTTCAAAACGGAAACAATGTGATGATTACCAGCATTATTAAAATAAACCAGACCACCTTTGTACATGACGAATATGCTTATCTCAAGGAATTCTTCAACCAGATCATTGCAAAACAGGCCGAAAACATCGTCATAAAAAAGCTTTAGCTTATGAAGTTTTTGTATTGTGGCTTCGTGCTTTTGGTTCTTGCGCCATTCTTCAACCTTCAAGGCCAGGACAGCACTTTGATCCTGAAACCGGAAATGGTGAAAAAGAAAACTGATGCAGTTATTGTACTTTCCGAAATGGAGGTCTTCGTAAAAACCGAATCATCCCTCAAAGTAAGTGTACATAAAATTGTGAAAATCCTTAACCAGAAAGGTGAGGGAGCGGGAACTTTTGGTTTGCATTATGATAAATTTGTAATTCCTTCGGATATCCGCATCCAGATTTTTGATGTGTCCGGTAATCTGATAAAAACAGTTAAAGAAAAGGAAATCCAGGATTATTCGCAATATGATGGTTTTTCGATGTTCACCGATAACCGGATGAAATACTACCAGCCTGTTGTTGGAAAATATCCTTATACAGTCGAGTATTCCTACGAACTCAACTTCCGCGGCTATGTTGCACTGCCCAGGTGGTCGCCGGTACCGGATTACAACATCGAAGTAAAACAATCTTCATTCAGTGTTGAGTTTGATACATTATTGAATATCCGCTACAAACTTGTGAATTTCGATCAGCAACCTGCCATCGGAACGAAAAACGCAACACGGCAGCTTCGCTGGGATTTGAAGGATACCGGCCCTTTTGAGGATGAACCTTTTTCGCCTGAAATATTCACACGCGTGCCATCGGTTTTGCTGGCCTGCAATAAATTTGAATACGACGGATCAACAGGCGATTTGACGAGCTGGAACTCATTTGGTTACTGGATTTCGTCATTGTTGCGGGGCCGTCAGGAGCTTACCGAAGCAACCCGGGAAAAAGTAAATTCACTTGTTTCGGGGCTTAGCGATGACCGGGAAAAAGCAAGGGTTTTGTACGAATTCCTGCAGGAACAGATGCGTTACGTGAGCATTCAGCTTGGCATAGGTGGTTTCCGGCCTTTTGATGCTTCAGATGTTGATAAATGGGGCTACGGCGATTGCAAAGCTTTGTCGAACTATTACCTGGCCTTACTCAAGGTGGCAGGAATAACCGGAATTTACACGGTAACTGTTTCTGATGGCGGAACACCGATGTTTTATAACGATTTTCCGGCAAATCTTTACTTTAACCATGTGATTGTTTGCCTTCCTTTCGAAAAAGATACCGCATGGGTGGAATGTACGAGCAACTATTTCCCGTTTGGTTTTATGAGCAAGAGTGTTGCGGGTAACCCGGCACTTCTGGTAACTCCGGAAGGTGGCAAACTTGTGACGGTTCCATCAATTCCTGCCATCGAAAACAACGAATTCAGACGGGTTGAGGTGAATGTCGGCAATGATGGAAGCGCAGATTTAGAACTAACCATCACCTACAAAGGCCTGCAATTGAGCCACGGAATCTCAAATTTTGTTATGAGCCACGAAGAACAGGAAAAATCGCTGTACGAAGATTTTGAGATGAACGATTTCGTCATCAGCAAGCATGCGTACAGTTTTAATAAAACCGGAAATACATCGGTTGTTTTAACCGCCTCGGTTTTATGCAATCACCTGGCCACCATCAGTGGTAACAGGCTTTTTATTCCTTTCAGAATACTCGACAGCCCCATTAAAATTCCTGAAAAAGTCGAAAACCGGATTACACTTGTCGAACTTCAATCGTCCTATTTTGATTGCGACACCGTATTGATCAGGATTCCGGAAGGTTTTTCAATCGAATCACTTCCCAAGGAATATTCTCTTGAACCTGAATTTGGAAAATATCATTTGCAAATCGTCACTGATCAAAAGCAGGTCACCATTATCAAAAGTTTGCTGATCGAAGAAAATCAGTTTCCCTCTGAAAAATACGAAGCCTTCCGTGAATTTCTGATTGCAATAAATAAAGCCGAAAAGCAAAAGCTCATTTTAAGAAAGCGGGAATAAGCCTTTCCGGGAAAGGGAGCGAATTCAATCAATCTGACACACTCCGGGGCATATTCTACTCCACAACAATCTCATCCACAAAAAGCCAGGCTTTGCCTCCGGCGCCATCGTGCCAGGGCGGGCAAACGCCAATATTTTTTGCTTTGAGCCTGATAAATTGTGCCTTCTGATTGTCGAAGTTTACTTTAAACGCTTCGATGATTCGCCCGTCCTGGTTGGCGGGGACAGTGTTTTTGTAAAGTTGAGGAGCAGCAAAGGTTTTTCCATCTTCCGAAAGACTCAATTCGATTTTCTCCGGTAGGAAAATCCTTTTTTAAAAACGACGAAAACCGATCAGGATAGTAGTTTTGAGGAACGCTGAAGAACAGCAACAAGTGTATTTTACTCATGTTTTAATGTTTCGATCAGCTTGGTTTTGTATGTTTTTATAATGATAAATGAGATTGCAGCTAACGAAAAAACAAGTGTAAACAGCAGTGTTTTAGCGAAAACCAGGAATCCGATTTCGATCCGGTATTGAAAATTATTGAGCCAATTGTTCATCACTAACCAGGAAACCGGGATTGCAAGCAGGTTTGAAATAATTATCATGGTGACATGCCCGCGGGCTAAAAGTACGAAGATATCGGTTAAGCTTGCTCCGTAAAGCTTGCGGAGGCTGACTTCCCTGATTTTTTTGGTGATTAAAAAATATGTAAGTCCAAAAAGCCCAAGTAAGGTAATGATGAATGTTATCACTGAATACACCCCAACATTGCGTCGGAGGTCGAATTCGGATTTGTACAATTGCTTGATCCGATGTTCTAAAAATGTAAAATTCTCTTCAAATTCCGGGGATAAATCCTTGCAGGCTTTGCTGAGCTGACTGAGTGTTTCGGCCTGATTTTGGCCAAATATTTTTACTTGTGCCACATGTCCGGAATCGGTGCAAAAAATTACCAAAGGCTCTATCTGGTTATGAAGGGAAGTAAAGTTGAAATCGGCTACAACACCTATTATTGTTCGGTTTGAGGTTGTTTTATTAATCGGGCTTTCGTTACCAAATAATTTTGCAGCGGCTTCATTGATAATACAACTTTTACTAAAATCGGTGACCATATCCGAAGAGAAATTTCTACCGTACTTCATCTTCATTTCATAAAAACCGAGATAATCAGGGTTGATGGAATAAACATAACAGAGTTGTTGTTTATCGGCGAGGTCAAACGAAGCCTTTGCAAACCCATCGCCAATCATCGCATCAGAAAAAGCAACATTTTCGACTTTCGGATTCTTTATAAGATTTGCTTTCAACAGATCCCTTTTCCCGATCAATGTTGGGTTTAAAGTGAAACTGACGACATTTTTATCGTTAAAACCCAATTCTTTACCAAGTACATAATTAATCTGATTTTTTAAAATGAAACTGCAATTTAGAAGCAGAGCCACCACAATCAATTGAACCACAAGCAGGGTTTTTCTCTGAAATCCGCGTGAACGCGAAACTGTTTGGTTCTTCAGGGCTTTTATCACATTGATTTTTGACAGGAAAATGCCGGGAATTAATCCTGAAATGATTCCAACAAGAACTACTCCGACGAAATAGTAAACGTACAAAACTGATCTGTTTAATGAAACGGAAACCGGTAAATTTAACAGGCTGGATAATTGCGGCAAGGTGACTTCAATAATCAAAACGGCAAGGATAAACGAAATAAGCGCTGTTATAAGCGCTTCGGACATTATTTGCAGGATGATTTGAGACTGATTTGCCCCATTGACTTTCCGGATTGCAATTTCCCTGAGCCTGTTACCTGCAATTGCTGTGGTGAGATTGATGTAGTTAATAATGATGATGAGCAGTATTAAAATTGAAATTCCGAGGTATAAAGTTACCGTTTGCAGGTTTCCATGGCGGCAGCCATCATACTTGTTGTTTTGAAAGTCGAAATATACTTTCCGGAGTGGTTCTAATTTTAAGGCTATTTTGCCTTCATGAGTTCCCATCCTCGAATCGTAAAGAACTGCATTTATTTTTATTTCGGTTTCCTTAAAGTTTGAATTTTTACGGAGGTTAACATAGCTTAGCATTGACCATTCACCACAGCCGAAGGCCGTGTTATTACCAGTATGCCTGAGTGTTTCGAGCGAAAGAAATGCATTCGACTGGATGTGTGAGTTGTATGGAATGTCCTCCATTACGCCGGTTACCGTAAAAATCGTTCCATTTTTATCTCGGATGGTTTCACCGATCGCACTGCGATTTTCGAACAGTTTAAAAGCAGTCGTCTGGCTGATGACCATCGAAAATGGGTTTTTCAAAGCATTTTCGGCATCACCTAACAGGAGTTTAAACGAAAAGACGTGGAACATTTCGGGGTCGGTATAATAGATTTTACCAATATTAACTTTTTTGTTTTGGAAAACGAAATCCAGATCAGCGATAGAAAACCGGATGATACCGGAAATTTCAGGAACCTGATTTATGAGCTTTTCGGCGAAGCACAAAGGTGTAACGCCATAACCACCCGAGTTTATCCTGTAAATATCTGGTGCATTTTTATGAAAGTTATCAAAAGATAATTCCTGGAAAACATAAGTGAGAATGATGGTGAGCAGCAAAAAGCCTGTAAGAAATCCAATCAGTGTTATTGAATAGAAAAAGCGGTTCTTTTTAGCGCTTACTAGAAATGATTTTATGTAATGAATAATCATGACCTCTGTTTTTGATGAATAAATAAATTAAAGAAAAGGCGCACAAGTGGCTTGCACGCTTGCGTTTATTTATTAAAACAGGTGTTGATGATCATCTTTTTCGGTGGCAAAGTACAATTCGGCATGGAACTGTGTTTGCCGGACAGGCTTAAACCGGACAACTTTTTCGTTAAAGTATTTTAACCAGGTTGTATTTAATTTTGGGCTGGTATTATTATAATTGCCGGTTGGTTTTTCGCTTACAGGTCTGTAAAAAATTGCAGCCGTAAAATGCTTTTTAAGCGAAGGGTTAGCAGCGGGAACAAGGCAATCGGCAATTTTATCTGAGATGGTTGGTTGGCAGGTGGAGGAATCATTACTAACTTGAATCTTCCCGGTTTGAACGGAAGAAGCAACCCATAAAGTAATTACTACAAAGATAAAATATAACACTCCGGCTCTCATACCGGCAAAAGTATCAAATAATCAGGAACAACAATTTATTGCTCAGAATAAAATGCGGTAACCACAACAATGGCTCTTTCGCGACGATGGTAATAATTCCTGAATGCGTTATTTATTCCACCACCACCTCATCCACAAAAAGCCAGGCTTTGTCACCCTCAAATATCTGAATGTAAATTTCGTGAAACAATCAGTCCCTTAAAACTGTTGTTTATTGATACGACATCATGTGGGATCAAAGCATATTTCTATGGTTTTCCTCCGTATTCAGCAGTAAACCCTGAAGCAAAATTGCAATAATTGATTGCCGACTTCGCTTTCTCCTGAAACTTTGAAGTCATCATCTCGTTAGTTACTTAAAAAACTTTTTGGAGTTTAGATTTAGCGGATTATTCTTCTCCCAGATTGATGGATTGGAAAAAATTGTATGTCCAGCCCAGGGCGTAAAGTTCATTATTGCTCCTTGCAAATCTTCCAACGATCAGAGCGGGATGGGTATTAAATTTTGCTGCAAAACCCAAGATTGAGTTTTGGGTTAGTGGTAAAGTTGCCGCTATTTCGGCTTCCTGTTCTTTCGAAAGTGTGAATTTGATGGCAAAATCATCGGCTTCATTTTCTTTTATTAATGCTTCGGGCGAATATTCAAAACCTTCGACAAAAACCTCCTTTTTGCCATGCTTAATAATGTGGCCGGCTTCATGAAAGAAGGTAAACCAAAAAATATCGTTCCGGTTGTAAAGGTTCGAGAGTTGAATCAGTGGCTTGTCGTTTATCCAGCGTGTCGAACCATGAAGGTTTGTTTTTGGAAGGCAGGGCGTATGAACGACTTTTACACCGCAGGAAGAACAAATGGATTGAAGCAAAGTAAAAAAGTCGGCTGGTTGCTGTGCCATGATACTTTTAATTTCATGCAGTGCTGACTTAAATTTTTGCACCTCGTAATTTCCTGTACTTATTTTTTCGGCCTGATGTTCGCCCTGTTTGAGCCAGGCAGACACAGCATAAGGATCTTTCCCGCTGGATTTGCTCATCCGGTAAGCGGTTTCGTAAACATTATTATGATAATAGTTATAATAAGGATCTTGCCCTGAAACGCCAAAAAACGAGTACAAGGCTGCTGCTTTGCTCAAAATATCATCTTCATAATTTATCCAGTTCAAATTTTTCATGGCCGAAAGCGGAAAATTATCAACCCAATCTTTTGTGTTCAGTAACAATTCGGCTTCATCTAACTGGGCTAATTCCAGCCGGTAATTTTTTTCCCTTTCCAACCAAAAGGCGGCTTCAATTCCTAACACCCTTTCGAGTTGAATGGCGGTTTCGGGCATAATGGCAGCTTTACCTTTAATGATTTCGTTAATGGTTTTAACGGGCCGTCCCATCCGCAAAGCGAGCGAAGGCTGATTTATGCCTTTCGCCGAAAGGGTTTCGGCTAAAGTATCGCCGGGTGGTGAAATGATTTGCCTGGCAATCCTAATATCTTCGAGTGTTTTGTACATTGTAGAAATTTCTTTTAGTGATAGTCTTCGCCAATTTCGATAATTGTGATTTCGGTAACCTGCGCCCAGTCTAACCCTCCGTCCTCTTTAGCCGGAGCAGGTTTTTGCGTAGGTTCAAAAACAATCCTGTGGTTTCCTGAAATACTGATTGATAATTTTCCTTTGAGGTCACCGGTTAATTCGTGGCAGTGTGCGGCCGGAATACTGCGCATGGTTTCTAAAGTTGGGGCAGCCAATAATTCATTCTTACGCTGGTTTACAAGTTTAGCGCGGGTTCCATAGTTTTTCGCAATAGCAGTTAACGAAGCCACTGATTTTTCCAGTTTCTTGGTTTTGTAATTTAATTTCATGCAAAATTAATTATTAAAATTATAATTCATTAACCTAAAAGGTTAATGTTTATTAATTTCAATTTCCATCGAATTGTAAAAAGTTCATGAAATGAGCTTTTCGACCAAATCAATTTTCTTGCAGGGATAGCATGTGCTTTAACTGTTATTTAAAAACAGAAATTTATTCAAACATCTGATTATGAACTTTTTTCTTTTTTTTGATGCGCTTTTATCCAATCCATCGAAAAGTAAAGAAATAAGGATATGATTAATCCCATTCCTCGTCGGCAACGAAACAATGTAAAACGGGCATCATTAAAGCATCAAATGGATGTTTCTCAACCATTATCCTTTAAGTTGGTGCTTTATTAAATTATCGAATGTGTATTTTTATAAATCTCTGTGTTTCTCCGCGTCCTCCGTGCCTCCGTGTTAAAATTCTTCTAACCGGAGGTACGGAGAATTTCATTTCTTATTCCACCACAACCTCATCCACAAAAAGCCAGGCTTTGCCACCGGCGCCATCGTGCCAGGGCGGGCAAACGCCGGTGTTTTTGGCTTTGAGCCTGATAAATTGTGCTTTTTGATTTTGAAAATTCACTTTGAATTCTTCGATGATTCGCCCGTCCTGGTTGGCTGGGATGGTATTTTTGTAAGACCGCGGAGGAGCAAAGGTTTTTCCGTCTTCCGAAAGGCTGACTTCGATTTTCTCAGGAAGGAAAATCCAGCTTTTCCAGCGCTGATAAAAGGTGGCTGTAACTGAACTTATGTTTTTGATGCTTCCTAAATCAATTTCTACATCCGGACTATCGCCTTCAAAACCCTGCCACAAGCCATCGGTGTGGTTTTCGCTGCCTTTGATTCCGTCAACAAGCGTGCTTTCGCCAATACCCGGATATCTCGAATCCGGCATCACTCCGTATTTTACCTTGCTTCCAAGTGCCTGATGGAAAACCAGATTTTTCACAGATGGCGCCTCTTTCATCTCACCATTTACAAAAATAGCAGCCGAAATGGTGGTGGTTTTGTTAATCACCAAAGTTGCCGAATAAACCGGTGAAGTGATCGACGGAGCAGTGCCATCAAGGGTAAAATGAATTTCCGGATTGAGTTGTTCAGTGGTCAGATTTACCGCGAATTCCTGTTTCTGATTGTCAAATTTCAAATCAAAATTTACAGCAAACGAACCTTTTGAATAATTCACACCCATAACATCGTAACGTTTAAACTGCTCGTTGATGCGCTGCCTGAAACTGTCCCAGTTTAGGTTTTCCTTGGGTGACCACAGTGCTTCAGCCAATGCTGTCATCCTTGACGAACTCATATATTCGGCATGTTTTGGTGTCGAAATAAACTCGGACCATAGATTGGCCTGCCCGCCAAGGACATGTTTTGCTTCTTCGGCGGTAAGCTCGGTTGGTGTTGGGTCGAAAGAATAAACTTTTTTAAGGGTGGTAAATCCGCCGATGGCTCTTGGCTCAAAATCGGGGTTAGCCTGATAATGGTCGAAATAACAATGTGTACCTGGCGACATAACCACGTCATGACCCATTCTGGCAGCTTCGATGCCACCTTCAAAACCACGCCACGACATCACCGTTGCCTCCGGAGCAAGGCCACCTTCGAGGATTTCGTCCCAGCCAATCATTCGTTTTCCCTTGTCATTCAGATATTTTTCGACGCGTGTAATAAACCAGCTTTGAAGTTCGGCTTCGTCTTTCATATTTCCGGTTTTGATCCGGCTCTGACATTTCTTGCAGGCAATCCACCGGGTTTTGTCGGCTTCATCGCCACCAATGTGGATGTATGGCCCGGGGAAAAGTTCGACTACTTCGTCGAGTACGCCTTCGATAAATTCAAAAGTCTGATCGTTGCCGGCACATAAGATATCAAGATTTGGCCAGTAGGTTCCTGGTTCGACATAAAAAGTCCCGCCTTTGCACGAAAGCTCGGGGTATGCCGCTAAAACTTCGCTTGAATGGCCGGGCATTTCGATTTCGGGCAAAACCGTGATGTGGCGCTGCGCAGCATAAGCGACGATTTCGCGAACTTCATCCTTGGTGTAAAATCCGCCAATGGTGGCCTTTTCGCCTGGTTTTGGCTTGTCAACCTGATCCCACGGCTGATGTTCCCGATCAACATGCCAGGCTGAAATTTCGGTAAGTTTTGGATATTTGTCAATCTGGATGCGCCAGCCGTTGTCGTCGGTAAGATGCCAGTGGAAAACATTCATTTTGTGCATCGCGATCAGATCGATGTAACGTTTCACAAATTCCTTCGGAAAGAAATGCCTCGAAACATCGAGGTGCATTCCGCGCCAGGCATAGCGTGGTTTATCGTAAATTTTGACGCCGGGAACGTTCCACTGAATATTTTCTTTTACGGTTTCGCTGTAAATTTCGGGAGGCAAAAGCTGGAAAATCGTCTGAACTCCGCGAAACAGACCATCAGCAGTTACTGCCGAAAGAATGATTTTCTTTTTGTCAACAGTCAGCAAATAGCCTTCTTTACCCAGTGAATCGGCAGTTTTAAGCAATTTAAAGATTATCCCTTTTCCACTTTCACCATCTTTAAATTCGTCAGATTGAAGCACAATCCCGCTGGCCCTTTTAAACTGGTCAGCAAAATAATCTGCAACATTTTTAATTTCGGCATTTCCGGCTTCGGCAAGGATTTTTGTTTCAGCATTAATCTGATAAAAACCACCTTCTTCGACCATGGAAAGTGGCGCAGGGATGATGTTGACCGGCAATAAAGTTTTGTTTTCCTCTTTACAGGAAATCATCGCCAGCATAATCAGAAAAAGCATTGAGCATGATTTTAGTTTCATAAAATTAAAATTTAGTTTATGGTTTGATGAATTTTTGATTCGATTAATTTTTGATTTTCACATTGAGCCACTTTTCCAACGAATCCGAAACCTGAGTCCGTTGGTTGTCGGGCAGGTTTAAAATCCTTGTGGTATGCGAGCCACCAGCCTTAACAACTTTTAATGCGTTGGTATTTCCTTCTTTTGGTTCAAAAGCTGTTGACGACCATGGATCGTATTCGCCGTAAAGATAAATCATATTGTTGCCTTTGCTTTTGAGGAATTTATCAACCTTTTTCATTTTTTTACCACCAAATTTTGGATGTGTTCCTTCGGGAGCACAAAACGAAAATGTCAGTCCGTTGATGGCCTCAAAGTATTGCCCCATGTCGGTTGTATCGTATCCGTAATAGCCAATTTCGGTGAGTGCCTGGTAAAAAAACGGCCAGTATTGCCGGATGCCTTCGTCGGCAAAATAGTCCATGGGCGACACACTCAGAAAATGTTTGAGGAGCGTGCTGTCTGCCGGATTTTCGTCCGGAATAGCTTCACACGGGATAAACCCCCATTGCCAGAAAGCAAACGGATATTCCAGGACCGAGTACTCAAAAGCGGCTTCGGCACCGCCAACATACTCAAAATGATAATTATTTTCGATGGCCAGCTTCGAAAATGCAGGCATTAAGACATCTTTCTTTTTCAAAACCTCAATCTGGAAATCCCTGATTTTATCTCTGCATTCTTTGTTACCAATGTTTTGGATAAAAGGATTTACGCGGGCGTCGTCAACCGAAAAGTTGAGCGGTCCAACATATGGAACAGCTACAGCAATATCATCCGGATAAAAATATTTATAATACATGGTCGTCTGTCCGCCTTTGCTGATGCCGGTGCTAACAAATTTTCTGTGAAAGATCGTTTTCATCATTTCATTAATCCTGTGGTGGTCGGCTGCAGCCTGTTCGATGGTGAGAAATTTCCAGTCGTTTGGTTCAGGCTCCGATTCGCCAAAATAACGGTGCTCAACAACAACTTCGTTGGCGCCGAGCAAAGGGCAAAGCTCGTTGATGTAACGGGGATTTCCTGCATAACCGGCATTGTAGCCTTCGGTTACAAAAACAGTGGGTTGTTCGGTTCCCGAAAATCCAACATAAACCCTTTGCAGAAATGTGTCTCCATTTTTTTTATGATGATTCACCGGTTGTTCGACCCGAAGCAAATATTTTTCCTTAAAAAAGGTATCACATGGCAAAACTTCAACCGATTTTACTCCGGGAAGTTTTTCGAGTCCGGCCTTGATCGAACTGGCAGGTTTACCTTGAGAAATAACGAAAAGCGGGAAAATAACAGCTAAAACCAGGAAGCAAAGATTGGAAGTTTTCATATCAGCAAGCTCAATTCAGCATTCATTTTTTATGGTCAAACCGAAAAATATTTCAGACATAAAAGAACTAAAAATTGGATTTACAGCCAAATAATGTTTGAAACGTTTTTATAGTTTTCTATAAATCAACTTGGTTGGAATTATCCAAATGTATCAATTCGTCAACATTTTTCAAAATCTATTCGGAAAAATCACCTTGCAAATATTAATTCGGTAACTGAATCTGCCGTATTTATTATAATACGGCAACTAAACTTGCCGTATTTTGACAAATTTGGTAACTTTGATACTCGTATTCGGAATATTAGTTACATTTGTGATAAATTTTAATAACCAGGTAAATGATAACCAATTGGTTTAACAGGTATTATGAAGCAGAATTCAGTACCATGCTTCAGAAAGGAAAAGTACTTGTATTGTACGGCCCGCGAAGAGTAGGAAAAACGGAACTAATTAATAAACTTCTCGGCTTACAACCCGGAAAAATATTCCGTGGGACCGGGGATGATATGGACCTGAAAGAAGTATTTTCTGCTGGCAAATTGCGAAATATCTCCACATTTTTAGGGGGATTTAACATTATTTTTATTGATGAAGCCCAGCGCATACCTGAGATAGGTCAGGGTCTTAAAATGCTTGTTGACCAACATGAAGATATTAGCATAATTGTGACCGGTTCTTCTTCACTCGACCTGACAAATAAAGTTGGCGAACCGCTCACCGGCCGTCATATTCAAAAAATCTTGTTTCCATTGTCTGTTCTTGAACTCAGAGAACAGTTCGGGAGTTTTGATGTTCATCAGAAATTGGATGAACTTCTCATTTATGGTGGGTATCCCGAAGTTTTAAACCAGCCTTCACGTGAAGAGAAAATTGAATATCTTATCTCCTTACGTGATTCATACTTGTTAAAGGATTTATTCGAAATCGAAAATATCAGATTTGCTTCTAAGATCCTACAATTGTTAAAATTACTCGCCTTCCAGATTGGGAATGAGGTTTCTTTGACAGAATTGGGGAATACTCTGGAGCTTTCAAAACAAAGTATCGAACGGTATTTGTATCTGTTGGAAAAGGCTTTCGTTATTCAACGTGTCGGTGGATTTTCGAGAAACCTTCGAAGTGAGGTGGTAAAAACTGCACGTTACTATTTTTGGGATAATGGCGTAAGAAATGCTGTTATTAACAATTTTAACCAGTTGAATTTGCGTGATGATATAGGTATGCTGTGGGAAAATTTAATGTTTATCGAGCGCATGAAAAAGCTATCGTATAAAAAAATCCATTCCAGCATCTATTTTTGGAGAACCTACGACAAAAAAGAAATTGATTTGGTGGAAGAAAGGGATGGAAATCTTTTTGGATTTGAATTCAAATGGAAAAATAAAAAGATTACTGCTCCCAAACTCTGGTCGGAAACTTACCCATATGCAAAGTTTGAAGTAATATCGCAGGATAATTACCAGCAGTTTTTAATTTGATGGAGAAATCATAAAAATATGATTTTTAACAATTAAATTTTATTTTTCTTTTAAAGCAGCTGACCATCTAAAAGTATTGTTGAAGGATTATGGCTAATCTACGGTGTAACCCTATGAACTCCAATCGGATATTTTTCGGATAAAATGCTGATGATGGTTTTGTAATCCTCCTCGTTATGAACGAAATCCATCTTGTTGGTGTCGATAATCAGGATGCGCATGTTTTGCTGCGATTTGATGAAGTCGAGGTAGCTTTCCTGGATTTTGATGAGATATTCGCTTTTGATGTCCAGTTCGTAATCGCGGCCGCGGTTGTGGATGTTTCGCAATAAATTGTCGATGTCGAGATAAAGATAAACCAGCAAATCGGGCTTGGGCAATGTTTCGCTGATGATCTCGAACAATTTTTTGTACAATCCAAAAGTATCGTCGGGCAGGTTTTTCCGGGCAAAGATGAACGACTTGCTGATGAAATAGTCGGAAATCGTAAATGTTTTGAATAGATCACGGTGTGTGAGGTCTTTTTTTAACTGCTCAAAACGTTCCGCTAAAAAAGAGAGTTCGAGCGGAAAAGCATATTTATCAGGCTCCTTATAAAACTTTGGAAGAAACGAGTTTTCCTCAAATTGTTCGAGGATCAATTTGGCGTTGTAATCTTCGGAAATGCGCGTGGCAAGAGACGTTTTGCCGGCTCCAATGTTTCCTTCGATCGAAATAAAATTGTAAATATCAAGACTCATCTGATGGTTTTCATTAAAATAAGGACTCCGTTTTTGCTCCACTTTAGAGTTGTCGGCACATTCGGCCAACAATTCAGAAATGGTCTTATTGATTACAGGATGGATCATTCGGGGGGCAATTTTGCAGAGCGGCTCCAAGGCAAACCTGCGTTCTGCCAGCCTGGGATGAGGAATCTGAAGATCATCCTGATAAATTATCTCATCATCGAAAAATAAAATATCGATATCGATTTCACGGGAATGATAGCCTGGCAAGGACGTTTGCTGCCGCCCAAGCTGCTGCTCGATTTCCTTGATGCTTTTAAGGATTTCGATGGCTGATTTTGCCGTTGAAATCTCAACTGCACAATTCAGGAAATTATTTTCGGCTTCAAAATGCCAGGGTTCGGTTTCAAAAACCGGTGAAATCTGCCTGATTTTCCCTGCTTCCAGAGCTATTTTTTCGATAGCCAATCTCAGATAACCCAAGCGGTCACCCAGATTAGTTCCGAGAAGCAGAAAACATTTGTGCATGATAGCTGTTAATTTTCGAGAGCGCCAAATTTACAATAAGTTTTGTAAAAAAGTAGCTGTGCCGAATTTATGAAGGGTGTTTTTTTTAGGCAAAAATGTACACCAAATTTACCAGAATACGCAGTAAAGAAATAAAAGCGTAAATCGGCTTAACGCTGAAATTTCTAATCAAACTACTGAAAACGTTCTTCCTTTTTTGCCAATTCATCGGGGTTGGCAGACCAATTTAGGCTGACTTCTAACAATTTATAACATTTCGATAAAGTGTTTCGTGAACCCTACAAAATATTTGTAATATTGCATCTGATCTAAAAACATATTAAAACTGATAATTATGAAAGATTTCTTTAAATTCATGTTTGCCTCCATGCTGGGCATGCTGATTATGTCGGTTATTTTGTTCTTTGTCCTTGTTGGGATGATTGCTTCGATGGCTTCATTTATGGAAAAAGAACTTGTTGCCGTTTCCGAAAATACCCTTTTAAAAATTGAATTAAACACTGCAATTCCTGACCGGACCTCGAAAGACCCGTTTTCAGAATTCGATTTTGCCACCATGGAATCGAAAAAATCCATCGGGTTGAACGACATTTTGAAAAATCTTGACAAAGCTGCGAGAGATGGAAATATTAAAGGAATCTATCTCGATTTATCTTCGATACCAGCCGGCATCGCCACCATCGAAGAGGTTCGCAACGCTCTTGTTGAATTTAAAAAATCAGGGAAATTTATCATCGCTTACGCCGAAAATTATTCGCAGGGCGCCTATTACCTGGCCACCGTTGCCGATAAAATTTACATCAATCCCGAAGGAGAACTCGATTTCAGGGGTTTATCCGCTGAAATGATGTTTTTTAAGGGAACCCTCGAAAAACTTGACGCCGATATGCAGATTATCCGTCACGGGAAATACAAAAGTGCTGTCGAGCCTTTTATGCTTGATAAGATGAGTCCCGAAAACCGCGAACAGATGATGGCCATTGTAAACGGAGTTTGGGATAGGATTTTAGATGCGATTTCGACCTCAAGGAATATTTCCAAGACAGAACTCAACCGGCTTGCCGACGGCTTACTGGTTGCCATGCCGGATGCTGCCATCAAAAATAAACTGATTGATGAAGTCAGATACAAAGACGAAATCCTTGCCGAATTAAAGGGTTTGCTTGGTGTTGCCGAAAGTGAGGACATCAAAAGTGTAACCCTGGCCGATTACACCGACGCACCTGATCCTTCGACCGAACGCCCTGACCGGAAAAACAAAATTGCGGTGATTTATGCACTTGGCGAAATTTCCTCAGGTGAAGGAAGCGAAAGTACGATTGGTTCCGAAAGCCTTTCAAAAGCGATCCGTAAAGCCCGCACCGACGATAAAGTTAAAGCCATCGTGATGCGCGTAAACTCGCCTGGCGGCAGCGCCTTAGCTTCCGATGTCATCCTTCGCGAAGTTAAACTTGCAGTAAAAGAAAAGCCATTTATTGTTTCGATGGGTGATGTGGCTGCTTCGGGAGGTTACTACATTGCGTGTGCTGCCAATAAAATTTATGCCGATCCAACCACAATTACCGGCTCTATTGGCGTGTTGGGAATGATCCCAAACCTTGAGCGGACAATGAAAGAGTACCTCGGAGTTACTTTCGATTACGCCATGACCAACGAAAACGCAAATTATATGTCGATAAACCGGCCAATGACGGAATATCAGAAAAATGTAATCCTGGGATACATCGAAGATATTTATGAAACTTTTGTCGGCCACGTTGCCGAAGGACGGAAAATGTCGACCACAGCAGTTGACAACATTGGCCAGGGGCGCGTCTGGATTGGCACCGATGCCAAAAAAATCGGCCTGATTGACGAATTTGGTGGATTGACTGCTGCCATTGAAGAAGCCGCAAAAATGGCGAATATCGAAAAATATGTAATCACCGAACTCCCGGCACAAAAAGATCCAATCGAAGAACTGGTTAAAGACCTTTTCGGGCAATCAAGTATCGAAGCTAAGATCAAGGCTGAACTGGGGCCAAACTACAAACTTTATCAATACATGAAATACTGGCAAAACGCCAGCGGTGTTCAGGCCAGGATGCCTTTTGATATTAACCTGAATTAATCGGTAAGAAATTTTAAGAAGATAAATTTCGGAAAGTAAAGCCGGGAAAGATGCAAATCACGTCATTCCCGGCTTTATATTTTTGGCTGATAAATCAACAACCTTACTAATCCTGTTTTGGCGTGTTTCGGCTCTTTTTGCCGCCGAAATCCAGTAAATATAGGTGTTTTGGGAAGACTTCGAAAATCGGTTGAAGTTTTCATAAGCCTGTGGATTTTGGAGAAGCGCAATTTTGAGATCATCCGGCAACCCGGCAGGCTCTTTCCAATTATAAGATTTTTCCCACTGGCCATTTTTTTTGGCAACCTCAATTTTTACCAGACCAGCAGGGGTCATTTTCCCGGCTTCAATCATCATTTCAACACGCTGTTTGTTCAATTCCGACCAAACACTTCTGGGCTTCCTCGGTGTAAAAATCTGCCGGTACCTGAGTTCATCAATCGTTTGAACTTTGCTGTCGATCCAGCCAAAACACAGGGCTTCTTCAACGGCTTCATTATAAGCTACCGATGGAATTCCGGTGTTTTTCTTATAATAAACCAGCCAGATGCCGTTTGATTTATCATGGTGAAATTCGAGCCATTTCCGCCATTGTTCACTGGTTTCGAAAAATAATTCTTCCATTAAAATTCACATAAAGTACGTCAACAAATCAAAAACCCTTTAACATTTTGTAGTTGATTTCCTGTTTTTGCTCCGGGGTAAGTTTGTTATCATAATTATAGATGGCCTGCAACCAGTCGCCATACATTGGGTTGGGCAAAATGATGAAACGTTTTCCAAATTCAATTTTCAGGCTGTCCACCACTGCCGATCTGCGTTCCATGGCCTGGTCATCAAAAAGTTTATCAAAATCGCCAAGATTATCGCCGATCAGCAAAATGATTTTGTGATTCTGGATGACCTGTAAACGCCTGGTTTCTTTACTCGATTCGGCTGTCCTGAACATCAGATGGCTGTCGCTGGTTTGTGGAAGACCTTTCTCGATCAGGTTTTTAACAGTAGGGTCACGATATTTGTCACGCCGGTTGGTGATGTAGAAAATCTGTACCTTTTTCGAATCAGCATAGCTCAGAAATTCAACTACTCCGGGCAATGGCTCAGCAGCGGCTTTAAAAATCCATTCGTCCCAGCCAGTGGGGTAGCTCATATTTTTTAAAATTGATTCTGCCTCATAAGGACTGTTATCCAAAACAGTTTCGTCGATATCAAGCACGATGGCAAGTTTGGATGGATCCTGAGTTTGCGCAAGTTCCTGGTCGAGGCGCAATCTGGCGATGTTGTAGGCCTGCAACGATAAAGCCTTCATTTCGGCAGCCCTTTGATAGTAAAGTGTTGCCATGACAAGGTTTTCGTTGCTTCCGGCATTTTTAACCTGCACTTGCTCCTGGTTTACTTTACAGGAGCTACTCATTAAAATTATTACCAAAAACAAGGTAAAAGTGAATTTTTGATTTTTCATACGATTGATTATTTATTGTTTATTTTATCGAAATACCGTGAATTTAAGTCTAATAGAAAAGGAATAAATTATCAAAAGGCTGGGACCTCTAGCTTCCGTCTTCCGTCTTCCGACCTCTGTCTATACCTTCATTTTCTGCCATCTTCCTGATCTGATGTAAAAATACGAGAAAAAGCCAAGTAAAACACTGTAAACCAACTCCGAAGTCCAGATAAACGTAAGTGAGGCCTGCACCACAAAAGTGACGTAATACACATAAATCAGATAAAGAACGATTGAAACAACTTCGATACTGAGCGCAGCTTTGGTATTGGCCGTTCCCGAAACACCGCTAAACCAGTTTACTGCCAGAGCCAGCGGCAAAAGCGCTGCAATGACGATATAAAAAACCGGCCGTGAGCTGTTAATAATTTCCGGATTATTGGTGTAGATTTTAATCAGTAAATCAGGCATCAAACCTGCAACCAGCATGATTAAAACCGTTAGCAAAACCGACAGTTTATTAACACGACCAATAATGGCCGGAACGTTTTTACTAAAACCTTCACCAATCGCATTACTTACCAGTGTGTTGGTTGTGGCGCTGAATGCCCAGATGTGAAGCATGAGCAACATGTAAATGCTTCGCATAATATTTGAAATGGCCAAAGGACGCTCGCCGGTTCGCTCGATAATCAGGAAAAACATAAACCATGCTGCCAGCGACACAAAATTTTGAAGCATGATGTAAACCGAAATATTCCAGGTTTTGATAATGATTTCCTTATCAAATTTTGGAAAACGGAAAAGCTGAAACTGTTTTGTCCGCTTATCAAGAAAAGTAGCGATAAAGAAAAACGCAGCCGCCAGACCTTCCGAAATTGTTGATGCGAGGGCAGCACCGGCAATCCCCATTTCAGGGAAACCGAAGTTGCCGAAAATCATACAGTAGTCTAAAAAAATGTTGGCAACCGCCATAATAATCGAACTGTAGGTAAGAAATTTTGTGCTTGTAATACCAACGTAATATGCCCTGAAAGCCACATTAGCAAAGGAAAACAGCAACCCCCACACGCGATATTGTATAAATATTACGGAGGCTTCAAAAATGGCCGGTGACGAAACAAATGTTTTGAAAAAAATTGGAGCGCTAAATTTGATGACAACCACCAAAATAATGGCCATCACCACAAAAACGTACAAGGTCTGGTCGAAAATCCGGCCAATTTCGCCGAACTGTTTTTCGCCGTTACGCCGCCCAATCAGGATTTGAGTACCGGTTCCAAAGCCAAAACCCAGCATAAAAAGGACGTAATAAAACAATCCTCCAATAGCCGAAGCCCCTAGTTCGACCTCACCAACCCTACCCAGAAACGCTGTATCGGTAACAGCCACAATATTCTGGGCCAAAAGGCTCAGAATAATCGGGTATGAAATTTTCCAGATTTTGTGATATGAAGGTAAAGTATGCAACAGCTAATTATTTAAGCTGCAAAAGTATTAAAAACAAACTGTTTGCGGGAATTTGATACTGATGCAGAAAAGTAGCCGGAAAATAGCATTTGTGCTTTTGAACAACATTTTTCCATCAAAGCACCTTCTTCACAAGATTCAATTTTGTTGTATTGTACGGCGGATATTTGAGCGGCAGGTCAATCCAGGTGGCGCGTTTCATAATGCTTTTATGGTGTGAAAAAGTATCAAAACCAGCTTTCCCGTGGTAATTCCCGATCCCGCTGTTGCCAACTCCGCCAAAAGGAAGATTGGAATTGCTGATGTGAAGAATGGTGTCGTTGATGGTGCCTCCGCCAAAACTAATCTGGTTGAGGACCTGTTTTTGCTTCTTTTTGTCTTTCGAAAAATAATACAAAGCCAGTGGCTTGGGGCGTTTTATAACATCTTTGATGGCCTCTTCAAGTCTGGAAAATGTAAGCACCGGCAGGATTGGGCCAAAAATTTCGTCTCCCATCACTTTATCATCCCAGCTAATTTTATCCAAAATAGTTGGTGAAATGAAAAGGTCGGCGGCATCAGTAGTTCCACCAAAATATATTTTATCTTTTTCGATAAGTCCGGCCAACCGGTTAAAATTGGCATGATTTACAATTCTCAAAAAATCGGGACTTTCCTGTGGATTGGCTCCATAAAACTCAAAAATATTCTGGCTGATGTACCCAAGTAATTCGTCTTTTACACTTTCGTGAACCAGCAAATAATCAGGCGCAATGCAGGTTTGCCCGGCATTGATGAACTTTCCCCAGGCTATCCGTTTTGCCGCCACTTTGAGTGCCGCGTCATTATCGACGATGCATGGGCTTTTGCCGCCAAGTTCGAGTGTAACAGGGGTAAGATTTTCGGCGGCAGCCTTGTAAATGATCTTCCCAACGCGGGTACTTCCAGTGTAAAAAATATAATCAAACTTTTGTTTGAGTAATTCCGTCGTTTCAGGAATCCCTCCTTCTGCTACCATCAGGTAAGCAGGGTCGAAATTTTCGTTGATAATTTTGGCCAGCGCTGCCGAACACGAAGGTGTAAGCTCGCTCGGTTTTAAAATGATGGTATTTCCGGCAGCCATTGCACCAACCAACGGCCCAAGGGTAAGGTAATACGGATAATTCCAGGCTCCTATAATCAAAGCCGTTCCAAAAGGTTCGGGCATGATAAAACTTGTTCCCGGCAAATTTGGCAAATTGGTTGCTACTTTTTTAGGCCGCGACCAGCTTTTCAGTTTGCTGATGGCTTCCCGTATTTCGGAGTAAACTATTCCCAGTTCGGTTGCGTAGGCTTCAAATTCCGGTTTGTGAAGGTCTTTCCAAAGCGCATCGCAAAGCAACTTTTCATTGTTTTGCAACACAGTAAGCAGTTTTTTCAACTGCATTTTCCTGAAATTAATTTCTTTGGTTTTGCCTGTCTCGAAAAGCCGGTTTTGACTGGTGATGATGGCGTTGAAATTTTCCATTTTTAATTTTTTCGAATATCAGCAAAGTAAGCTAAAACTCATGAAATGAGTGCTGTTTTAAAAAGATTTTTCCGCCAGGTTGAAGGCGTAATAGAGCGGCAAAAACGTCAATTTCTGTTCGGGAAGCTTCCCAAAAGGCGCCAGCGACAGCACATAACCCTGCTCGATATGCGGATATTCCTGCAAAAGCAGATGCATACTCCGGAGTTTTCCCGCTGCTCCACTCTTTATTTCGACAGGATAGATCTTGCTGTTTTTTACGATGAGATAATCCACCTCAGCCGAGCTGCTTTTTGCATCACGCGACCAATAATACAGGTTTTCGGCTCCCGACGAAATAAGTTCCTGACCTGCAAAATGCTCGGCCAGTGCGCCATTGTACATCTGAAGCAAATCGTTTTTGGAATACTCAATATTGGCAGGCAAATCGTTGAGTGTCCGCATTAAACCGATGTCAACCAGCAAGGCTTTAAATTTCCGTTCCGAAACCGAAGCGCCCAAAGGCAAAGATGCCACCGAAGCCGCACCAATTTTATGAACAACCCTTGCCAGCAGCAACAAATCGAAGGCTTTTTTGTTGGTTGGGCCGGTAAATTCGTCCGAGATATTGGTGTATTTTATTTGATGCCCAACACTTTTTGCAACGGTGCTGAGGGCATGGTTCAGGCTCCGTTTATCGGTGTACGGCGCATATTTTGAAAAATCCTGACGGTAAGTTTCCACCAGGTCCGATTGAATTTCGAATACATCAACCAAACTTTGGGTGTTTCTCCAAACTTCCACGCATTCGGGCATACCTCCTACAAACATGTATTGGCGCAGGCTTTCGATAAGTAAAGCGTGGACAGTGTCGGGCAATACAGCGGGTTCGGCAAGCAGAAATTCTGCTGCCTTGTCGCGGCCTGTTGCAAGCAAAAATTCGTAAAAATTCATGGGAGCCATATTCAAAAGGTGCACTCTGCCAACCGGAAAACTGATGTCCTTCAAAGCAAATTCGAGTAATGAGCCTGCTGCAATCAGGTGCAAGGCCGGAAGCTCTTCGTAAAAATACCGCAACGACATTATGGCCCTGGGCGATGCCTGAATTTCATCAAAAAATAGCAAATCCTCGCCAGGGGTTATTTTTGTGTTTAAAAGAATTTCAAGTTCACCCAGGATTCTGACGGGGTCAAGATTTATCTCAAAAATACCAAACCAGTCCGGGTGTTTTTCAAAATCAACAATATGGATTTTTCCCTGGAAGCTTTTTTTTCCAAATTCTTTTATGGTAAATGTTTTCCCAACCTGCCTTGCACCCCTTACAATAAGCGGCTTACGGTTCGCAGATGTCTTCCAGTCTTCGAGTTTCTTTAAAAATAGTCTGTCCATAATTTGTTGCAATTTAGAAATACAAGGCAAAAGTAATACTATTACTTTAGAAATACAAGGCAATTTCTAAAGTATGTCTTTAGAAATACAAGGCAAATACTAAAGATGGTCTTTAGAAATACAAGGCATTATTTAAATTATGATTTTTAGAAAAGTCTGGTATGGTTGAAATGTGGGATGTTTGGTACAAAATAGGCAGAAAATTTTAAATTCAACCATAACCGGGATAACTTTAAAGCGTTTGGAAATTGAAAATTCTAAAAACATAAAAGTGAATTATCGCTGGTTGCTGTAAACATGATTTTCGAAATTAGAAAAGCGGCAGAGCCGCGGAATGTTTGTAGATTTTGCTTGCTGGGATGATTTTCCAGGTGCAGCGCACCGCAATCCGCATCAGCTTTTAATATTCCGGTGCGCTGCACCTTTTGAATGATTCGTTATTTTGTTTCTACAAATATTGCCGGTGCGCCTGCCTTTTCGGTCAGACAGGCTGCAACTGGCTCATCACAAAAACCTTACCCTTTGTTCTTCAACCTTAGTACAAATCTGATATTCCATAACTCCCTCAACCTTATTACCTTATTAAGAATTTTCTACCCTCATTTCAATTTGCTGGAGACCTGGATACCTGAGATTTGAAAGACTAAAAGTCCAATGTTTTGCGGATGGAATGATGTTTTAACCAGGCAACAATACTTTAAAATAAAAAAAAGGATGTGCTCCCGGCTAATAGGAGCAACATCCTTGGGGGGTGTTTGGGCTAGTCTGGTTGTTATGAATTATCCTTTAATTACAGCAAGGGGCGTTAGTTCCACCAAAATTTCGACGAGGTCTTTCTGGTTTTCCATCACCACATCAATGCTTTTGTAGGCGCCGGGCGCTTCGTCGAGGTCGCTTTTAGTCCTGATGGCATGAACAATGCCCTGCTCATCGAGTCTGGCAATTTCGGCTTCCAGGTCTAAATCGCGGATCGCTTGTTTACGTCCCATTTTTCTACCTGCACCGTGCGAGCAACTTGTAAAACTCATTGGATTTCCAAGTCCTTTTACAATGTAACTCTTTGTTCCCTGCGATCCAGGGATAATGCCAGTTTCGCCTTCTCTTGCCGAAGTTGCGCCTTTACGGTGAACCAATACGTTTTTTCCGAAGTGGTTTTCCCATCTGGCGTAGTTGTGGGCGATATTTATAAAGTCGAGAGCAGCAATGTCGCTTCCCACAATTTTACCAAAAACACCCATAATGTTATCCATCATCAGTTTTCTGTTGGCAAAAGCGAAGTCAACGCAATATTGCATCTCTTTCATGTAGTCCTTTGCCTCATAGGTTTCGATAGGCAAATATGCCAGATCCTTTGAAGCGTCCACCGAAGTAAACCACATTTCGTTGAGCTTTCTGGCTACTTTGTTGTAATGTTCGGCCACTTTTAAACCGATGTTCCTGCTTCCCGAGTGGATCATAATCCAGATATGGCCGTCCGAACCTTTCTGGATTTCGATAAAATGGTTTCCACCACCCAGTGTTCCGATTTGTTTTAATGCCGCTTTATATTGTCTTTCGACCACACCATGTTCGATAATGTTGTCCACCGAAGGCATTAAGGTTTCATCCTGCCGGGTTTCGTGATGATCGAAACCCAAAGGCACCAGTTCACGGATTCCACTCATAATTTGTTTGATGGTTTCGGTGGTGATGGCAGGCAAATTAGTTTTTATTGCGCACATTCCACAGCCAATGTCAACACCAACAGCGTTTGGAACGATCACGCCTGTTGTGGCCAAAACACCGCCAATGGGCATTCCATAACCTTCGTGCGCATCGGGCATCAAAGCGACATGCTTAAAAGTGAAAGGCAAATTTGTCAGGTTTCGGGCCTGCGCCAAGGCGCCTGGTTCGATGTCGTCCAACCATAATTTGATTGGTAATTTTTCGGTCGAAATAACTTGTTGCATTTTCTAAATAGTAAAATGTTTTTTTAAATCTGATCATATTTTTGAAAGTATTCACCGGACAACTTCGCGTTGTCCGGCGAAATTACTTTCATATAGGCTACCTTGCGGTTTTGAAGATTTCCTTTAACTGGTCAACAATGCCACCGTTGCCTGAGATGGAAATGGTGCTGATTTTGTCGGCGATTTTTTCGATAAATTCCATTTCCTTCATTTTCCATAACATGGTGTTGTCTTCCATTAATTTGGCAGTGTTAAGTAAGCTTCTTGTCGAAGCTGTTTCTTCCCGCCTTGTAATCATGTTGGCTTCAGCCCTTTTCTGAGCTACCAACACCTGGTTCATAATTTCCCTGATTTCGCCGGGAAGAATGATATCCCTGATACCACATTCAGAAACTGCCAATCCAAGTTTTAAAGCTTTTTCCCTGATTGATTCAAGGATTTTTACGGAAACAGTTTCCTTTTCAGCGAGCATCTCGTCAATAGAAAGCCTTCCGACAAACTCCCTCAAAGCTAACTGAATGAGGGTGTATAATTGTTTTTCGGCATCTTTATTTTCGACCAATGCAGCTTTAATATCAACGATTTTGTAAATAGCCTGGAGGTTGATCCGTAAGGTTGTTTTGTCCTTTGTAAGAATTTCCTGCCCGGATACTTCCATCTGCTGCTGCCTGAGATCGGCTTTTAAAACCGATACTGCTTTCATGCTTTTCCAGAAGAAGTAAACCCCTGAGATTAATTCTTTAACAAATTTACCGTCAACAAACATCAACCCTTTTTGGAACGATTCGACAACATTAACCTGTAAAAACTGAACAACTTCAGGTTTATTAAGTATGCTTTGAATTTTCCCTTCAGGAACCTCAATTTCGTCCAATTTATATGCTTCAAACTCGTTTTCGATCAATCCTTTCCAGAAGGCGTATTTACCTGGTGCTAAAACACTTTTGTAAATGCCATCGGCAAAATGTACTGCAATTTCGTTGTCTTTTACATTAACAACTGTAAGCATTTCGGCCAACATTTCGTTTCGTAACAAGAGCGTAAGCTCAATTGTTGTTTTGAAAGGCCGTGCCATGTCGTACATATCAACTGTTTCGGTGAACCCGATCCAGTGAGACCCTTCTGTTAATACCCGTTGTAAATTTCCTCTCTTCATTACAAGGCCAACGAACCCTGCCTGAATTCTCACTTGTTTCATGACTCATATTTATTAAAAGATTAAAAAAACTCATATTTAAAAAGTTAGCAGAACCGACCATCTGGTGAAGGCGGAGGTATTGTTGAGTAAAATTCTCCAGCCAGATTTTTAATATCGGGTTTTACCAATGATCAGATTTTAAATCCAATATTCTGATAAAACACCACATCACCTACCCGGCAGGTTTATTTTACGGTATCCCAACCCTTTCAGGCCTGCATCAGACTGTTTTCCAGGTTTTTCAACCTAAAAACCAGCCGGTCTGTTTCGCTTTTCTGATCATTTTTAAAAGTGATCAACTTTTTTCACCTCAACTAGATCCAAATTCTAGGCGCCTTTAACCACTCGGCAACATCAAAGTACAGTTGATGGTGGGATTCGAACCCACGAAGATTTCAGGAAAACTGCTAATAAAAAAGGAGCATATCGAAGCTTAAAAAGCAGCAATACTACGGAGCTGTGCAGAAACTCTCATCAGGCCTTGCTCGTTTAACCTTTTCCCTGCTTCCTTTCGGAAGATCTTTTGTGCTGTGAGCACAGTTTTTTTTATATCAATGAACGTCGGTAAAAATTTTCAAACTTCAAATGCAAAGTGCGTGGTACCGGCCATCTGGTGTAAGCGGAAGTTTTGTTAAGTAAACCCTCCTGTACGATTTCCTGAGTTGGGCTTTTTAAAAATCCGGGACAAACCCGTAACTTTTTATCAAACACAGCTCCGGCGATCAGGCAGAATTATTTTACGGTATCCCAAATCCTGCATAGCCTTCAACAGGTTGTCGTTTAATTTTGAAAAATTAAAAAACCAGCCGGTACGCTCCACACTTTTAATGATGATCATTTTTAGAAGTGATCAGCTTCATCCAACAGATCCTCAGTCTGTCGCTCTAACCATTGAGCTACATCGTCTACAACAATGAGGGGACTCGAACCCCTAACCTTTGGGCCTACCATGAGGGAAAACTGCGTTGCGAAAAGCAGCATATTGCAACCTAAAAGGAAACAATACTATGGCGTTATACAGAAACGCTCATCAGGTCTTTGCCGTTTCACATTTTCCCATGCTTCCTCGCGGAAGATCTTTAGTGCAGAAGCACAATATTTTTTATATCAATGAACGTCGGTTAAATTTTCATTCTTCATAAGTAAAGTGCGTTGTACCGGCCATCTGGTGTAAGCGGAAGTTTTGTTAAGTAAACCCTCCTGTACGATTTCCTGAGTTGGGTTTTTTAAAATCCGGGATAAACCCGCAATTTTTTATCAAACCCAACTCCGGCGAGCAGGCAGAATTGATTTACGGTATCCCAATTCCTGCATAGCCTTCAACAGACTGTCGTTTAATTTCGAAAAATTTAAAAACCAGCCGGTACGCTCCACACTTTTTTAATGATGATCATTTTTAGAAGTAATCAGCTTCATCCAACAGATTATCAGTCTGGTGCTCTAACCATTGAGCTACATCGCTCTGAACGATGAGGGGATTTGAACCCCTAACCTTTGGGCCTAAATGGCGGAGAAAACTACGTTGCGAAAAGTAGCATATTGCAGCCTAAAAGGTAACAATACTACGGCGATGTACAGAAACGCTCGTCAGGCCTTTTACGTTTCGCATTTTCCCATGCTTCCTCGCGGAAGATCTTTAGTGCAAAAGCACAATTTCTTTATTTTCAATGAACGTTTTTTTTGTCTCCCTTTCCGGATTCGAACCGGAACTATCAATTGAGAAATTGATCTGGCAGGCTCTAAATGCGCTTCCCTACTTTACCTTCAGGTATTTCGGTGCTTCTGCAAATTCTATACGACCAGAGGCGCACTCCGGCCGGCATCATCCCACCACTCCACGGCTTAATCCAATCTTTTACCGCAGCTCTTCCTTTTAAGCTAAAGGGAGAATTACACCATCTGTAAGAAGAACTCTTATTAATTTTTCTTTGAACACGACAAAGAAATATCACTACTACGCAATACATCTGCGTAATCAAAAATATTTTTGATGAATTTTTAATTTTTTCAAGATGCTCGAAAACATCAGGAAAACCGCGAAATCAAAGTAATTTTTATACCATATTTAAAAATTTTGTTTCTAATTTGGGTGCCAGAGGGGAATCGAACCCCCGTGGTCCCGGGTCACATCCGGATGGGGAAACCAGCATCCCCAACAAACACCGCGATAAGGAAAGGATTCGAACCTTTTCCGGCGGGACTAACCCTACCAGGATGCCATTTCATCACCAAATCATTTTATTAAATTTCCTGTGGAAACAGTTGGAATCGAGCCAACCTCCCCAGCTTTTCAGACTGATGCTAATCCTTCTCAGCTATGTTTCCGTTTTTTTTTGTTCAAAAAAAAAGCCCGACATCAATGCCGGGCTTTTTCCTGTATTCATTTTAATAAAAATAAACCCAGTTATCCCGGCGGACACAACGCGCCCAGGTTGAAACAAAATATGCTTGCTTCATTCGAATATCGCTGCTGTTGCCCAATATGTAAATCTTGTTTTGTTATCATCATCATTTAAATAAAAAACCCGGACATTTTTGCCCGGGTTTGGATTTTATCAATAATTGTATTTTCTTA
>CAJATL010000395.1 GCA_903944895.1 uncultured Bacteroidota bacterium
GGAAGCCAGGATTATGATTACTTTTTGCGGGCAACACATTTTGCAAACCAAATCGATCATCTGCCAGTCATCCTGTACCATTGGAGGAATCATAATGATCAACTTCACAAAAACAAAGAGAGCTTAATTGCTGGAATGGTTGCCGTTCAAAACAACCTCACCTTTTCTGGCATTGATTGGGTTAAGGTGACCATGCCCGAATTTGCAACTGAAAAAAGCTTAGGAATTTACAAGTTAAATCCATCAAAGAATTTTGATGATTTGGTTTCGATTATTATTCCTGTGCGGAATGGTTATTTGCTGTTGAAAAAATGTATCGATTCGATAAATAAATCATCCTACCGGAATTTTGAGATCATCATTGCGAATGATGAAAGTGATGAACTTCAGACGGTAGATTATCTTGAAAATATCGAAAAACAAGGCATCAAAGTACTTACCGTTGAACGGTTAAACAACGAATTTAACTATTCCAGGCTGAACAATAAAGCCGTCGGAACTGCCCGGGGCGATTTCCTGATTTTCTTAAACTCTGATACCGAAATCATTTCCCAGGATTGGATCGAACAAATGCTCATGTATTGCAAAATGCCAGGTGTGGGGATTGTGGGTGCGAGATTGCTATTTCCGGATCAACGGATTCAACATGCCGGAGTGGTTGTAACCATGGACAAAAAGCCCGCTCATCACCCTTTTATTGGTAGTTTCGGAAATGGGTACATGAATTTTGATTTGTGTGCACGTAACTATTCTGCTGTTACTGCTGCCTGCTTGATGATAGCTAAAAACGACTTTGTTAAAACAGGCGGTTTTGATGAAATCAATTTGAAAGTTTCTTCCAATGATGTTGATCTCTGTTTACGGGTTTTAAAAGGAGGCAAGCGGGTGGTGTATAATCCCAATGCCCTGATAATTCATCATGAAGGAGCGTCACGAAACAGGCATCGAAAACCAGTTCCGTATTTATCCGATGATCTTAATCTGATCAGGAAACATAAAAATTTTACCGATTCCTTTTATAATCCGAACCAGCATAACGAAGTATTTTTTACAACAAATTTCAACAGGAATAACCGATTGCACTACTTTGAGAAAATGGGGGCACTTCTGAAAACAGTGTTTGTTACGCACAACCTCAATCTCGAAGGGGCAACCATGGTTATGTTTAAAGTGGCAAAGTACCTTAAATCGACTGGGAATTTTCAGATTGAGGTTCTCAGCCAGGAAGAAGGCCCTTTGAGAAAATGGTATGAAAAAGAAGGCATAACAGTTAGCGTACTGGATGTTTTTTCTTCGCTAACCCGGGAGAGTTACCCGGAATTTGTAGAATGGCTTAGCCATTACCTGGTTAAAAGTAATGCCTCTATGGTTTATGCAAATACGCTGGATGCCTTTTGGGCCATCGATGCTTCATATTTCGCTGAAATTCCATCGATCTGGGGAATACACGAAAGTACCGACCCAATAGATTACTACAAATCCCATCCACATTTTCGAAACCTCGTACCCTGGATTTTTAAAACCATATTGAAACCAAACCGCAATCTGTTCGTGTGCAAATCCACCATGCAGTTGTTCGAAAAATACAATCATTACGCAAACATGGATTTTATTTACAACGGCATCGGGCAGCAATCTTATGATTTGCCTGATAAGCATAATCTGCGCAACGACCTTAAACTTCCTGCTGATAAAACCATCATTACAATCATAGGCACAATTTGCGAAAGAAAAGGCCAGCTTGATTTTGTTAAAGCAGCAAAGCTGATACTCAAATCGAACAATAATCTTCATTTCATGATTATTGGTAAAAATTCCGATGATGAATATTACCATCAAGTGATGGATGAGATTGGTCAGGTAGCAGATATTGTAATCCTGGATAATCAGGAAAACATCATGGATTATTTTAAGGCTTCAGATATTTTTGTTTGTTGTTCGTACAACGAATCCTTCCCTTTGGTAATTTTGGAAGCCATGTCGTGTTCACTTCCAATTGTAACAACGCCGGTTTTTGGGATTTCGGAGCAATTAACTGATGGTGAAACGGCCTTATTCTACAATCCCGGCGAAATTCAGCAATTGGCTGATAAAATAAAGTTCCTGCTCGATCATAAAAATGAGGCCATCGGGATGGGTGAAAAAGCACGCACAACGGTTGAAGTGTTATTTCGGGAGGAAGATATGATGCAAAAATACGAAGAACTCTTTAAAACAGTGGTATTTGAAGATGTGGTTGCCAGGCCATTATCATTTTGATGTTGCGATTTTCGGCAATTATCATGTTTACCACGCATGTTGATTTTCATAGTTCAGAAAAAAAACACCTGCAAATTGATAATGATGCGAGAGTCATGTCTGGTAATTGGCCTTCCATTTTTTTGATCTCCCAACTTGCCGATGATAAAACTGAGTGAAGTTGCCAAACTGGATAATTCAAGCTCTTATTTTGGAAATTGCCATTTTTTTGGCAGAAATCACAAAAATCATCCCGATAGAAATCAGGGCTATCGGGACAAATAACAAACTAAATTTAGGAATTATTTATGTTTTGTTTTTTTGTTTGTTCTGATTTTTCTTATTTATCCAGGTTGGGCTTGTCTGGTATTAATCATGCATAATTTATCAGGAAATTTCATCGGAGTTTAGACTTTTAAACTTGTTCCAACCTAAAAACTATTGAAAACCAAAATTCCACAACTATGATGATGCCCGGATTTTACAACTTGGACCTTGCCGCCAAAATCCGCTGGCGCATGAAATACGACCGCAATCCGCTGCTTACAAGGTTGCAGGATAAACTGGCCGTGAAAAAATATGCTGCCGAAATGGGTGTTCCTTCGGCAAAGGTGCTGTTTGAAACCGTAAAACCCGAAACCATCCCCTTTGATGATTTACCCGAAAAGTGCTTCATCAAAGCCAATCATGGGTGCAACTGGAATATTTTGAAATATGATGGCCGCTTTTTTGATTTTAAAGATGGTGATAAACTTGTAAGCAATGAGGGATGCTATCAACTCACTTCCCCCGGCCTGACTGAGCTTTCGATTCCGGAAGTCATCAAAAACTGCTCGAATTGGTTAGAAACAAAATACCGCCCGGTTGAATGGGCTTACTTCGACATCCCTCCGGCTATCTTTGTCGAAAACATGATTGAACCGCAACCGGGAAAAGAAACCTTCGACTACAGGCTTTTTACTTTCATGGGGAAAGTAACTGCAATAAGCCTTGGCTCACCTTCGATGCGAAAAAACAACGAAAACATCTTTTTCGACACAAAATGGAACAAAATTACGCTGAACAACCATTTTGAAAATGAACCTGCCAAAATCTTTGAAAAGCCTGCCTTTTTGAATGAAATGATCGAATCCGCAGGAAAACTCGGCAAGGAAGTAGATTTTGTGAGAATAGATTTTTTTGCCGACCACCAGCAGTTTTACCTGTCCGAAATGACCATCTATCCCAACGGTGGACAGGATAACCGCCCAACCGGCGACAGGCAGTTTAATCTTTTTTTGGGCAGGCAGTGGAAGATGAGTATTTATCAGCTTTTGCAGGCTCACTGGCTTGAATTCCTCAACCAACGGAGCAAAAAAACTTCGAATTAGTACAATGATCAAAAACATCTTTCTTCATATTGGTATCCACAAAACCGCATCCACAACTATTCAAAATACACTGTATCTGGAGCGGTCGAAATTAATCGAAACCGGCGTATTGTATCCGGCATTCAAAGCCCGCAACATCGACATCAGCAACCATTCCATCCCATTTTACAGTCTTTTTAATAAACATCCCGAAAAATACCACTTTAATGTCAGTCATGGTTTTACAACCGGTGAAGCTATCCTGCAACTTCATGATGAATACCGGCAACAACTCCAGGAGCAGCTAGCCGGCTTCAAAGGGGAAACACTGGTTATCTCGGGTGAAGATATTTCACATTTGACAACCAATGAACTCGAAAGCCTGCAACTGTATTTGAAGGACATAACCCATCCTGCAGTAAATATAAAAGTGGTGCTGATTTGCCGCCATCCTGTTTCACGATTCCGGAGCGCTTTGCAAGGAAGTGTTTGCGCCTTTGGATTGTCATTGGAAAAGGCAACACAATATCATCTGTTACGCACCTATCTTTACCGAAACCTGGCAAGTACTTTTTCAGGGGTATTCGGACGCGAAAATATTTATGTGATGAAGTATGAAGATGCTGTAAGCCATCCATTCGGGCCTGCGGGAACTTTTTTATCACTTATTGACAATGATTTGCCCGACAAAATAAAACCTGCCCTGCTGCACGACAACCCAACCAGAAAATACGAAACTTTTGTATTGCTCAACGCCATTAACCGGACCTATCCAGAAACTCCGGATTATGACCTGCATCCCGAAAGAATGGTTGGGCTGAATGAGCTTTTCAGGGATATTCCGGGGCAGAAATTTATGCTCCCGAAAGGGCTAAGCAAAAAGGTATGGGAAGTCCTGGCCGAAGATGTAAACTGGCTTTGTCGCAAATTTTCGTTACCGGAATACCAGTTTCTGGATGAAGATTTGAATGCCGATGCTGATATTTGGAACAAGCAAACGCTTATTTATCTCCGAAATATGTTGCCCGGGTTATCACCGGAATACAGAAAAACCATTCTCCATGAGCTTTTACATAATTCAATCGGTAGGCAACATCAAATACCTGTGAGAAAACGAATCAATCTGATGATTTTATTTTTA
>CAJATL010000396.1 GCA_903944895.1 uncultured Bacteroidota bacterium
ACTAAAGATGCAGGAAATCTTGCTGCAACATAGAATTCCCCACCTGCAGTTTTGCCGATGGCATTGTTATTCGGACCATCATAATTTAAAATATAAACATCTCTCGAATCGCGTGCATCAGGCGACACATTTTTATTGGTATGAGAAATGCTCAGGTCAAGGTTGCCTTTTTCGGGAGTTATCCCCACAGGAACCTGGATAAATGACGTATTTCCTTTTGCAGGAGCAGGTATTAAATAGGCCTGGTAAGTAAGGTCAAGCGTTCCCGGGTTTTCGATAGTCAAAGGCTGTACCGATGTTTGGCCGGGTGCAAGCGATTCATTAATTTCGGTTGGGTTAATCGAAATTAATGGTTTTTCAACGGCAAAATCAATCAAAAAGGTAACGGCCTGGCCTTGTGGGTTTACACCTGCGCCAACAAATTTGGTTCCATCGGGAGTAGCCGCATTCACGCTGTAAAATGTCCACTGAGCTGCATCGGCGAGGCCACGTTCGAGCGCATACTCGTTAAAGGTTTTCATGGTACCATCGGTTAATCTGACAAAAGCTATTCGGTTTGTTGGAGGTACAGATGTCGGATTTATATAACCAAAAACAGTTCCATCGTCGAGAACCATGGTCGGGAAAATCCACCATGCCGGATTAAGTGTATTGGTAAAGTAAACAGTACCTCCGGTGCTGCTCCATAGGAATCCATGGTAAACCCCGGAAGAAATAAGTACATTCCCCGTTGCATAATTTCCCGAAGGTGATGCGCCAAAAGCTTCACCTTGTCGATCCGGATTAACCATAATCATTGCATCATTGGTCCAAAGGGCTGGTGAGCGCTGTCCGGCTGCGGCTGTTCCTGCCCAGCCAAAGATAAGGTTTCCACTTCTGTTTACACCATTAGGACGATTTGGATGCGTGTGATTCAAGCCAATTATTTCATAACCTCTTGCCTGTGTCCACCTGGTTGCTCTGTAATTGCTACCGGTAATATATTGGCTCATTACCTGGGTTAAACCATCAGCAGAGGTGCCATAACCAGTTTGATAGCTGGAATAATTAAAAGCAGGCACTGCAGGATTCATTCCCAGGAAAGTCCATTGGCTGGTTGTGGAGTTCCATGTACCAGCTACCTGTACGGGATTACCATTGTACAAAAGAGCTGGGTCCTTGTAGGAACCGGCAACAAGACCCGCATCTGAAACACCCCCAAAGTTAACTCCGGTACCGGTTATCGCTTTTAATCCGTTTGTTTTCGACCATACCGAATTAGAGCTGCCGCCAAATGCAATTATGCCGCAATAATCTCCATTCTCCGAAAGGTCGAAAGGCCAGTTATACGAATTCATGAGCGTTGTTACTTCAACAATGGTCCGTTGATTCACAGTTAAAGTTGCTGGTACGACAATCACAGGATTAATAGGATCATTGCTGTTTACAAGAAGATTTGCCGTATAAATTCCCGGATCCAAATTAGTAGAGTTAAAATTAATGTTCAGGTTCTGGAAAAATCCATCACCCTGAATACTTCCATTGGAAGGGCTGCTGCTTAACCATCCCCCGGCACCGGTTAAATATTGTACCCCGATTGTGTAAATAAGGTTATCAACACCATTATTGGTTATTTTGAGGATGCCTATAGAGGTAACACCCGGCACCTGTGTCTTGCTGAACGACCCCGGAGCTGCCACGATTATTGGACTTGAGTCGCGGTATAATTGTACATCATCGAGGAGCCAGGCATGTGCATTGGTTCCTTCGTACCTGAAGGCTACGTAAATGGTCTGGTTAGCAAATGCGCCCATATCAACCGTTGTTTCAACCCAGGAAGAAGCTACGCTACCGGCTGTCCAAACTTCGACAAAATCGCCATCAGCAGGATTTCCGCTGCCGGTGCTTACCAAAACACTATTCTTCCCATAATTGGCTGCATCGGTGTTATGCGACCAGAATTTAAGAATGTATGGAGCTTGCGACGACATTTGCATCAATGGTGAAACAAGCCATCCATCCTGGGCCTGGCCTTCGGCACCTTTATTATGAAATGCAGCTTTTTCTCCACCCGGAGTATGATTGTTTGTTGTTGAAACTACCCATGCAGGGCTTTGGTTATCCAGGTCATAAGCCATCCAGTTTAGCGGAGGAAATGATGCTGTTTCAAATTCTTCGTTCAGCGGAAGTTGGGTGAGTTGCTGTAATGCGGTTACTTCAACATTTCTGAAAAACAATTCCACATCACCGCCTGCTACTGTTGATTCGCCATAGAACCCAAACATTACTCTGCCTGTATAACCGGTGAGGTCGAGTATGATTTTTTCGCCTGTTTTGCTTATTGGCGTTGACGAATTCCACAAACGAAGGGTATTTTCGGTAAACCAGGTGCGTCCACCATCCGTCGAGATTACAACAAGAAATTTCTGATCTGTGCCAAGATTTGCAGGATTGATACTACTCACTGCTGTAAGTGCAACATCAAACTCAAGCTGATAATCTTGTGAACCATCACCCAGATTTACCGGTGGGGTCATCAACCAGTGTCGTTTGGTGGTTCCGGCAATATTTATGCATGCACTGTTAACCGCCGGCAGCGCAGTATTGTTTGCAAATCTTTTGGCATACCAGCCTGTTTCGGTTGAAATTACAGGAATTTCTGTTCCAAATAACCCTTTATACTTTCTCCAGTCCTTTGGCGGGAAGGTGCCTACAAAATCAAACAGGAACGGAGGATTAATCATAGCATCATAACCTGTACCTGTAAGTGTGATCGAATTTACATTTTTACTTGTTACATTATCTGTTACGTTAAGTATGGCATTATAAATCCTGCCTTCGGTTGGGCTGAACTTGAGTGTTGTATTCACATACTGGCCGAAAGTTAAATTTATGGGCCAGGTTGGTCCTGCTGCAAATTCGATACTAAATGCTGTAGGGTCAGCTCCTGCAAAAGCAAAAGCACCTTCATTGATAGTAAGGGTGCCAACACCCGAATTATAGATCTGACAAAGCTGGGTTGAGGATTCGTACATCCAGGTGGTATTGCCAAAATCATACGTGGTTTTATCGGAATTAAAAATGGGCTGCGAGGGCAACGGCTCAAAAATGATGTCATCAACCACGGCCAAACGACTGGCTACTTCAACAACGTATTTAATGGCTACATAAGCATTTGCGGGAAATGTTACACCAGAAAGTTTGAGATCAACACTATAAAGCGCCCATGCACCGGTAATAGATACGGTGGAAGCAGAAACAAAAGTGGTGGGATCGGTACGGCTTGTAAGATAGCCCACCTGTACCTTACCGGTGTGGGTTGCATTTCCCATACGTGCAGCGAAATAAACCCTCGAATTATTAAAATTGGTGGCGGTAGGTGATACAAGAAATAGTTTTGCATTTAAGTCGGTGGCAGAAGAAAAGGTTAGCTGGTTTGGTCCGTTGAAGGGAGTTATCGTTTTAACATCAACATAAGCAGAAGTACTTGTTGATTGGACGATTTTTGTCCAGCCATCCGGCATCCAACCTGTGGGAACCGGTGTTATCCCATCAAAATTCTGACTGAAAGTGCTCATTGGCAGATATCCCAATCCTGAAACAGGAACTGTTTTCACAGGTGTTACCGGGTTGTTGTAGGTAATATTCAGGTTTGCGGTCCGTGAACCGGCAGCACCAGGATTGAAATTAACCTTGATAATTTTCGATGTTCCAAAAGGAATAGTCAACGGATAAGTATCACCTGTATTGAGCGTTACAGAGAAATCGCCAGGATTGATTCCGCTAAAGGCAAAACCACCATCATTGATAACCGCATTTGGTATACCGGTATTTGTTAGTGTCAGTGTTTTTGTTTCGATATAAAAACCCGGGCTTGCCATGCCAACATACAATTCAGTTGGTGTTGTGGTAAGTGTTGGGTCAACAGGCACTGGTACTGCCGAAAGGTTGATCACCATATCTGTAAATACAGGAGTAGGATAGGTGTCGGCAATCATAAAATAGGTTCCCGGATCAAGGGTAAATGTAGCCAGCGTAGCACCACTTCCACCACCGCCAAAAGCCAGCCGTGGTGCCGGTGTAGTTGCATTCGGACAAGTTCCGACAAATACTAGCCCGGTATAGGTGCCCTGAATGGAAGCGTAAATGTAGCTTTTAACTGTGAGCGTAAACTGGAAAACAATGTCATTACCATTGAGATAATTTGTTGAAGGATTTACCATGGCCGAGGTGTATTCATTGCCATAGTTTTCCGAATTAATGGCAAAATTCACCAGAGGCGAAGTTACAGGATCAGTAAAAATCGGGTTGTCGCAGGTAGAACCTGGCAATTGAGCTTTAGCAAGAAAAATGCTAAAGGTCAAAAAAACGAATAGTAAAACTCTCTTTTTCATAACGTTAACCTTTAATTTAATAATTATTTGATGAATTGTCAGTGATTTTTTTGCTGTTAATTTGCTTGTTTTCTTTTTCAAGAAACTCCAAAATCTTTCTTAAAGCGCTGTTTTCCAACTGTTTTTGATCCAAAATGTCCTGCGTTAACGATTTCAGGTCATCAACTTCAGGGTTTTTATGGATTTTCTTCTTCATTCAGCTAAAATTTTCGGAGCAATAATACAACCTCACATTGGCGAGTTCCAAATTTTGGAGCGGCACAATACTGCAACAGGCATCGAAAAATGCTGCTACATTAATGCACAAAAAAAAGTAAAGTGTTGTAAACAGGATGGTTAAAGCCTGGATAGAAATTCGATTAAACCGGTTTCCGAATTGGTAAGATTGAGTTTTTTGCGAAGGCGTGTCCGGGCAACTTCGATGCTCCTGATCGATTGGCCGGTAATCGAGCAGATTTCTTTGGTGGTCATATTCAGCCTTAAAAAGGCACAAAGCCGTCGGTCGTTAACCGAAAGCTCAGGATTTATCGTATTCAATTGATTATAAAACTCATTGTGAACCTGTTGAAACCGGATTTCAAACTCATTCCAGATAGTGGTATCCTAGGTTTTTTCGAGGTCTTTAATGATGCCGATAATAAGCTGCTGATCACTTTTAGAGATCGAATAACTCAATTTCTGAAGTTTCTGCCCGATTTCGTGTGTGAGTTCATTTTTCTGAATCTGATACATCACATTGGTTGCCAACTCTTTATTTTTGAGTTCCAGTTCCTGCATCAGGTTATATTTTTCGAGTTCCAGATTTTTCGAGACAAGGTTGATGTTCTCTTTTTCGAGGCTAAGCCGGCGTACCCTGCTTTGCGACAGGAAATACAACAGGCCAAGGACCGAGAGCAGCAAAACCAAAGCCAGGCCAATGATAAGGTATTTAAATTCTTTTCTTCTTTGCTCAAATTCCCTGATTTTCGCCTTTTCTTCAAGTTGTGAGGTTAGCTCAAGGTGGGCAAGTTCTTTGCGGGCTGCTTCCTTGTTCAGTTTTTCCTGAACCTCTGTACTGATAATCTTGTATTTTAGTGCAGAATCAGCAAGACGACTTTCATTATAAAATTCGAATAACATACCGGCAATTTCAGCCTGCAACGATAATGAACCAATTTCATTTGCCAGGTTTAATCCTAGATACAAATAATTGCGTGCTTTTTCTTTATCGTTTTGTTTGTTGTAAAAGGTTGCCATTTCGCGGTATGAATTTACCTGACCTGTTTTATCATCATTTTCGAGACGGATTTCTAAAGCTTCGGTGAGGTAGTTTAAAGCTTCTCCGGTTTTGCCATGGTTAACGTACAAACTTCCGAGATTATTCAGAAGGTTTGCTAGGTTATAATATTGGCCCTGTGTTTTGCGGGCAAGGCTTATCCCACGCAAATAATAATCAATGGCTTTGTCGGGTTGCTTAAGTTCTTTTGAAACAATTCCAAGGTTATTGTAAATCGTTATGATCTCAGAATATGGCTTTGTATCATATTTAGCCATATCATTAAAGATTTCAAGCGCTTTTTCAAAATTTTCCTGTGCAAGTTGGTATTCCTCCAATTGCACCCTGATACTTCCTAAATTCGTGAGGCCATAAGCCATTCCTCTTGTGTTACCGGTTTCTTTTATTATTTCGAGGTAACGAAAAAAATACCTGGTCGAAATCTCGTAAAGCCCCTGGCTGAAATATGAAACGCCCAGATTGAAAAGGGCATAAGACTGAAGTTTTTTTTTCCCGGTCTTCTCCGAAAATTCCAGGGCTTTATGTGCATATTCCAGCGACAAGGGGATGTTATTTGATGAGTATTCCTGAGAAATTACAACAAGTCTGTAAATTCTGACAGAGTCACTTTCGGCTGTTTCGAGCAAATAATTCAACGAATCAATTCTTTTTTGATCCTGAGCATTCAGATGCGGATTAAAAAATGAAAGGAAAAAAAAGAAAATTGATAAAACCCTCAATATTAGTGCTTTCAATGTATTTGCTGAAATTATGGTTGACAAAGATAAACGAACTTACCTTTTCATGCAATTATTGAGGTTTGAATTTGATAAATTAATGCTTTTTAAGGAATCGAAAAAAAATGCTGATTGTACAAAATTGGCCATTGAATAATCTGTCGCTCATCTCGTAAATTGGTAATAATTTGGTTCAGGCCTAAAGCCTGAATAAAGGGTTTCTGTTTTTTCTGTCCGGGGCGTTGCCCCATAGCCGTCAGGTTAAAAAAGAATAACATTGTTTGGTATGGAAAAGAGTGCTTAGCCCAGGGCTTCAGCCCTGGGTCACATGATTATACAAAGAATTAAAAAAGGGCGTTCACGCCCTTTTACCATAAATCAGGTTTGGTACAGCGCCTAAAAAAAAGCCGGAACCTTACGGATCCGGCCTCTTCAATCATCTTTATCTTCAAAATTATTTTGTGATGATAATGTTTCTGTTGAAGGTCGAGCCATTAGTGTTGATGAACTGCAGCGTGTAAACGCCTGATCCCAGGTTTCCGAGATTCAGGTTCATATTCATTTCTCCGGATACTGTGTGATCCATCACTGCCTGTCCGAAATAATTGAACAAACGAATGGCAACCACTCCTTCAACCAACCTGATGTTTAATTGGCTGATGGCTGGAACCGGATAAACCTCAATTGCCGACATCGGGTTTTCGGTGATACCTGTTAAAATATCCAGTGTAACCGGGACTACCGTCATTGGTGTTTCCGGATCGTTGCTGGTGATAATAATATTGGCGGTATAAATCCCTCCGGTAAGCAGTGTTCCATCAAAAGTTGCAGCGATGGTTTCTGAACTCTCTGCAGCTACTGTTCCGGCATCAGGATTCAGGCTCAGCCAGTTGCCATCACCAAGTTGCAGCATTGCACGAATATTCCAGTTATTATTAAATCCGTAAGTTGATAAACGTTCCCAGATAATCCCATCTTCCGACAGGAAATCACCATTTGGATCAACCGGGCCACCATCAATGCCAGCAATGTAAAGCCCGCCATCATGGGTATAGTTGAAACCAACCCAGATATCGTTTCCATCGAGGGTTAGCGGAGCAGAAAGACTAACGGTGTTCCAGGAATAAGCTACCGGGGTAAATGGCTGTTCGTGCAACAAGGCGCCGGGTGAAGTTGTTGTTCCGGGTCCCCAGATTTTAAGGTTTGCAGTGGTTGGAAGATCATTAATGTAAACATTAACCGATGTGAGTGCTGCTCCTTCAAAAGGTAAGACCATTTCGGCAGGGAAACGTGCTGCGTTGTTAAAAGTACCACCTGCTGTAAGCCCGATAGCATCTGCGTTTTCGCCATCATAATTCAGGATAAAGCTGTTGCGGCTTTTGCCTTCAGGTGCTTTGGCTCCTTTTGTTGAGATGCTTTTCAGTCCGATACCGCTTTTCCGGTGGTTTTTTCCAACCGGAACTTTGATTGCCGGAGTGCTTTTTGTTGCCTGGGCATAATTGATAAAAGTTTCGTAGTCAAGAGGTCCGGTACCTGTATTCTGAATAACCAGATCCTGTGTTGAAGTGGTGCCTGCAACAAGTGCTTCGGTTAAACTCATCGGAGTAACTACGATGGTTGGGATCTCTGCACCAAAATCAATCATGAATGATACATTTTGAGCTTCAGGAGTAATTCCGGCGCCAATAAATTTGTTTCCATCCGGAGTAACACCGTTAATGCTGTAAAAAGTCCAGTCGGAAGCTTCGGTCATCCCGCGGCCTAAGGCGTAATCATTAAAAGTCATCATTTCGCCGGAAGGCAATCTTACAAAGGCTCTACGGGTATCCGGAAATGGAGGCCAGCCTTCGGCGGTATAGCCAAGAACGGTACCATCATCAGTTACAGCTACAGGAGATAATCCACCTGCATTGAGTGAATTCGGAAAAAATTCTGCACCGCCCTGAGCTGTCCAGATAAAACCGTCTTCACCGGCAGTTCCAACTACATACTCACCGGTTGAGGAAGCGCCAAATGCTTCTCCCCATTGGTCCGGAGCTATCTGGATAAACTCATCATTGTACCAGATTACTGGTGAACGCGATGCTGCCGGCAGATTTGCCCAGCCAAAAACAACACTTCCATCGTTGCTGATGCCATTCGGACGGTTTCCGGCAGGATTAACATCACCAATCATTTCATAACCACCAGCCTGAGTCCATTTGAAAGCCAGGTAATCGTAGCCTTCGAAATATTGCATACCAACAACTGTCGAACCATCAGCAGTCATACCCCAGCAAGAGGTGTAATCGTTGTAAATAGGTTCGCCGGCGGCTGGATTGATCCCAAGATAGGTCCATTCCTGTGTTTGTGGATGCCAGTAACCAGCCATAAAAACGCCCATCCCCGAAATCTGGTAATCAGGATTTCTTGCCGTTCCTCCAACTACACCGCTCTCCGAAACAGCCTGTACGCTTGCTTCTTCTCCACCTATCACAGTTATGCCTGACGACTTCGACCATAAAAAGCTGCCTCCGCCACCAAAACCCGAAACGGCAACATATTCGCCGGATTCGCTGATGTCCATTGGGAAAAGATATTCCTGAGCCATAATATTAACCTCAACTGTGGCAGGCTCAATTATCGTAAAATTTACTGGTACAATCAGCTCCGGGGTTTCAGGGTCGTTGCTGGCGATCGTTATTGATGCCGTGTATGAGCCCAGTTCAAGCCCTTCAGGATTAAGTACTACGGCATGTACTAAATTACTGCCTCCGGTAATGTCACCGTCCATGGGTATAATATTCATCCAGCCATCAAAGCCTCCTTCATAGGCAATCGAAAGACTATAAACCAGGTTATCAACCCCAGCGTTGGTAACAGTCAGATTTCTTGTAACAGTCGAATTTGCCGGAGCCGTTCCATTGATAGCAGCCGGTGACACCAAAATGACCGGACTTGTATTAAATTCCGAACCAATAAAAACATCGTCCACAGCCCAGCCATGGGCATAGTCGCCTTCATATCTGTAAGCAACATAAACGGTTTGACCGGCATAAGCGGCTAAATTTAAAACAACCTGCTGCCATGCCGAAGCAACAGAGGTGTCAGTCCAAATCTCAACAAAATCGCCATCTGCCGGATTTCCACTGCCGGTGCTGATTAAAACACTGTTTTTCGAATAATAGGAAATATCCACTGTCCAGTTCCAGAAAGCGAGTACAATCGGACCAGTGGCAGGAAAACTCATTGCAGGTGTTACCATCCAGCCATCCTGCGCACCTTGTGCATATCCATGATAGGCCGAAGTAGTTCCGGCCGTGGTGTGGTTCAAGGTTGGATTTGGTTCCCAGATAGTGCCAAGAGCATCAATATCAAACACATTCCATCCGGTTGGAGGAAATGTGCCAGTCTCGAATTCTTCGTTCAGAGGAAATGTCCGGACATCTCCACCCTGAGCGTGTAAGTTCAGTGATGGCCAAAGCAACAATGCAGTTGCAAAAAGCGTAAGCCAGACCGATAAAGTAGTTTTGAAACGCATAATAGATAAATTTGATTTATAAATATTAGTAATGATTAACATCGTTTGCCAAAATTAGTTGAGTTTTTTTCCTTTAATTTCCTTTTCCACAAAACTGAGCAACTTCAAAAGCGCCTGCTTTTCGGTTTTCTTCCGCTCGATAATATCCTGCAGGTTTGTTTCGATCTCAGACTTTTTTTTGCCTTTGTTTTGCTTGTTCGACATTTCGGAATTTTTCGGCAATAGTACACCTGAACCAGCCTTCGTTCCAAATTATTGGCTGCAACATCATAGCTACATGGCGCAATATCCATCAATACATCTTTAATACAGGATGTGTTAAAAGGTTTATTATTAATGTTTTAGATTGTCGAAAGGAACTCGATTAAACTGACCTCAGAGTTTGTCAGATTGAGTTTTTTGCGGAGGCGGGTCCGGGCAACGTCAATGCTGCGAGGAACCTGACCGGTAATTGTTGAAATCTCTTTGGTAGTCATATTTAACTTTAGAAAAGCACAAAGACGCCTTTCGTTAGTGGAAAGTTCGGGATTGATGTCGTTAAGCTTCTTGTAAAAATCGTTGTGCACCTGTTGAAACCGGACTTCAAATTCGTTCCAGACCGATTTCTCCTGGGTCTTTTCGAGGTCTCTGATAATCTCCAGAATCCAGCTATCATCTTGCTTTAGGCCTGTGGTGCTGTGCTTTTGCAACTTCTCGACGATATCGTGAATCATCTCATTTTTCTGAATCTGGTACATGACGTTGGTTGCCATTTCTTTGTTTTTCAGATCCAGCTCCTTTTCGATGCTTTCTTTTTCAAGCTCAAGATTTTTAGAGTTTAAATTGATGATTTCTTTTTCCAGAGTCAGCCGGCGGTTTCGGCTATGTGAGATAAAATAGAGCAGGCTAAGGATGGCTACAGTCAACGTTAAAATAAGGCCAGCCACGAGATACAAAAGCTCTTTCCGTTTTTGCTCAAATTGCTGAATTTTCTCCTTTTCCTTGAGCTGGGAAGCAAGTTCGAGGTGAGCAAGTTCCTTGCGGGTAGCTTCTTCATTCAGTTTTTTCATGTATTCGGTAAAAAGAATATTGTACTTGAGCGCCGAATCAGCATTTTGAAGCTCCTGGTAATACCCGAATATTTTCTCGGTAAGATTAGCAAGCTGGGATATCGAGCCAATCTCATCAGCCAGTTTAATTCCCATGTTCAGGTATTTCAGTTCTTCCGCCTTATCCTTTTGTTTATTAAAATACATCGACATCGAACGGTACGAATTTACCTGTCCTGATTTGTTGTCATTTTGGATACGGATATTTAATGCTTCGGTAAGATAGCCAAAAGCTTCTGCCAGCTTACCCTCTTCAAGGTATAAAGTTCCAAGATTGTTGAGCAGGTTAGCCAGAATTACGTGCTCTTCAGGAGTTTTTCGGGCCTGGCTTATCCCACGCGTATAATAATCGATGGCCTTATCGGTTTCGCCAAGATTTTGTGAGACAATGCCAAGATTATTATAAATGGTGATAATATCAGTACCTGGCTTATCAACATCGTCATCTTTGGCGAGTTGATTTAAGGTTTCAAGTCCATGCTCAAAGAACTCCCTCGATTTTTCGAATTGTTTTAATTGCAGATGAATAGCCCCCAGATTTACCAGGGCATAGGCAGTACCTCTGCTGTTGTTGATGGCCTTCTGAATATCGAGATACCGGTAAAAATATTTTGTCGAAATTTCTAAAAAACCCTGGTTAAAGTACGAACGCCCTAAATTGAACAATGAATAGGCCACCAGGTTCTCATCCTTACCTTTTTCGGCCAGCGTCAGCGCTTTTTGAGCAAATTCCAGCGACATGGGGATGTTGTTGGTATAATATTCCCGCGAAATATTCACAAGCTGATAAATTCTCACCGAGTCGTTGGGGGCCGTTTCGAGCAGAACATTCAACGAATCGAGTTTTGATTGTTCCTGTGCCTTTACAGGCGACAAAGAAACAGTCAAGAATAAAAACAAAGCAGATATGAATTTGATTATTAGTATTTTCAAAGTATTTGCTGAGAATATTTTCGACAAAGATAAACCAACTTGGCGTTTAGTTCAAGTTTTGAAATTAATCCTGGTTTCTGGCCAGGAAATTGTCCGTTATTTAATTAACAATAATCGCTTTGTTTCAAGTAAAGATTTTTACCTTTGCCGCTCAAAATAAATTAGTTTTAATTTCACGTATTTAATTGATATTCAATATGCTGACTAATATTTTTATTAAAAGACACAACGGTCCTACCGAAACCGAACTTCCTGAAATGCTCAAAAAAACCGGGGTTACCAGCCTCGATCAACTTATCGACGAAACGCTTCCACCTGCAATCCGGATGAAAGCGCCACTGAAACTCGCCAAAGGCATGAACGAATTTGAGTATCTGACCCATCTTAAAGAAATTGCTTCAAAAAATAAGATTTACAAAACATACATCGGTCTGGGATATTACAACACCATTTTGCCCGGCGTAATCCAGCGGAATATCCTCGAAAACGCCGGCTGGTACACATCTTACACACCATACCAGGCCGAAATTTCGCAAGGACGGCTCGAAGCTTTGCTCAATTTCCAGACGATAATTGCCGACCTTACCGGCTTGCCGCTGGCCAACGCTTCATTGCTCGACGAAGGCACCGCCGCCGCAGAGGCCATGATCATGGCGTTTAATTCACGTTCGAGGGCAACCGTAAAAGCTGGAGCTAGCAAGTTTTTTGTTTCCGAAACGCTATTCCCACAAACCATCGATGTGATTAAATCCCGCGCTTTACCGCTTGGCATCGAACTGGTTTATGGAAATCACGGGACGACTGAATTTACAGAAATGTTTTTTGGCGCTATCGTCCAATATCCCGACCAAAAAGGAAATGTTCAGGATTTTACCGGGTTTACCGAAAAAGCCCACCAAAAGGGCGTTATTGTTGCCGTTGCCGCCGATTTGTTAAGCCTTGCTTTGCTCACGCCTCCCGGCGAATGGGGCGCCGACATTGTGGTTGGCTCGAGCCAGCGTTTTGGCGTGCCAATGGGTTATGGCGGTCCTCACGCTGCCTTTTTTGCCACAAAAGAAGATTTCAAACGCAACATGCCAGGCCGTATTATCGGCATTTCGGTTGATTCGCTTGGCAACCGCGCTCTGCGGATGGCGCTGCAAACCCGCGAACAGCACATCAAACGCGAACGTGCCACCTCCAACATCTGCACCGCACAGGCATTGCTGGCCATCATGGCCGGGATGTACGCCGTTTATCACGGCCCCGAAGGCCTCAAAGCCATTGCAAAAGATATTCACCATCTTGCAGCTACACTTTCTGACGGACTCGAAAAACTTGGTTATCAGCAACTAAATAAATACTTCTTCGATACTTTGTATGTTTCGCTGCCTGCCGGAATTTCAGCAGAGAAAGTTCAGAAAATTGCCCTTGAGAATAAGATGAACTTAAGGTACGATGGGTCGAATATCGGCATCAGCCTCGACGAAACCACAAGCCTTGATGATGTAAACCAGATTCTTGGAATTTTTGCACAGGCTGCCGGAAAAACTGGTTCAAAAACTGAGCAAAAAGAGATTTGCCGTTTGCCTGAAAACCTGGTACGTAAATCTTCTTTTTTGAAAGACCCGGTTTTTAATACCTATTTTTCGGAAACCGAGATGATGCGCTACATGAAAATGCTCGAAAACCGCGACCTTGCGCTTAACCGCACCATGATTCCGCTCGGCTCCTGTACCATGAAACTCAATGCTGCCGCCGAATTGTTCTCACTTTCGTGGCCCGAATTTGCAAACCTTCATCCTTTCGTTCCTGCCGATCAGGCCGAAGGCTACAGCCAGCTTATCTGTAACCTCGAAAAGGATTTATGCGAAATTACAGGTTTTGATGCGGTTTCGTTCCAGCCCAACTCAGGTGCTGCCGGTGAATATGCTGGTTTGATGGTTATCCGCGAATACCTGAAAAGTACCGGCCAGGGCCACCGCAATATCTGCCTGATTCCTTCTTCGGCGCACGGAACCAACCCTGCAAGTTCGGTGATGGCTGGCATGGAGGTGATTGTGGTAAAATCGGATGAACGCGGAAATGTGGATATTCCGGACCTGCGCGAAAAAGCCGAGAAATACAAAGACAGCCTTGCCGCACTGATGATCACCTATCCTTCGACACACGGCGTTTTTGAACAGGAAATTTTCGAAATTATCGCCATCATTCACCAGCATGGTGGACAGGTTTACATGGATGGCGCCAACATGAACGCCCAGGTTGGCCTCACCAATCCGGGACTTATCGGAGCGGATGTTTGCCACCTGAACCTACATAAAACCTTTGCCATTCCTCACGGTGGCGGAGGTCCCGGCGTTGGCCCCATCGGCGTTGCTAAACACCTTGCCCCTTTCCTTCCGGGAAATCATTTTGTAAAAACCGGAGGCGAAAAAGCCATCAGTGCTTTATCGTCGGCACCTTTTGGAAGCGCCATGATTCTGCCGATTTCGTACGGCTATATTATATTGCTGGGTGGCGATGGCCTGGCACTGGCCACAAAAATGGCCATCCTCAATGCAAACTATCTTAAAAATGCACTGCAAGATCATTACAAAATCCTTTATACCGGCAAAAACGACCGCGTTGCCCATGAGATGATCCTCGATTGCAACGAATTTAGCAAAACTGCCAATGTTGCCGTTATTGATATTGCCAAAAGGCTGATGGATTATGGTTTTCACGCACCAACGGTGGCTTTCCCGGTTCATGGAACCTTGATGGTCGAGCCTACCGAAAGCGAGCCACTTTCTGAACTTAACCGCTTTATCGAAGCCATGATCAGCATCAGAAAAGAAATTGACGAAATTGTTGAAGGCAAGGCCGATGATAAGAACAACGTCATCAAAAATGCGCCGCATACCTTGTGCCAGCTTACTGCCGAAGAATGGGACAAACCTTACAGCCGCGCCAAAGCTGCTTTCCCGCAGCCATGCAGCAAAGCTGACAAATACTGGCCTCCCGTTACCAAAATTGACGATGCCTTTGGCGACAGGAACCTGGTTTGCACCTGCCAGAGCTGGCAGCCTGACGCTGTTTAAGGAATTAAATAATCTGAAAAAAGGCCTCATGAAAAGTAATCATGGGGCTTTTTTCATTTAAAAAAACAGCCATTTTTAAAGATGAAGGACCAACGCTGGATTGGATGAAATCAAACAAAGGAGTTTTATGATAAGACCAGGGTTGAAAACACATTCATCTAAAATAGATTTGCTTTACTTGTTTATTTTGGCTTAATTTGTCTGAATGAAAAAAATGAACACGATTAAACATAAATGCGATTATTGACACCATGAATCCAAAGCTTAAAATGTCTCAAAACCTTCTGAAGGCTGTTTTTGCAACGGTTCTATTTTTTGTTTGGACAACCACTTTCCCTCAATCCTGGAACTGGGCAAACGGTGCTGGTAATATGGGCCCTGATTATATTTCATCTACCACAATAGATAATTCAAATAATTTTTATGCCGGAATGACAGCCTGGGGAGGTATTTCGGGTCTTTCAGTTGTTTTTAATTCGAATACTTTTATAATTAATGGATCTAGTGATTTTTTCATCGTAAAATACAGCAATACTGGTGAAGAATTATGGATCAAACAATTTGGGGGTTCTTTTGATCCTAATATGCAAGAGGATGAATTTGATGCCATTTCGAAATTGTATTTTGATCCAATATCAAATTGCATTTTGGCTTTTGGGAGTTTTGTTGGCACGTGTGATTTTGGAAGTATTTCAATATCATCGACAAACTATGATGATCAGGATGTATTTATTGCAAAATTTGATTTGGAAGGCAATTGCCTCTGGGCAAAACGTGCAGGTAGCAGTAGCATGGATCGCCCAAATTTCATGACGGTTGATATAGAAGGAAATGTTTATATGTGTGCGCTATTTCCTTATGGAGGAAATTTTGGCACAATCCAGGTTCAAAATGGTGGCCATCTTGCTAAATATGATCCTGAAGGAAATGTTTTATGGGTGAAGAAGATATTTTCAAACCCTGGTCCCGGATTTTCATTTCCGCTCTTTTTTAATAACAGCAAAATAATAAATAATTCATTGTACATTCATGGATACAATACGGCCTCACAATTTACAGTAGATACAATCACGATGTCGGTTCCAGATTATTCAGGACAACTAATTGCTAAATTCGATCTGATGGGCAACATACAATGGTTGAGATGTATCGGTGGCCCGAATGCGAATGGTTCTATTGTTGAACTTGGTGTAGATTTACAGCAAAACTTTTATTTTTCCGGATATTTTGCAGGAGAATACGCAACTTTTGGATCAGATACTATTCACTCAATTGGGACAAAAGAAATGTATGTCGCAAAGTATAATGAGATGGGTGATAAAATTTGGATCAGCCAGGCTAACGCTAATCAGACTGCAAAAGGCACAGGTGTGTGTATCGGAAATGATGGCTTTTTGTATGTAACCGGTGGTTTCAATGGTACAATGAATTTTGGCAGTTTTGCACTAAACTCCATTTCGACAAATGATTTATACATTTTAAAAATGGATCAGGAAGGAAATTTCATTGGTGGTGATAATACAAACGGGGGCACCGGTTATTATATTCAACAAGACTTAAACGGATTTTTAAACATCTGTGGGATATTAAAATACACCGCTAATTTTGGCAGTATCACCTTAACAGAACAAGGCGAGGGAGGCTGGGGAGATATGTTTGTTGCTCAACATACTCCAATCACGGTTGGTGTTACTGAGCTAAAATCAAACCATTCGAACGACCTTTTCATATATGCCAATCCCACAACCGGCATTTGCAACGTAAGCATACCGGAGGAATTACAAAACGAAGAAAACCTTACTTTGCTGGTTTATGATAATACAGGCAAACTCATCATGCAACAGGAAATCGGCATGCTAGAGGAAAAAATCAGCATGAACCTCGAGGCACAGGCCAAAGGGATTTACCAGGCCGTGCTTACCAACGGAAAGAATAAATACTCGGGTAAGGTGGTGTTTGAGTAAAAAGACAAAACTCAAAAACCCCTAAGATAAAATGACCTTTGTTTTTTTGGAAAGGCGTTTTCTGATTTCTCGAATTGTCAAAACTCATACAACCGACGAAAAAACATCATCAATAATGCGCCGCATACCTTGTGCCAACTTACTGCCGAAGAATGGGACAAACCTTACAGCCGCACCAAAGCAGCCTTCCCGCAGCCATGCAGCAAAGTTGATAAATACTGGCCTCCCGTTACCAAAATTGACGATGCCTTCGGCGACAGGAACCTGGTTTGCACCTGCCAGAGCTGGCAGCCTGATGCTGTTTAAAGGATAAAATAATCAGACGGAAAAGCCTCATGAGAAATATTCATTGGGCTTTTTTCATTTAAAAAAACAGCCATTTTTAAAAATGATGGATTAGTGCTGGATTGGATGAAATCAATCAAAGGAGTTTTATGATAAGACCAGGGGTGAAAAGACATTCATCTAAAATAGATTTGCTTTACTGGTCTATTTTGGCTTAATTTTCCTGAATGAAAAACTTCCTGTTCTGACTTTTTTGCATCTTTATGCTGTTTCACAAAGCAAGCAACTGTGAGCATTATTCCAAGACTATACGCCAAAAAAACATATTTTAAGTACCATGGCGCATATTCAAGGGTGATTGTTCCACTCATTCCAGCCGTCTTTACAGTTATTAATCCATCACGGCCGAAAACTTCGGCATCACCTTTTTTTACTTTCCAACCTGCCAGGAAATTTGAGTTTATCTGGAAAGTTGTTGGGTTTGATAAATCGTAACAAACGACTATTTCACCGGGGATGAAACTCATCATTTCCACATTTCCTGAGCCATCAAAAACATATACTTCTCCTTTATAGCCAGGGTCATCCGTGCATTTCACCGATGTGTTAACCTTTGCGGGTTCGTAAGTAGTTTTTGTGGCAATGTCAGGACTGAAATATATTTGTGGCTTTTCTTTAAAACAGACCGTTTTTGTTATGGTTTTCTTAGTCTTAACCTTTCTGAAACTACTTGTCTTTTCATATAGCCAGGAAGTATTAAATGAATGATAAAAGCTATAATTTGCAACGAAAAACGATTCCAGAACCAGAAACACAAGGAGCAGCCTGAACCATTTTCTGCCGGAAGTCAGTAAAAGCTGATTTAATGCCTTCGAAAGCAGGATGATAAACATCAGGTAAAAGAGAATAAAATACCTTGATTGGATGTGCGCCTGATTCATGAATGGGATCTTTTGCATCAATTTCCATGGATTAATCGACTCTATCCTGCCAGTAACTATAAATAAAAAAAACAAAGCAATGAAAAGGAATTTGTAATCAGTTTTGAAGTTCCGGCCTTTCAGAAAAAACCAAACGATGAGGAGCACCCCACCAAATCCAAGGTAACAGCCAAATTCGTGAAATGCAGTTCCGTAACTTATCCAGAACCCTTCCTTGAATATAGTTTGAAAAGGATCAAAAAAACTTACAAATAAAAGCTTAAACGGCATCTGGATGAATTCGAGTTCAGGGTTTCTTTCGGCATGCAGCGAAAGCAACGGGACTATTTTTGCTGATGAAATAAGGATGAAAATGATGAACGAAATAAACAGGGTGAAACGGTTTTTCCGGAAGGAACTCCAGACATTGATCAGATTGAGGCCATTTATTCCAACAGCCAGGCTGATAAGCAAAAGATACACCGAAAAAATGAAAGCATAAATGGCACCATCCAATAAATAAAAAGCCATCAGCAAAGCAAAATAAAAAATGTATTTTTTGTCGCTTAATCTCAGGATGAAGTAAAAGCACAACCCGATTAGCTGGAACGAGCCATAAACAATGTGCCCCAATGTATAGTGCAGACTAAACCATGAAGCGTTGATATAGATTACCGAACCTATCGCTGCAACCAAAGGCTGAATTTTGAGATAGGAAAGCAGTTTATAGCAACCAATAATTCCAATAAATCCCAGAATAAGCAGCGACAAAGCATTTGCCACAGGTGCCACAAAAAGCAGGTCAAGAAGACCTATGGGGGAAAAAACCCTGGACTGCGGATTTGATAAAATGTCGTAGCCCCCAAACCCCAGGGATCGTGCAACGGAAATTTATGATAATGATTGAAAATATTATGAACCAGAAAACTTAGCGAATTGAAGTATTGCCAGTCAAGTAAAGGGGTTTTGGTGAAGATATTCAATACCAGGATCAGATACGAAAAGATCACCGCCAGCAGTAATAAGCCATAAATTTTGAGGGTTTGTCTGAATTGGGTACTCGCATTTAGGCTACGTAACAATGGGGTTTCGGACAAAGAAGATTTGAAAAATGACATCATCGGATGGATGGGTTTAGTTTGCTGCTTAGGTACTAAATAATGTCAGACTATTTTGAATATTAATGATTATACACAAAATTCCTTATCACCAAAGGACAAAGGTATGAATTGGCCAAACTATCACAAAAAAAATTCTTTCAGTTCAGGATAGAAATTGATGGGGTCGATCTTCTCTGAAACCGAATATTAAGGATCACCTTACTTCCGGGATTAAATCAGGTATTTATTTTCAGTAAATCTTAGGATTATTTGATGATAATGGTTTTCCGGTGAAAGTATTTGCTGAGCACTTTTTTTAAGATTACTGCCACCCGCCAGAAGTAAATCATCGCGACTTTAAACCCTTTCTTCCTGGTAATAAATTGATGTAATTAAACTTGCAGATGAACGAAATTTAACGTTTTTTTGCTAAAGCATATTAACACATTTAAAAATGGTCTTTTCTACAAAAACTGATAAAATGGTTCGTTTTAAACTTCAGGAAAAAGATGAGGAAACCAGTGATTCTCCAATTCATAAAATACCAGCTAAAACATTTACACCCAACTAGGTACACCAACAATATTTGATTTATTAATATTTACCAAAATCTTACTATTTATGAAACATTTTTTCTTTTTACTGATTTCGGTAGCTTTTCTGTTTAATTTCGGAACAGCTCAAAACGCATCACGCATCGACCTGAACGGGGATATTATTCCTCCGGAAGCCATCATTGCCGAAGGCCTGCAACACCAAATCATTGCTGATATTCCTGAGCAGAGTGGGTTTCGTTCGGATTGGATGTCGAAAGGCCCCTGGGGTGGAAACATCCGCGGATTTGCCACCGACAAGACCAATGGAATGAACGTGGTTGTTGCCTGTGGAAGTTCGGTAGCTTCAAACGGCGGAATGTGGCGTTCAAGCAACGGAGGACAAACCTGGAACGGAACAGGGCTAAACAACAAGCTGATGTATGGTGTTGTTGCTCATCCTACAATTGGAGGCACTTACTTCGCTGGCGGAAAGTACGGGATTTACAAATCGACCGACGGTGGTGCAACCTGGTTACAAATCGCTTTTCCAAGCACAACCATTATTAGCCTTGGTGTGCAACATGCCAATCCTGATGTTATCGTCGCCGGTATCGCCTCCAATCTGGGGGTTAAGTATTCG
>CAJATL010000397.1 GCA_903944895.1 uncultured Bacteroidota bacterium
CCACCCGCCCAGGCACCGAAGGCGAACCCAGCACCGGGCTGGGGCTTATTCTCTGTAAAGAGTTTATCGAAAAACACGGAGGGAAAATATGGGTCGAAAGCGAAGAAGGAAAGGGAAGCACGTTCAGTTTTAGTTTGCCTGTAAAGTAGGAATAAAATAAATTACCACTAAGACACGCAGAACACTTAGAAACACTAAGAATACCCTTAGTAATGTCGTTTAGTTAAGGATTGGAACGCTGATTTTCGCGGATGCAGGCAACGCTGATTTTCGCGGATTTCTTGTATCATAAACGGTTTTAATCCGCGTTTGAAAATCCGTTTGATCCGCGTTCCATTTTATATTTGTTAACTAAACGACATTGATACCCTTAGTGAAACTCGGTGCCCTTAGTGCCTCAGTGGTGAAAAAATTAACCACTTTCAAAAGCAAGGAGAGCTTCGGGAAAACAGGTGCCATTAGCCACATCCATCAAAATCCCACTTTTACCGGCACAAACAGCCACCGCTATGCCTGCACAGGCCGATTCCCGGAAGATCAGTTATCGAAAAATACCCGAATAAAACCCGGATTGAAAAAAATGTTAAAGTGAGCGCCTTTAAAGCTTACCTTGCAGAAATTTTCAAATCGCTAAAACTGGCGATATGAAGCCTTAAACGGGCAAATAACATGAATTTAAAAAAATTTTCAAAGCAGCTTTCGCTATTAAAAACTTATTCGGTAAACACATGGAAAGCATTGATTTTACTAATCTTAGGCCTGACTTTTACACTTGCAGTAACCGTTCATACCCACAATAGTTACCAAAGAAAGTTAAACGCTGAATTTGCTTCGGTGTGCCACGAAATTGAGACAAAAATTGGCATCCGGCTTCATGCACATGCCGAACTCTTAAGGGCCGGTTCTGCTTTTTTTGCTGCTACCGATACAGTTACCCGCCAGGGATGGAAAGATTTTATCGAAAATGTAAAAATTCACAAAAATTTACCAGGCACACAAGGTGTCGGTTTTTCGTTGATTATCCCAAAAAATCAGCTCCAACAGCACATTCAGAAAATCAGGGAAGAAGGATTTCCCGACTATACGGTAAAACCAGCAGGCGATCGGGCTCTTTACACATCAATTATTTATCTCGAACCATTTACAGGCCGAAACCTCCGTGCCTTTGGTTACGATATGTTTTCGGAACCTGTCCGAAGGAAAGCGATGGAAAAATCATGCGATGATGATATTGCCATGCTTTCGGGCAAGGTGATTTTGATTCAGGAAACAGATCAGGATTTACAACCTGGAACCCTCATGTATGTACCAGTTTATCGCAACAAAATGCCTGTTGGCAGCGTCGAACAACGCCGCGCTGCTATCATAGGCTGGGTTTACAGCCCATATCGTATGAACGATTTAATGCATGGAATTTTGGGAAGATGGGATATAATCCATCAGGATAGAATTCATTTACAGGTATTCGACGACAGCATTTCCAATCAATCATTATTATACGACAGCCAAAGCGATAAAACCCTTAAACACGATGACACGCCATCGCGCATACTTTGCCTGCCGGTTGAATTTAAAACTAAAAAATGGATCTTATGCTTTTCACAATCCGAAGATCGGTTTTCGTATTTTCATGTCGGCGTAATTTTGGTATTTATTAGCGGCATCCTGATTAGTTTCCTCTTGACGGGTTTGTTTTTATCGTTAACAAATACAAGAGCCAGTGCATTACAAAGTGCCCGGAATCTATCAATCAAATTAAAAGAAAGTGAGATAAAATTCAAAATGGTTGCCGATTACGCCTACGATTGGGAGTATTGGGAAGGAACCGACAACCAGCTACTTTACATGTCGCCTTCATGCGAAAGAATCAGTGGCTACAAACCCGACGAATTTTTTTCGGACAACAAGCTCCTGCAAAAAATTCTCCATCCCGGCGATTTAATAATGCTGGATAAACATTTCGAAAGGGTACATTCGTCGGAGGACGCCCGCGTTATTGATGAAATCGATTTCAGAATCATAAAAAAAGATGGGTCGGTAAGTCATATTGGCCATTTGTGTACCCCGGTTTTTGATGACAATGGAACTTACCTCGGCCGCAGGATTAGCAATCGCGACATCACCAGCCGCAAACTGGGTGAAGATTTATTGACCCAAACCCGCCAGAATTACGAAATCTTTTTTAACACCATCGACGATTTCCTTTTTGTTTTGGATGAACAAGCAAATATAATTCACACCAATAATACTGTCATCAACCGGCTTGGTTACACCTGGGAAGAACTTTCCGGGAAATCAGTTCTCATGATTCATCCCCCCGAACGCCGCGACGAAGCCGGCAGAATTGTAAGTGAAATGCTCATGGGGATTACAGAATTTTGTCCGGTTCCGGTTATTACTAAATCGGGGATTACTATTCCGGTGGAAACAACTGTAAAAAAAGGTATTTGGGATGGAAAACCTGTGATATTCGGCGTTTCAAAAGATATCTCAAGCCTAAAACTATCTGAAGAAAAATTTTCCAAACTTTTTCATATTAATCCTTCGGCCTGTGGTTTAAGCGATTTAAGCAACCACCATTATCTTGAAGTTAACGAAGCTTTTTACAACCTGTTTGGGTTTGATAAAGACGAGGTGATTGGCAAAACAGCCACGGGATTGGGAATTTTATCTGAAGAAACCATCAGAACAATCATGCTTTCGGCAGATAAACATGGAAATGTATCCAACGCCAAAACCATTTTAAAAACTAAGAATGGCACGATAAAGCACGTAC
>CAJATL010000398.1 GCA_903944895.1 uncultured Bacteroidota bacterium
AGGTGAAACCTTTCGTGCGACCTTAAAAAGGTGAAACCTTTAAACCCTTACGCTGACAGGTTACATCGGAACACGACCTGACAGCGTGCACAGCACCTGTCAGCGTCAAAACCGAAAACAACAACAAATTTCTTTTCTTTCTTTTTTTTCAACGCTGTCAGGTCCTTCGGACGCTGACAGGTTTCGGTGGAAAGTGACCTGACAGCTTGCGCCAGCGTTCGACTGAGCTCTCGCCGAAGTCTGTCGGACGACAAGCAAGAGGTCGTTGGTTCTGCCACAGGCATCCCTTTGGGAGATTCCAATACGTCCCACAAAATTAAAATGGCAGGTTTGATACCTGCTTTTTTTGGATAAAACTAAGGGACGCCATCCCCCGAAAAAAAGGGGCTGGCGTCCTTTTCGCAAAAAAGGCTTCCCTGAAACCAGAGAAGCCCTTTTTATGCGTTCAATCTAATGATTAATAGATGGAAACTCTCCGTGTAATGATGTTTCCGCTCATCGTTTCGATCTTGAGGAAATAAATGCCTGGGGTGAAATCTGAAACATTTAGCTGGAATCTGCTACTGTTTTCGGCCTGGCTCATCACCTTCTGACCAATAAAGTTCACCAGCGTAACACCCTTCACTTCAACATCTGAAACTACATTGAGCATGTCGGTTGCCGGGTTGGGGAATACTTTGATCTGTTCCTCATTTTCCAACATAATTACCGAAGTAATATTCATAACCAAATTATCGGCCTGGGATGCGGAGTTCACAGCAAATTTCCCGTCTGAAGATGGATATTCCGGATTGTAAGTCAGTGCGATATCGAAAATTTCGCCGGTAGCCGGGCGATAGAGCTTGTAATTAAGCTGGTCGCCTTGCTGACAGCCATAATTTTCGGCAGTCATCGGATCATCGCCCATGACAGCAATCTTAAAGAAGGTTTCACGGCTTTCAAATTCGGCCATCCCAACACAATTTTCCATCTCATCAAAAGCTCCGATAATATCGCCGGGCTGCAGCTCTGCTGTTGCTTCGGCAGCAAACAGGATAAGGTGAGGCTGCATGGTGTTGGTAACATCGTTCCATAGCGAATTGTTGCGGTGTGTTCCTATTGGCCCGCTGATGCTGGAGGTTATTGGTAACTGAGGATCGAAATTTGGATAAGATACCGTAAAGCTGGATGAAGGTGTTTTATTTACCATAAGGTAGGCTTTGCCCGGCTGCAGATAATAGAAGTCGGCTGCTGCATTGGTCCAGACCTGGCTGGTTGGCCAGTCATAAATCAGCAGGACTTTTAATGCATTAGCTCCTAACAAATCAACAATGCGGGTCGGAACATTGGTTAACATCGGCAGATAAGTAAATGCTCCGTTAACGAGGAAGTTCTGATTTTTTAATGTGTCACCATAAATCGGCAAACAGGTTGCAGCGTTGAATTTGGTTTTGTAACCTACCGGTGCCCAGTTTCCAAGCTGGTTAATTGGTGGATCCGGTTCGGGCCAGTATTCCAACCCCTGCTTGTTGAGCATGATAATTAACTCATTTACCACCGGAACCATTACTTCAGGCAATAAGGTTGTGCTCTTATCAACATAGGATGAAATTCCATTCCATCCCGGGTTGTTAACGGCGATAATCTGGATTGGAATAATCAGATCAATACATGCAGAAGTTACAAACTGACAGTTTCCAAGCCCGTATGCGTCGAGGCAAAGTGTTACTCCTCCGTCCCAGATATCGTGTAAACCTAAATTGTATGTTGCATTTACTACGGTTGGATCATCAAAATATCCATCGCCGGTTGTGGTCCATTCGATTGTTGAATAATCCGATACATTCAAATCAAGTTGAACCGGATAGAATTTTTTAACATCAAAATCATAATCTTCGCAGGCAAGGGTTCTTTCTTCATCAAGTCCGGTGATTGCAGGTGCATTGATTAACGAAAGTGTCATACAGTCGGTATCCTGCTCCAGCGAACAGCCAAACTCTCCTGTAGCCTCAAGACAAAGATTGGCAAAACCTGAAGAAGCATCAATAACTCCGGGAGTATAAACCGGGGTTAGTGAGCTTGTCGAACTAAAAGTTCCGTCACCACTGGTTGTCCATAAAACTACTCCAGCGTTTGAAGCTGCTCCGTTTAACTGATGCGTTTCGTTGAAACAAATGCTTACATCATTACCAGCATTGGCTTCCGGGGCAGGAGAAATTTCAAGGTTGAGGCAATCATTTACCTGGATAAAACATGGGTTAATTCCTGATGCGTACAGACACAATTCGACCGAACCTGTGGCAATATCATCAGTACCAGGATAATAAACAGTAATCGCTGCAGCTTCATCATCAAAGTATCCATCGCCTGACGAAACCCAAAATAATCCCGAAGTATTTGACAATACTGGGGAGGTTTCATAAATATCAGATGAACAAATGCTGGCGGAATTTCCAAGACTGACTTCCGGCAAATAGTTAATGATCAAATTCATACAATCGGTTACCGGGGCTACACAAGGTAAGAGTGATCCTGCGGTGAGGCAGATTTCGACGGTACCATTGGCAATATCATTTGATCCGGGTGTGAAAGTCGGGTTAATACCAGTAGCATCTGTGAAGGTTCCGTCGCCGGTGGTTGTCCAAAGCAAACTGCTGTAGGATTCCAGAAATGCCTGCAATTGAGGAGTATCGTTTTCACAAATGGCATGGTCGGCGCCTAAATCAACAACAACATCCTGTTGGACAGTAATGAAGATGGTATCATTGGTGCAGACGGACGGCAATGGAATTCCATTATCACAAACACTAACGATAACCTGATCAGGTCCATAATATCCGGTTAACGGAGTATATTCAAACGAACCGTCGGCAAGCAAATCAATGTTACCATGCGAAGGTCCATCAAGAGCAACAGTGCTGATAAACAATGTTGTTCCATCAGGATCATAATCGCCATTGCTGAGTACATTGCCCGAATATGATGCACTTTCACAAATAGCAACAACTTCATTTACGGTAACTGGTGCAGTGTTTAGATTTACCAAAACGGTAACCTCTGCCTGATCACAGTTTGCCGGGTTCAGGATTTCACAGATTTCATAAGTGATGTAATAAGTTCCTGGCAGGGTTCCTGGATCAACAGTAACTTCGCCGGTGGCGATGTTCAAGGTTACACCATCTGCCGGGTCGAGCACTGCGGTTAATGTGATTTCTGCCGGGACAACCTGATCACCATTTAGCAAATCGTTATCCAGAACACTGGAAACTGCTGTTCCTCCGATGATACCGTTTACAGGTCCGCCCAAATCATCGGTTGCAACGATTACGGCCTGAGATACTTCAACGGTAATCAGAGCCTGATCGCAATTTGTCAGGTTAAGATTTTCACAAATTTCGTAGCTTATGTAGTAGGTTCCGGCCGGTGTGCCTGCATCAACAGTAACTTCGCCGGTTGTGGTATTTAAAGTTACTCCATCGGCAGGATCGCTGATTGCTGAGAGCGTTACTTCGGCAGGAATTACAGGGTTGCCATTTAACAGGTCATTATCCAGAACATTGGATACTGCTGTTCCACCATCATAGCCATTTACAGGTGTGCCGGTGGCATCATCATCGTTGGCAAAGATGTTGGCAAAAGTAACTTCAACAGTAATCGTAGCCTCATCGCAATTTGTTGGATTGAGTACTTCGCAGATTTCATAGGTGATGTAGTAGGTTCCTGCAGGAGTGCCTGCACTAACAGTAACTTCACCGGTGGTGGTGTTTAAAGTTACACCGTCGGCAGGATCACTAATCGCTGAAATGATAACTTCGGACGGGATTACAGAAACGCCGTTTAACAAGTCGTTATCCAAAACATTTGAAACTGCTGTCCCTCCATAATAGCCATTTACCGGTGAACCGGTTGCGTCGTCGTCGTTGGCAACAATCGGAGCTTTATCTACAATCACGGTAATCTCTGCCTGATCGCAGTTTGTTGGATTCAGTATTTCACAGATTTCGTAGGTGATGTAGTAAGTTCCTGCCGGAGTTCCTGCATCAACAGTTACTTCGCCGGTGGTAGTATTTAAAGTTACGCCGTCAAGCGGATCAAGAACTGCTGTGATGGTGACTTCAGCCGGATTGACCGGATCGCCGTTCAGTTCATCATTGTCCAGAACATTGGAAACAGCCGTTCCACCTTCGTATCCGTTAACCGGAGTTGCGCTGGCATCATCGTCAACAGCAACAATCGAAGCTGCGGAAACTTCAACAGTAATCAAAGCCTGATCGCAGTTTGTTGGATTGAGGACTTCACAGATTTGATAAACAATGGTGTAAGTTCCTGCCGGTGTTTGCGGATCAACGGTAACTTCACCGGTAGTGGTATTCAGAGTGACGCCGTCAAGCGGATCGAGAACCGCAGAGATGGTAACTTCGGCTGGAATTACCGGGTTGCCATTTAGGAGGTCATTATCCAAAACATTATTAACTGCCGTTCCGCCGTCGTATCCGTTAACAGGAGATGCACTTGCATCATCGTCAACTGCAACAATCGGTGCGGCTGTTACTTCCACAGTAACCTCTGCCTGGTCGCAGTTGGCTGGATTAAGGATTTCACAAATTTCGTATATGATGTAATAGGTACCTGCCGGAGTTCCTGCATCAACAGTAACTTCGCCGGTGCCTGTGTTCAAAGTTACACCATCCAGCGGATCAAGAACCGCAGAGATAGTGACTTCTGCTGGATTCACCGGATTGCTGTTCAGTTCGTCGTTATCTAAAACATTGGAAACGGCAGTGCCGCCATTATATCCGTTAACCGGAGATGCGCTTGCATCATCGTCAACTGCAACAATCGATGCGGCGGAGACTTCAACAGTAATTAAAGCCTGATCGCAGTTTGAAGCGTTCAGGATTTCACAGATTTCGTAAGTGATATAATACGTTCCTGCCGGAGTTCCTGCATCAACAGTAACTTCACCTGTTGTGGTATTCAAAGTAACGCCGTCAAGCGGATCAAGAACCGCGGTGATGGTAACTTCTGCCGGATTAACCGGATTGCCGTTCAGTTCATCATTGTTCAGAACATTGGCTACAGCCGTTCCACCGATATATCCGTTAACCGGAGTTGCGCTGGCATCATCGTCAACAGCAACAATCGAAGCTGCGGAAACTTCAACAGTAATCAAAGCCTGATCGCAGTTTGAAAGATTAAGGTTTTCACAAATTTCATAAGTGATGTAATAGGTTCCTGCCGGAGTTCCTGCATCAACAGTAACTTCGCCGGTTGTGGTATTCAAAGTTACGCCGTCAAGCGGATCGAGAACTGTATTGATGGTGACTTCTGCCGGGATAACCGGATCGTGGTTAAGCTCATCGTTATCCAGAACATTGAAAACGGCAGTGCCGCCTTCGTATCCGTTAACCGGAGATGCACTTGCGTCATCATCATGAGCCAAAATTGAAGCTGAAGTTACTTCTACAGTAACAGTAGCCTGATCGCAGTTGGTTGGGTTGAGCACTTCACAGATCTTGTACGTGATGTAGTAGGTTCCTGCCGGAGTGCCTGCATCAACGGATACTTCGCCGGTGGTGGTGTTTAAAGTTACTCCGTCGGCAGGATCACTAATCGCTGAAATGGTAACTTCTGCCGGAATTACGGAGACGCTGTTTAATAAGTCGTTATCCAACACATTTTGAACTGCTGTACCTCCATAATAGCCATTTACCGGTGAGCTGGTCGCATCGTCGTCGATGGCATCGATCGGGATTGGTGAAATTGGCGTAATAACCTGATCAGTTTCAGGACCTGTTTCGTCAGAATCGCCGGTGCCGGTATTGATGATTTGTCCGGCATTCATATCAGCAAGTGTAACGGTGTAAGTTCCCGTAAGTGTGCAGGATGCATTGGGTGCCAGGGTTGCACAATCTGAAGAATTTGGTGTAAGTTTCGGGTCGCTGACAGTAACGTTGTGTAAAGTTACATTTCCGGTGTTGGTCACCACAACAGTGTAGGTGAATACATCGCCTGGTGAAACTCCACCTGAAATATTGGTAAGTAAAGTTTTTACTGTTGTGATTTCTGGTTCCGCAATAAGTGGTGTAATTACCTGATCAGGCTCAGGATCGGTTTCGTCTGAAACGCCGGTTCCGGTATTGATGATCTGTCCGGCATCCATATCAGCAAGTTTAATGGTGTATGTTCCCGTTAATGTGCAGGATGCATTGGGTGCTAAGGTTGCACAATTTGAAAAACTTGGTGTAAGTTTCGGATCACTAACGGTTACGTTATGTAAAGTTATGTTTCCTGTATTTGTAACAACCACCGAGTAGGTAAACACATCACCTGCTTCAACTCCACCTGAAATATCCGTTAGCAAAGTTTTTACTGTGGTAATTTCGGGTTCCGGTGTAAGTGGCGTGGTGATTTGATCGGGTTCAGGACCGGTTTCATCAGAATCACCGGTACCGGTATTTACAATCTGTCCGGCATCCATATCGGCAAGCATAACGGTGTAAGTTCCCGTAAGTGTACATGCCTGATTTGGAGCCAATGTTGCACAACTTGTTGTGTTTGGTGTAAGCTTCGGATCGCTGACAGTTACGTTGTGTAAGGTTACGTTTCCGGTATTTGTAACAACCACCGAGTAAGTAAATACATCACCAGCTTCAACTCCACCTGAAATATCGGTAAGCAAAGTTTTTACTGTTGTAAGCGATGGTTCCTTGACAAGTGGTGTAGTAATCTGATCGGGATCAGGACCGGTTTCGTCAGAATCGCCGGTTCCGGTATTTACTATCTGTCCGGCATCCATATCAGCAAGCGTAACGGTGTAAGTTCCCGTAAGGGTGCAGGATGCATTAGGTGCTAAAGTTGCACAATTTGAAGAGTTTGGTGTAAGCTTCGGATCGCTGACAGTAACATTGTGTAAAGTTACGTTTCCGGTATTTGTAACAACAACCGAATAGGTAAACACATCACCGGCTTTTACTCCGCCTGAAATATCGGTAAGCAAAGTTTTTACGGTAGTGATTTCAGGTTCCTGGGTAATCGGTGTAGTGATTTGATCGGGGTCAGGGCCGGTTTCGTCAGAATCGCCTGTACCGGTATTGATGATTTGTCCGGCATCGATGTCGGTTTGTTTTACGATGTAATAACCCGTTAAAGTACATGTTGCATCCGGGTTAACCGTTGGACAGGTTTTGGAATTTGGTGTAATTTTCGGATCATTAACAGTAACGTTATGCAAGGTTATATTTCCAGTATTGGTAACCTGAACCCGATAGACAAGAACATCACCAACAGAAATTCCATTGGAAACATCGGTGAGTAAAGTTTTAACGGTTGTAATTTCGGGTTCCTGCACAAGCGGGGTAATCAGTTCATCAGAAACAGGACCAGTTTCATCAGAGTCACCCACACCTGTATTAACAACCTGACCGGCATTCAAATTAGCTTGTGTTACCATATAAATCCCGGTTAAGGTGCAGGATGACGATGGATCAAGCGTTGCACAACTTGTTGCGTTTGGTGTAAGTTTCGGGTCGTTTACAGTAACGTTGTGTAAAGTAACGTTACCAGTATTTGTAACAACCACCGAATAGGTAAACACATCACCAGCTTCAACTCCACCTGAAATATCGGTAAGTAAAGTTTTTACCGTGGTGATCTCTGGTTCCTGGATAAGTGGTGTAATAACCTGATCGGGTTCCGGACCGGTTTCGTCAGAATCGCCTGTGCCGGTATTGGTGATTTGTCCGGCCAACATATCGGCAAGGGTAACGATGTAAGTTCCCGTAAGGGTGCAGGATGCATTGGGTGCTAAAGTTGCACAATTTGAAGAGTTTGGTGTAAGTTTCGGGTCGCTGACAGTAACGTTGTGTAAAGTTATGTTTCCGGTATTTGTAACAACCACCGAGTAAGTAAACACATCAGCAGCTTCAACTCCACCTGAAATATCGGTAAGCAGAGTTTTTACTGTTGTAAGTGCTGGTTCCTTGACAAGCGGTGTAATTACCTGATCAGGTTCCGGATCGGTTTCGTCAGAATCGCCTGTTCCCGTATTAATGATTTGTCCGGCATCCATATCAGCAAGCGTTACGGTGTAAGTTCCCGTAAGGGTGCAGGATGCATTGGGTGCTAAAGTTGCACAATTTGAAGAGTTTGGTGTAAGTTTCGGATCACTTACAGTCACGTTATGTAAAGTCACGTTTCCGGTATTTGTAACAACCACCGAATAGGTAAACACATCACCAGCTTTAACTCCGCCTGAAATATCGGTAAGTAAAGTTTTAACGGTTGTAATAGATGGTTCCTTGACAAGTGGTGTGGTAATCTGATCTGGTTCCGGATCGGTTTCATCAGAATCGCCTGTTCCCGTATTGATGATTTGTCCTGCATCCATATCAGCAAGCGTAACGGTGTAAGTTCCCGTAAGGGTGCAGGATGCATTGGGTGCTAGAGTTGCACAACTTGAAGAGTTTGGTGTAAGCTTCGGGTCGCTTACCGTAACATTGTTTAAAGTTATGTTTCCGGTATTTGTTACAACCACCGAATAGGTAAACACATCACCAGCTTCAACTCCGCCTGAAATGTCGGTTATTAAAGTTTTTACTGTAGTAAGCGCTGGTTCCTTGACAAGTGGTGTGGTAATCTGATCTGGTTCCGGATCGGTTTCGTCAGAATCGCCGGTTCCGGTATTTACAATCTGTCCGGCATCCATATCAGCAAGCGTAACGGTGTAAGTTCCCGTAAGGGTGCATGCCTGATTTGGAATCAATGTTGCACAACTTGTTGTGTTTGGTGTAAGTTTCGGATCACCCACGGTAACGTTATGTAAAGTTACGTTCCCGGTATTTGTAACAACCACCGAGTAGGTAAACACATCACCAGCTTTAACTCCGCCTGAAATATCGGTTATTAAAGTTTTTACCGTGGTGATTTCGGGTTCCTGGGTAAGTGGTGTGGTGATTTGATCGGGATCTGGATCGGTTTCATCAGAATCGCCGGTTCCGGTATTTACAATCTGTCCGGCATCCATATCAGCAAGCGTAACGGTGTATGTACCTGTAAGTGTGCAGGCTGCATTAGGTGCTAAAGTTGCACAGTTTGAAGAGTTTGGTGTAAGTTTCGGGTCAGTGACGATAACGTTGTGTAAAGTTACGTTTCCGGTATTTGTAACAACCACCGAATAGGTAAACACATCACCAGCTTCAACTCCACCTGAAATATCGGTAAGTAAAGTTTTTACAGTTGTAAGCGCAGGTTCCTTGACAAGTGGTGTAGTAATCTGATCGGGATCAGGGCCGGTTTCATCAGAATCGCCGGTTCCGGTATTTACAATCTGTCCGGCATTCATATCGGCAAGCGTAACGGTGTATGTACCCGTAAGCGTGCAGGATGCATTAGGTGCTAAAGTTGCACAATTTGTTGAGTTGGGTGTAAGTTTCGGATCGCTGACAGTTACGTTGTGCAAAGTTACGTTTCCGGTATTTGTAACAACAACCGAATAGCTAAATACGTCGCCTTCTTCAACTCCACCTGAAATATCGGTAAGCAAAGTCTTAACTGTAGAAAGTGCCGGATTTTGAGTAATCGGAACATTGACCTGATCAGTTTCAGGAGTTGTTTCATCAGCATCGGCAGTAGCAGTGTTTAAAACTTGTCCTGCATCAACATCCCCCTGAGAAACTGTATGAGTTCCTGAAAGTGTGCAGGTTGCCGCAGGTGCAAGGGTAACACAGCCGGCAGAGTTTGGCGTTAAAATCGGGTCAGTAATCGTTACATTATGTAAGGTTACATTTCCGGTGTTGGTAACAACAATCGAATATGTAAGCACATCGCCAACAACTACCCCACCCGTAACATCGGTTAACAATGTTTTCTCAATGCTGAGGTCGGGATACTGAGGAATAGGTGTGGTAATCTCGTCGGGTTCAGGATCGGTTTCGTCAGAATCGCCAATACCTGTATTGATGATAAAGCCAGCATCAATGTCGCTTTGCTTAACAATATAATATCCTATTAATGAGCAGGTGGATGTAGGTGATACAGAAGGACATGTTTTGGTTTTTGGTGCAAGTTTCTGGTCGCTTACAACCACATTATTTAAGGTGACGTTACCAGTGTTTGTAACTTCAACCATGTAAAAGAGAACATCTCCAACTACAACACCACCTGAAATATCGGAAAGCAGCGTTTTTTCGGTTGTAATTTCGGGGAACTGTGGCAACGGAGTAATAACCTGATCAGTAACCGGGCTGGTTTCATCCGCATCAGCAATACCTGTATTAACGATTTGCCCACTATTCATCTCAGTTTGTGTTACCATGTGAATACCACTTAATGTGCAGCTTGCACCGGGTGCCAGTGTGGCGCATGTTTTACTGTTGGGTGTAAGCTTTGGATCGCTTACCACAACATTGTGTAAAGTCAGATTACCGGTATTGGTAGCAACCACCGAATATGATAAGACATCGCCAACCGAAATCCCGCCCGAAACATCAGTTACAAGCGTTTTTATAACGGTAAGCTCAGGTTCCTGCGGAACAGGCGTTGTAAGTTCAATTGTAAAAGGTCCTTCTTCGTTTGAAACTACTGAAGCTGTATTAATAATTTCACCGGCATCAACATCGGCCTGGGTAACAGTGTAAGTTCCAACCAAAACGCAGGTTTCGTTGTACTCAAGTGCAGTGCAGGACTGGGTGGAAGGACTAAGTTTTGGATCATTAACCACAACATTATGCTGGGTAATGTTGCCCGGATTTGTTGCTGTAACCGTGTAGGTTAAAACATCTCCTAACGAAATTGTTCCGGAACCATCATTATCAGCGTTTGAGGTAAGCACCTTATCAATGGTTAATTCCGAAATAATACATGAAAAAGTACTTCCATTCAGTGTCAGAAATTTCTGAACAGGAATTGTTATCCCTACTGTATTTCCGAGGCTATGCTTAACAAGGGTTATTGTCGAATAAAATGGAAATCCGTAAAGGTTCAACGTCCCTCCGGAGGCAATAACCGAATCCTGGATGGTATTTTCATCAGGATATGAATAACAAATGGAATGAAACACGGTAGGAACATTGGGTTGTAAATGGGTAATCCCATTTATTCCCGAAACCCGGTACTGCCCCGCCGGATTGTTATCGGTATCCCCGCCATTTTGCGTCAGACAAGCATTATCACTCGAGTAGCTCATGACCGGGGGAGCCGGGTATTCGGTCCAGATGTTGTAAGAAGCAAATTCCCAATCAGGCTCGTTGATCGAAATAATCAAATCAAAACATGCAATATTTGTCTGACAGTCGGTTGCAAGCATACAACCGTTTCCTGATTGCTGGATGTCAATGGTGACAGTTTGAGCATTGACAATGAAAAAGATCATCATAAATGCAATGACGAGTAAAAATCTACTTTTCATAAGTTTTATTTATTAATTGTTAAAATTCAATACCTGTTATAGCAAATTTCATCCTGTTCTTCTAAAAATCTGAATCTATTATCCTGAAGAATTACAGAAAGCTACTGATTATCAAAAAATTCAATACCTAAAAATGCGATAATTTAAAATATTCATTATTGAAGGGCAATTTTTATACTTTCTGTAAAAAATCTATCCTAAAAAATTTTCGATGTAAACGGTTTTTGGATTATTCGATAATTACTTTTTGGATATTGTAGTAATTGGCCGAAATCACCCTGAGATAATAAACTCCTGTCGGGTATTTTGACAGATCAAAAACCCGGTTCGAAATCCCGGCGTTATGTTTCATTTCTTTGGTAAACAGAATTTGCCCGTTTGAATTGGTAAATATTGTTTTTCCTTCGATGAGCACATCACCGGCAAGTTTCAGATTGAGTTCACCGGCAGTTGGATTTGGGAAAATACTAAGTTCGACTCCCAAAAGAAAATTGTTGATTGTTGTTCCGGATGAATTCATTTTAATATCCTTTACCAGCGAAATTCCATTCGACACGAAGTTTCCATGCGAAGGAGAATCTTCACGATAAACCAGCTCAAGGTTAAAATCTTCGCCGGACGAAGGTCTCCATAACCTGAACGAAATCTCTTCTCCATCGTTCAGACCATCTTTGGATTCGGTGGTTTCATCATTGGCAAAAACCGGAACTGCAAACGGAGAATTACTTTCTAAAACTTCCATCATCCCTGTGCAAACGCCATTCTGGTCAAATGCACCAATCAGGTCGCCTGTTTCAAAAACACCATGAGAGGCAATATCAAAACAGAACAGATGCGAATTGGGTGTTTTTACGATAGGATTCCATGGCGATATCTGCTCAAAATAATAATTATGATTCAAAGAGGCTTTGCTCCCGTCGGTTTCAGGGAAAGTGATTGTACAAGCTTCGAGAACCTTTACGTAGTAAGCTTTTCCGGGAAGAAGGCTCCCAAGCGAGTTGATGGAAAGTGCAGGATAATACAATCTATATCCTGCAATTTCCTTCAATACAACAAGATTATTGCCAAGCGCATCAAAAACTTCTTCAACCGGCACACCAGACCTGCTCAACACAGGAATGATATTCCATCCTGCGGTAAGATTGAGGTTTTTGTCGCTGGCTTCGGTTCCACAGATATTAAGCGAAATATCACCGGTTACTTTAATGATGTATCCTGCTTGGTAATCCCAGTTGTTGATGGTATTGATATTATGTTCGGGATAATAAATTCCGCCATTATAATTATACATCAAAACCACGTTACTAACTACCGGCGAAAACATGTCGCCGATGGCAGGATTATTGGGTTCCAACCAAGCCGAAATACCGCTCCAACCTTGAAAAACATCAATATTCTGTTTGTTTTTCAACTCGACAGCAATTGAAGTTGCCGAAGAAATGGATACGGCGGAGGACTGGCCGGTAACAGTATTCACCAATGTAATAGTCGATTCGAACGGAAAACCGAAGATCAGTGCCGGTCCTCCTGCACGAATCAACGAATCGAGAATCAAATTTCCATCAGCATATTCAAAGCAAATGCTGTGAATAGTTACCGGAACATTTGACATAAGCAGTGATGACCCATTGACTCCTGATACTCTGTATTGCCCGTCGGCATTATTATCAGTATCTCCGCCATTTTGAGTTAAACAGGCATTATCACTGTTATAATTCAAAAATGGTGGCACAGGATATTGGAACCAAATGTTATAAGACCTTAATGCCCAATTTGGTTCCTCAATCTGGATAAAGAGATCATAGCAAATGACATTTTCATCACAACTGCTTTGAAGCAGGCAATCGCCTGCTGATTCTTTAAGACCAATATTGAAGGTCTGAGCCTTTAATCCTACCCAAAAGAAGGTCAGGATGATTAAAATTACTTTGGTTTTCATGATATTTCTTATTTACTATTATCTGGGAATAAAGTTGATTTTTCCGTTATTGTTAATCCACAAATCGTCATCAAGCGAATTCGCATCAATATTCATGTCATAGTCACCAATAAGATATTGGAATACTTTTCCATTGTCGCTTGACCAGATATGGTAATCGAGGCTGTTTACATCGTACTGGCTTGAGCCATTGTATTGCTGGTCACCATTTCCACCGAACATTACCCAGTATGACCCGATTTTCTTCTGTCCAACTTCTTGAGGAATTGGTGTACCCAGTTTCCAGGAGTCGCCAGTGGTAAAGTCGTAGCCAAGTTCGGTTCCGCCGTTCATGTGCGTAACTTCACTCATCACCATCAGGTGATTCCGGTGCTCGACAAGGATATAATACTTGTCAACGCCGGCAGTACGGAAGCAAGGACATTCGAGTTCAATCTGACCATTTTTATATACAAGACCAACACATCTGTAAATCTCGCTCGAAGCCAGCGAATCGCCTTGCCTTACAGATACAAGTACCCAATCGACAACATTTGCCGGATATGGTTTGGTGGCAGCAGGATTAACAGTTGGATCGCCATAATTGGTGCCCGAAACATCTGTGTAATTCCACGGAGCCACATTGTAAGGCTGACCTGCCGGTGTTGGTGTTACCGATGGAAGTGGTTTTTCGCCAGGTAATATTCCGAAATTATTAATCTGGGTACTCATCAGGCCGGTGAGCGGATTAAATGCCCCCTGCAGGAATGCCTTAACATTGATGGAGTAACAAATGTAAGTCACCGTTATGTTTGCAATGTTGGAGGTGAGACCTGTCGAAATTTCGGTAATGGTATAGGTTATTGGTGAAGGATCATCCAGGAAGCTTGCATCCGGATCGAATGTAAGTTCGCCGGTGGCAGGATTGTAAGTCCAGACACCTTCGCCAGTTACAGTTAATTCCTGTTGAACGCCCGGAGTAACAGGATCGAGGTCAACAATCACATCAAGCGGACCAGGAGTTGTTGTTTTATCACCAAGCAAGTCGTTTGTCAGGATATTCAATACAGCATTTTCGCCGGGAATGTGGCCTAAAGAACTGTTGTCGTTGGCAACCGGTGGAACCAAAACTACCACTTTAGCGCTATCTGTGTTATTATCCGGATCTGGATCTGGAGTTGAGGATGAAACTGTCGCAACGTTGTTGATGATGCATGAATAATCGCAGTCAACTTTTGCAACGATTGTTAATGTTTCGATAGCCCCAACAGCCAGCGGACCGATCGTCCAGGTTGGTGCCGACCATGTTCCTGTTGATGAATTCGCACTTACAAATACTGTGTTTGGAGGAAGAATATCCAGTAATGAAACATTTTGTGCATCATCAGGACCAATATTCGTCACTTTGATGGTGTAGGTAACGTTTTCACCCGGAGCCGTCGGACTCGGCGTTGCGGTTTTATCAACGGCAACATCAGCCTGAGGGCTATTGATTATTCTTACTTCGTCCCAGTCAGCTGCGCAAGGCAGGTTTGTAATGGTCCATCTGAAGGTGTAAGTACCACTTTCCAATCCATTAATCTCCGTATCCGGTGCTGTAGGATCCACAATATTGGCGGTAGTTGGTCCGCTTATCTGAGACCAGTAACCTGAACCAGGTATTGGATCATTAGCATCCATATTTACTGATGCCTGTCCATCCACTAATTGATCGGGGCCAGCATCGGCAGTAACCTGTGAAATAATGAACAGTGTCCTGGAATCAGATGCATCGGTGCAAGGATCTTCTGAATACGCATTTAAGGTGAGAATGATACTTCCATCGATAACATCAGCCAATGATGGGGTATAGACAGGACGTAAAGTTGTTGGATCATCGAATGTTCCATCACCGTTTGATGTCCATAGCAGCGAGGTATAATCGCTTGCTGTTGAACAGCATAATCCGAAAGTTTCACCTTCACAGATGGTTGCATCAGGACCAGCGGTTACAGTTGCTGGTTTCCAGATGGAGAGCACCATAAAGTCGCTGATATTTGTACAAGTCCCAGCAATCGTGGTTGTAAGTGTTAGTTGTACCTGCGCATCCTCAATGTCCTCCTGGCTTGGTGTATAGACAGTTACCTGTTCGGTAGGATCATCAAATGTACCTGTTCCGCTTGTAGTCCATAATACTGTTCCGTTTGAAGAACCGATTAATGTGTAACTACCTTCGGTTGAACAAATAACAGCATCTGCATTTGCATCAACTTCCGGAGCTACGAGATAGGTCAATGTTACCTGATCTGTAGCTACTCCGCATGTCCCTACCGGAGTGGCGGTCAGTGTTAGTGTTACCTGTCCGATCTCATCCAGACCTGGCGTGTAAACAGGGGCCATGGTCGTGGCGCCTGTCAGGGTGCCGGTACCGTTTTCTGTCCACAAA
>CAJATL010000399.1 GCA_903944895.1 uncultured Bacteroidota bacterium
GCCCAGTTTTTATTCGAGAAATCCCTGCAAAATAATCCAATGAATAATAGCTTCAAGATACCTTATTATATAGGTATGTGCAGATTTAATGTTGGGGATTATGTCAGGTCGGTTGATGATTACGATAAAGCTTACAAATTCAGACCTGATGTTGATGATCCTGAATTTGATAACTGGGTAAATGTATTGGTATGGAGAGGCAAGGCATTACAGCAATGTGGTTATTTAGACCAGGCCTGCGAAGACTGGACGGAAGCAAAATCACTCAATTCAGTTGATGCAGCTAACTATTTGGCGAATTACTGCGTTGATTATCGGCCCAAGAAGAAAAAATCTGCCGGCAACTCAATGACTTTGATTGATCAAGGCATTTCGGCTTATAATCTTGGTGATTTCGCAGGAACCATCAATATCCTGGATGAGGCTATCGGAATTGACACAACAACTCAAAATTTATTATTATTCACTTATCGCGCTGCCGCCAAACACAAATTGAAGGATTACACTGGTGCTTTAGCTGATTTCACAAAAGCAATAAGTCTTAAACCAGTTAATGAAGAGGAATTAAAGAGTTGGCGTGAAGCATTTTATAACCGGGGCGTTTCAAAATACTTCCTGAACGATTTTGAAGGTGCCTGCAAGGATTGGGATGCTGCATTGAATCAAGGAGTGAAAGATGCCCTGCTTTTTTTAAATTCATACTGTAAAGGAAAGATTTCGTTTGGTGAGAAGAAAATCCAAGGATTGCTTCAAAATAATCAACAGCCTGATAACTCTGGCATTGACAAAAAAACGACAGAAAACAACATTGAACCGGCAGGGATTGATGACAAAAAGAAATTGAGTACCTTCCTTTCCGAAATTGATGCAATCAGTAAGACTTTCAACAATTCCACAAGTTCGGCAGAAATTCCGGTGGTTGAGGCTAATTCAAATCAAAAACCATCTTTAATACAGGCCAAAAATTCATACTATATTATTATAGGTGCATTTAAAGTCCTTGAAAACGCCGAACGTCTTTCAAAGGAAGTAAAATCGAAAGGTTATAATCCTGAAATTATTCGAAAAGCCGACAAGAGTATTTGGGTATTGAGTATCGCTTCTTTTAATAATCAGGAGGCTGCATTAAGTAAGCTTAAAGAGGTAAAGTTGGAATACCCTGCTGCATATTTATTCAGCAATTAAATCACGTCAGGTCAAAGAAAATTTGTAAGAAGTTGCTTCTTCGATTTATCGATATTCCAACGGTTTCATGAAGTTAACACATCCAAAGCAACAGTAAAAACTGAGATTTTTGCACCATTTATTCCTGAGAAATCTGGATTACCGAAATCTCAGCGTTTCCGCCTTCGGGCTGTAAACTAATCCAGTTATTATCTTCGCTAACCCATTTGTATTGGCCACCAACCCTGATAACATAGTCGCGCAGGTTCTCTGATTTAGGAATATTAATCACAAAGCCCCCATTTTTAGCGGCACCTTTGCCATAATTCAGGAAAAGGCGAAAATCATTTTCGCTCAAATTCTTCATTTTTATGATAACATAGCTCTCCTTCCGACCCTGGCGCAATACCGGCGTAAAATCATATTGTTTTAAAATGCCCGACTCGATTGTTGTATTTTGTTTCAACACATCAACCACAACATTTTCCTGGATTAGCTTTGTAATAGCGTTTATCCGGTCGATCGGGTAGGTTTCATCGGGCTTAATCCCGGAAGCCTGCATATAATATTCAATAGCATTGTCGTAAACCTTTCCCGCAAAAAAACGGTCAGCCTCCGAAATTGCAATATTGTACTCTTTTTGGATGCGCTCAGATTCCGCCAGTAAAATGGCATCAATATCTTTAATTCGCTCTTTGGGATAAAGCTCATCGGGGAAAAGTTTTAACGCATCATTGTATGAATTCCTGGCCATGTGAAAATTTTCAGCATCATACTGGAAATTACCACTTGCAATAAAGGCATCATAATTTTTACGATTTTCTTCATAAGCTAAAATTTCCGCAGCTTTCAACGCATCAATTTCGGCGATTTTTGTTTTTGGATAGCTTTCGTCAGGTTTGATGGTTGACGCGTTTTGATAATCAGCTTTTGCTAATTCATAATTTTTAGCTCCAAATTCCTGGTCGGCTTTGGCAATGGCGGACTGATAATTTTGTTCGATCTGCTGGATTCCTGCCAAAAGTGCTGCAATTTCGGCGATTTTTGTTTTGGGATAGCTTTCCTCAGGTTTGATGGTTGA
>CAJATL010000400.1 GCA_903944895.1 uncultured Bacteroidota bacterium
GGCCTAGCCCCAAAATCCAGAAGGGATTAAATCAGAATAACCCTGTACGAAGTGCAGGGAAAACAATGCAAAAGTACTCCACAGCCCTGAAAGGGTTGAACAAACTCATATTCAACCCTTTCAGGGCTGTCAAAATCCCTTACCATTACTACCACCGGCTTCGCCGGCGGTTATTCAAATTACAGTCCTTCGGACTTTTACAACCGTTACAAACTATGACCATTTGCAAACCTTCATCAGCAATACCTTTTTAATTTCGGTGCGCTGCACCTCTAAATTCTGGTCTGTCCGCTATTTCTACCATAATTTCGCCACGCTGTGGCTTGTCTTGCGGTTTTATGATGCAGCAAATTACAGGTGCAGCGCTCCGGACCTATGGTAGAAAAGCACCTTCAATATGATTTCAAAGGTGCAGCGCACCGGAATGTTTGTAGCAACTAAGCCAGCACTCCTCTCAAAAGCTGCATCGCAGCGAAACCTAATATGATTTTTGCACAACCCATTCACCAACAATGCCATTTTATATTACGGTGCGCTGCACCTCTAATATCTCCAGTGTTCACCATTTTCTACAAACATTTCGCCACGCTGTGGCTTGCCTAGCGGTTTTATGATGCAACAAATTACAGGTGCAGCGCACCGGAATATTGATAGAGAAGTCTAAGCAAGTTGATTTCAAAGGTGCAGCACACCGCAATATTGTTAGAAAAGCATCATCAAGTCTATTAGAAGATTTTTCCAATGAAAACCTAAACCTTATTGTTATAGAAAAACCTTAGTACAAAAGACGATCCACTCCGCCACACCAACCTTATTACCTTATTTTCAAGGGGTTTTGGATATTCGACTGAAATAAGGTAATAAGGTTGAAAAATCAGGGGTATCAGATTTGTACAAAGGTTGATGCGGATGATAAGGTTTTCCCAGCTAAGCGGCCCGCCAGTTGGCGGACCGCTTTGAACACCATTGAATTTGTAATTCAAAAAACTTGAAACTGCCAATAAATTTCATCTGTTTTCGAACCCGGCATCGGTGGTATTTTTGAGCGGGTCGCAAATTGGCGGATCGAACAGTCCAGACTGTACAAACACATATTCAACCCTTTCAGGGCTGTCAACATCCCTTACCATCACAACCACCGGTTTCACCGGCGGTTATTCAAATTACAGTCCTTCGGACTTTTTCAACCGCCACAAACTATGATCATTTGCAAACCCATTAAACAGCATGTCAATCAATTTATTTGCATTTTAATCGAGCCTAAACTTTTAGTAGCGTATCCTGAAAAGTTTCTGTTTTGCATTGATAAGTAATTAATTTCTGTACCCCCCCGTAAAAGTTTTATATCTTACGCATTTTGTGAAGTTACACATTTATGAGATTATTTCTCAAAATATTAAAATAATTTGTTCTTTTTTAGATTACATGATTTATCTTTGCGATAAAATCTCAAAAAAAAGGATATGCTAATCGAATTTACAGTAGGAAATTTCTTGTCATTCAATCAGAAAAAGACATTAAGTTTTGAAGCCAAAGGTATTTCGGAATTAAAGGACAATGTGGCTAAATGCAGTAATTACAAGCTTTTACGTTCGGCAGTAATTTATGGCGCAAACTCAAGTGGCAAGAGCAATTTACTAAAGGCTCTCGACAGAATGCGCGATGTAATTCTTTCGTCAGTTAAGTTAAACGATTCTGACGAACTCGACTATAGCCCGTTCCTGCTGAACACCGAAAGTGAAAATATGCCAACTTTTTTTGAAATTGTTTTTGTTAACGACGAACAAAAGTTCAGATATGGGTTTGAATACAATGCAAGCCAGATTATTAATGAGTGGCTGTTTATTGGTAAAACCGAAAAACCTTTGTTTATCCGAACAATTGATGGAATTGGTGTAACCGATAAATTTGAAGAAGGTAAAGGGAAAGAACCATCAACAAATAACAACCGGCTTTTTATCTCGCTAGTTGCACAGCTTGGTGGTACGACGAGCAAAAAAATAATCGAATGGTTTAAAAGCTACAATGTTCTGTCGGGAATTGAACATAAAGATTATTATGGATTTACAACCCGAATGCTTCATGGCCAATTGGAAGGATGCGAAAAATCATTGTCGCTGTTCCAGACTTTAAAATTAGGTTTTAAGGATCTAAAAGCTGATGAATCGGAGTTTAACCCGATAGACATTCCGGATAATATGCCAAAGAATTTGAGGCAGAAATTAATAAAAGAATTTGCAGGCAAAACCCAGGTAACATTAAAAACCATTCACAATAAGTATGATAAAAATGGCAATCCTGTTGATACGGTGTCCTTTGAGAAGGATAGGAATGAGTCGGAAGGTACAAATAAGATCATTGATTTATCGGGTCCAATCTTCGACACGCTTAGTTTAGGTAAAGTGCTTATCATTGATGAGCTTGACGCCAAGCTTCACCCATTATTAACAACACATATTGTTAATTTATTTAACCACACACACACAAATCCGAACTGTGCTCAATTGTTGTTTGCAACCCACGATACCAATTTATTAAACACCCATTTATTTCGGAGAGACCAGATTTGGTTTACCGAAAAAGATGATTTTGAACAAACCGACCTTTATTCGTTGTATGATTTCAATTTGCCAGATGGAACAAAGGTCAGGAATGATTCAAATATCGAAAGAAATTACATCAGAGGAAGGTACGGCGCTATACCATTTATCACAAACTAAAATAGATGCAGTATGGCAAGGAAAATCAAGGTTGATAATGCTTTACTTAAACAATTTTCAAGGAAAAGCAGGAAAGAGAAATCCCACAGAGATTTAATAGCTTATTTTCTGATTGTTTGCGAAGGCGAAAAAACAGATCCAAACTATTTCAGGGCTTTTCCTAAAAAAGCAGGTAAGATAGTATTTGATGTTGAATTGGAAGGAGGTGGTATCAGTACATTAAAAGTTGTCGAAAAAGCAATTGAACTGAGAAACGCTTCCAGTCAGAAATACGATAGGGTCTGGGCTGTGTTTGATCGCGACAGTTTTAAAGCAAGTTCGTTTAATAATGCGATATTAAAAGCAAAAGCAAATGGAATCGAATGTGCCTGGAGTAATGAGGCCTTTGAGCTTTGGTATTTATTGCATTTTCATAATCGGGTAACAGCAATGGGAAGAGATGACTATAAAAAAGCAATCGAATTGGCTGTTAACGACAAAATAAAAAAGGGCAAGAAGCACTTTCAATATCGGAAAAATGATCCGGATATGTTTACCCTTCTAAGTAAAATTGGTAGCCAGGATTTAGCAATTCGCTGGGCAAAAGAATTAAGTGCGAAAATTGATGGTGAAAAATTCGCAAATTATAATCCAAATACTCAGGTTTACAAGCTTGTAGAAGAGCTTATTGGTAAATCAAAAAAACTCAATACCGAAATTGTTGAAAAATATACCAAAGGAGAATAAAAAGCCAACAGGTATCAGGTTTTATCTTTACTCATCCGGAATAAATACTCAGTCCAAAACGTATCCATTTGTGGCAGCAGCAAAGGTTTATTATTTTCAGAAGTTTGTATCACCAGCTTTGTTTATTCCTATAAAAATGACAAATGGTTCAGCGACAAATCAATTCAATAAAGGGGTTATTTCTCTGTACCAGCCTTCTAAAAGATATGACACGATTAGTGAAATAAATTTCTATTTTTGAACTATGAGAGAAAACTGGAAAATTAAAGAAGAAGTTGGATTGATCGCTACAACCAATACCAATTTTCCAGGGCCACCCAACAAATGTTTTGTAGGTGTAGGAGGGGTCAGTATGATCCGTAAAATACAGTAAATGTCCAACTAAATAAACGATGAAGCAAAATGAAAAACAAACTTTTTATTTTAATTTTTTGTGTTGGCATTTTCTATTCTTGTGATGATAAAGAACCTCCACAGGATAAAATTGGTGAGTGCCCTGCAATTAATGATCCAATTTCGTGGATAAATGGCACAGTTAAGTATGGTGATTGGCAATTTGGCTACACCTGGATTGATGGGAACTTCGGCGTTGGCACCGGAGATGCTGAGGTAATAGACATCCACAACGATTGTGAGTGCCCTTTCAATGAAACCGAAACCTGCGGAACCGGGAATACTTATGCTGTTTATCTCTCATTGGGATAGCAACAGGCGGTAATCTTCAGGTGGAAAAATAATACGCTTTGTGAATTGGAAATCTTTGACACCTGGCAAGGTACAACCGAAAAATCGGTACGCATGAATTGTTTATTAAGTGATTTTCTGCAAAAATATCCCGGTGATTTTTCTGTGAATGCAAATGATTCGACACAATATGATGCATTTTATGCGTCAGGGGTTAGCGTAAAGGCATGGTTTACCCAAAAAGAGGCTAATTTTGGAAAACTTAAGGAACTTAAAATCTCTGCCCAATAATCAATTGCGCTCGGATTTTGGTTACGAGGTTCAAAATATTAGACAACAAAAAAGTTGTATGAAAATTTCGCAAAAAAGACTTTTGATTCTGTCCGGAAGCATCATTCTAGTGGTTATTACACTCGTAATCTTGTTTATTTCCTATGATTCGCCAAAGATTTATGACAACGATATTTCTTTGGCAGCGGTTGATGAGCCGTGGATTGAATATTTGTGTGATAGTACATTTAAAGTTGACATTGACACAGTAATACATGTTTATAATACCGAAACCGGAGAAAAGATCAGTACAATTGATAGACCTTATAGTCAGATCAATTCATTAGCGATGCATCCCTCAGGTAGCCATTTACTTATTCTTGGTGAATATTTTCTAAAGATTTGCGATCTGAAAAAAGATGACATCTCGAATTTTCATGAGGACACTACCTTTACAGCAGATGATACGACATGGATTTTAGATGATACAGCCAGTAAAGATGAGGTTTCGACATGGGCAAGTGATGAAAATGAGATTTCAGCAATTGATATGGATTACATCGAATTTATTGACGCTAATTTTTTTATGCTTATTAATTATGCGGATGCAGAAGTACAAATTTATCGCTGGCCTGGATTGCAACACGTTACAACCGAATTTATGGGGTTCTACCGCTTTAGCTTTGATTGGGAAACCAAAGGTGGAAAATTGGTTTTCTATTATGAGCAATACAGAGGCAGCAAAGCGTATTATCGAACGGAATTTCCCATTGATTCGAAAGGTGATTCTCTCTTTTTTACGGAACCTGTATTATTGGATTCTTTACCTGTACTTGCAATTAGACAATAATGTTTTTTATCAACAATCCGGTTATTTTTTCAAAAACCTGCACCAATAATTATTTGTAATTAACTAATTTTGTGCTATGGTACTGGTTTTACGGCGATAAGATAAACTGCCGGCTTAAAGAAACCAGATAATTAAAATTAGAGCTGAAAAATGATAAACAAGCAATCCCTGAAGCTGAACATCCTCACCTTTGAACCCATCGAAAGTGAAGTTACATTTTCGTTTTTTAAAGAGAGCCGGGATGGTTTTTACCCGCTTTTTCCGGATGAAGCCCCAAATGAGTTGTTTCGGGAACTTAGCAAAACCAAAGGAGTACCGTTATCCAACCTTTACACCGGTTTCGTAACCTCAGAAAATGCGGATTTTACTGTTGAGGTTGACTTGACAAAGAGTACACATTTAGCAAAACATTATTATCGTTACCTCATCCATGAGTTTCTTACAGGAAAAGGCTACATTACCTGCAACAACCTGGTAAGGGACATCGAAGTCTGGGTAAAAGAGCCGAAACATTCAGGCAAAGCATACACAGCATTCAATGTTTTTGGTTTGCGGGTGCAGATTGCACATGTTTCGACCTTTGCCGAACTGTTGGTGTATTACAAGGGTTTATCACGTATTTTGAACCAGGATGCTGCTGGTTTGAACGAACTCAGTCAGGATCAATATTCCAGAGTGCTTTATAATAAAACCATTTTCCATAAAAAGTTTCTTACCAATGAAGCACGCTACAACCTTGATAAAGTGTATCCGGTGATAAGTAAAGAAATGGAGCCAATATATGGGATGTTGAGAATCTCTTCACCAACCGAAAACAAATACAAAAAGTGGTTTTCGCTAATTCGTTCCTTTATTTCGGGTGTTTTGAACGATGATGAACTGAAGAAGAAACTTTCGTTTCATTCCTTCGATTTCATTGATTCGCCGGATAGGATAATCCATCAGACGCGCAGCCACAGCAACTCCATCCAACTCGGCCTCGACAATAAAGTTACAGTGTTTACTCCAAAAGCGAACCTTAAGAAATATGGGCCATTCAGGCTTCCGGCGAAACCAGTTAAATTTATCATGCTCTTTTTTGAAGATGACAGGGACTATGCGAACGACTTCTTTTTAGCTATGACCAGACAAAAGCTGGGGGTATCAGGAAAACCAGAAATTGATCCATGGGGAGAGTCGTTGTATGGTTTTGTCAGAGTAAAATTTGATCTTGATAAAGACCATTCTTTGAAGTTTACCAAAGAAGGAAGCCCATTGGAAGAGCTTCATCATTTCCTTGATGGGATTACCCTCGACACGGCAGGTTTTAACTATGTTGCCATTTATATCAGCCCTTTCAAAAAGGATGAATCTGATGATGCAAAGAATTTGATCTATTATCAGATCAAAGAGATTCTTTTAAACCATCATATCAGTTCTCAGGTAATTTTTAAAGAAAGCCTTCACAGTGATTCCTTTAAAAAATTTTACACATTAAATATTGCTTCCGCAATCCTTGCAAAGGCCGGAGGCATCCCCTGGCGCCTGGAACGACCGGCGGAAGAAGAGCTTGTAATTGGGGTAGGCGCTTTCAAATCGAATACCATAGGAGTAAGGTACATTGGTAATGCTTTTGTGTTTAGTAACAACGGCGAATTCCGTGAATTCGACTGTATCCGCGCAAGCGAATCGTGGATGCTGGCGCCTAAAATTAAGCTGATGCTTCAGGAATATGTCAATAAGAACAAGGACATCAAAAGGCTGGTGATTCATTTTTATAAAGCAATGAGCAATGAGGAGATCAAGCCAATCCGTAAAGTGTTGTTTGAACTTGGCTTTGAAAACCTGCCAATCATCATCATCACAATCAACAAAACAGACAGCAGCGATTACCTGGCTTTCGACGTTGCTTCCGACGACCTGATGCCTTACAGCGGGACAATACTAAACATTGCACGCCACCGGTACCTTTTATTCAACAACACCCGCTACCGCAATACCGAAATGCTGAACATCGAAGGCTGGCATTTCCCGTTAAAACTTGGCTTTAAAAGCACCCATCCCGAAATGCTCAACGATAAAATTATCATCAAAGAACTTATTGATCAGGTTTACCAGTTCAGCCGGATGTACTGGAAATCGGTAAAACAGCAAAACCTTCCGGTAACTGTAAAGTATCCGGCGCTGGTGGCTGAGATGTTCCCGTATTTTGAAGGTGAGCATTTGCCGGGGTTTGGAAAGACAAACCTTTGGTTTTTGTGAACCTGATATTGGCAAGGGGGTCGGTATGACTGGAATATCCACCCGGTAAAACCAGCCTAAACTTTCAAAATGAAGGCATCGCACCACTAAAGGTGCAAACCTTTGCTGCATATTCGGTTGCTTCGTTGTGAAGTTCGTGAAGTGGCTTTTTGTTGAGCAGCCCCATCACCATAACGGCGGTAAATGAATCTCCGGCGCCAACGGTATCAATGACTTTAACTTTTGGAACGGGTACAAACGATTCTTCATTCGTGGTCAAAAGCAGGCTTCCCTTTTCGCCCATGGTTAAAGCCACAACATCAATCTGAAACAAATTCATCAGTGCCCGGCATTTTACGTCTTGAGAACCCGAAAGCCCAAACATCGCCCCGATGATTTCGATTTCTTCGTCATTTAATTTTACAACATTTGCCCTTTTAAAGGATTTTTCGAGGAATAATTGCGAAAAGTAATGCTGCCGTAAATTTACATCCAACACTTTAAGTGTTCTGTCGGTAACAGCATCCAAAGCCTGATTGATGGCTTCGGCCGATACAACCGATCGTTGACATAAAGAGCCAAAACATAAGGCATCGGCACTTTTTATCCAATTTAATGCTTCTGTACCCAACCGAATAAAATCCCAGGCAACATTTTGGTGGATGATATAATCGGGGATACCGTTTTTTAATTCTACCGACACAGTCCCGGTTGGATAATCCGGATGGTTTAAAATGTGTTTTATGCCCTTTTCGGTAAGGGTGTTTTCGATTTCGGCTCCCAGGGCATCATTTCCTGTTGCGCTGATAATGGCTGCATCTGCGCCCAGGTTTTTGGCATGATAGCAAAAATTTGCAGGCGCGCCTCCAATCATTTTGCCTGTGGGAAGCAAATCCCACAACACTTCCCCAATACCAGCTATTTTAAATTTTTCCATTTCTTAGCTTGCTTAGTTGAAAATTAACCACATCAGGCACATAGGTCACATTAGAAATAATGTTTCCGACATAATTGTCGCATTTAAAATCTATAAAAATACATGAAGGTACTTTTCCTTCTTTTTCTTTGTGTCCTACTGTGTCTATGTGGTTAAAAATTTAGTAAAGTAGAATCCATAAAAATTAACCACATCAGGCACCCCCCCGATAGCTATCGGGGCTATCGGGGTTCACAGTTGAAATAATGTTTCCGACCTAATTGTCGCATTTCAAATCTATAAAAAATACATGAAGGTACTTTTCCTTCTTTTTCTATGTGTCCTACTGTGTCTATGTGGTTAAAAATTTAGTAAAGTAGAATCCATAAAAATTAACCACATCAGGCACCCCGATAGCTATCGGGGTTCACATTAGAAATAATGTTACCGACATAAATGTTTCGTTTCAAATCTATAAAAATAATTGAAGGTACTTTTCCTTCTTTTTCTATGTGTCCTACTGTGTCTATTGTGGTTCAAAATTTAGTAAAGTAGAATCCATAAAAAATTAACCACAATAGGTACCCCCCCGATAGCTATCGGGGCTATCGGGGTTCACAGTAGAAATGATGTTTCCGACAAAATTGTTTCGTTTCAAATCTATAAAAATACATGAAGGTACTTTTCAATCTTTTTCTATGTGTCCTACTGTGCCTAATGTGGTTCAAAATTTAGTAAAGTAGAATCCATAAAAAATTAACCACAATAGGTACCCCGATAGCTATCGGGGTTCACAGTAGAAATAATGTTTCCGACCTAATTGTTGCATTTCAAATCTATAAAAATACATGAAGGTACTTTTCCTTCTTTTTCTATGTGTCCTACTGTGCCTAATGTGGTTCAAAATATTTGCCAGTGTTATTCTGATAAAGCAGAATTAACTAAATATTTTATTCGTTTACCTGATAATCGGATTTGTTGAGCTGGAGCAAGCGGCTTTCGGTAGGTTTGTAAATGAGGTTTAACAAAAATCCGATGAACAGAATTAGCGCAAATACCGCTGCAAGAACAAAACCATATTTTACCTGAGCGTCAAAAAGATCGCTTACAACACCCATTGCCAGTGGCCCTGCGGCAGCTCCGGCAGCCGTAAAAAACAAAATTATTCCTGCAATGGCCCCATGTTTTGGCTTCGGGAAACAACTGATTCCTTTTGAGTTGATGGTTGGATAAACAACCGACATAAAAAGCCCTGACAATGGCAACAATACTACTGCCAAAGGTTCGTACGAAATACTTCCAACCAGGCAAATCAAAATAACAAATCCCGAAATTGTTAAAACAACATCCCATCTGAAATGCCCCATCATCCATGCGCCCAAAAACCGGCCGGCAGCCCTGAGTATGAAAAATATCGGTAAAGCATAGGTTGCAATAAATACCAGGCTTCCATCATATTCTTTCATTAAAGTGGGCATCCACACATAAATGGCGGCTTCGACAGTAACATAAAAAAACGCAGCCATCGAAAAGCCAAGTGCAAACGGGTCTTTGACCATTTTAAACGAACGGCTGATATTGATAGGTTCTTCGGTGGTTTTTTTAGAGGCCGGATATTTCACAACAACAGCAATCAAAATGAGTAAAACGCAAAGTGTGGCAGCAATTACATACAGCCATTTCCATTGAACATCGTGCGAAAGCAGGTAGCTTACCAGGAAAGGCCCGATGATGGCGCCAACTCCAAAAAATCCTTCAACAGTATTCATGGTTGAAGTATGTTCGCGGTTAGAGCTTGAAATATCGCCAATTAAAGCCAGTGCACCGGTTCTGAAAACGCCGATTGCAGCACCCGAAAACATCAGCAATACAAGGAAAAACCCAAACGAATTGCCGGCAATAAAAAGATATGAACTTATGGCAAACGACCCTAAGCCTAAAATGATGGTTTTTTTGCGTCCGAGTTTATCGGCCAGAAATCCAAGGAAAATTCCGGCCAGTGCCATCGCCGTCATAGGTCCGTAATGAAACAAACCGGCCTCGGTCATGCTCAGTTTAAACTCTTTAATTATTTCAGGAATAATTACACCCACAGCGTCGGTGGTCATGGCAAACATCATAAACATCACAAAGGTCAATGCTTTGAGTATTTTATTGCCCGATTTATTTGTTGTTGTACCCGTGAAGTTCATAGCTTAGTGAAATTATTTGTTTGTTTACCCAACAAAAATCGTTGTTTGGGAATCCGTTTCCGAAAATACTATTTCTGCTTTCATGGCTGAAAGATCAACCGTTAATTGTGCTTTTGAAAAATCCTTTTTCCAAAGGATAGATAGAAGATGGTCAGGCGTTTTTTCGATCATGAAATCACCATCAAACGCTTTACTCTCATTTCGTAAACGGATAATTTCGATGAGTTTTTTAACTACCGGCTTTTCAAGGTCGGCAACGATTTCGTCTTTTGAGTAGTAATGCCTGTTGATGTCGCGGCCAACTTTTGTTTTGTCCAGCAAATCCATATCATTTTTACCCGCCAGCAAACCCATATAATAAATCTGTGGAATGCCTGGCACAAAAAACTGTATGGCCCTTGCGATAAGATAATGGTTGTCGTTTTGTCCCAGGGCGTCGTAATAGGTGCAGTTTATCTGGTACAAATCGAGGTTTGATGCAGCAGCGCCGGTTGCTTTTAAACTGTTTCCACGGCTGTTTTTATGAATTTGTTTTACGATATTATCTAATTGGTCATTTTTAATCAGGCCTGGTTTAATACCTTCCGAAGCCACATCCACGATACCGATGCCATCGTGGGTATCCAAAACAGTAAAAGCGTTGCGGGGACTGATTTCGAGCCATTTTTTAAGGTTTTCGGATGATTTGTTAAAGAGCGTATCAAGCACTAGCACTGGTAGCGCAAAGTCGTAAACATAATCCACCTTTTTTGCAATTTCGATTTGAGTCTGAAAATGGGAATGAATTTCTACCAAAACCGAAATTCCTTTTTGATGCGCTTTTTGGGTAAGAGAACCGATAAACCCGAAAGTCTTTTCGGTCATAAAGCAGGAGGTGCCTTTTTCTTTAATGGCATAGCCGGCAGCGTCCAGGCGGATCATTTTTATCCCCGATGCCTCAAAAACTGACAGGATATTTTCCAGGTAAGCTTCTCCAGCCGGGCTTTCCACATCAATATCAATTTGGTTTGATGTAAAAGTTGTCCAGACCAGTCTTGCAATTCCGTTTTCGGGTTTGTAGGTTGTAAAAGGCAAACCCGGTCGTGGTCTGTAAATCTGGAGCAACTCTTTTTCGGTTGCACCTGTTGGAAAAACCTTGTCGTAGGTCAGAAACAATCCTGCAAATTCCGATTGATCGCCCTTTTTAAGATAATCGGTAAACTGTTCCGATTGTGCCGACATGTGATTTACGATCAGATCGGCCATCACATCCACATTTTTACTCAGTGCTTTAATATCATCCCAATTGCCAAGTCTTGGATCCACTATCAGGTGATTTACAGGATCGAAACCTGCATCTGATCCATCAATTGGAAAATAAAAAGGAAGAATGTGAACACCGCCAAACAAACCAGTTAGTTCATGCCCGAAAAGGCAGTTAAATTCGGTGAGATTAGCTGCCCCCAGCCGGTCGGTATAAGTTATTAACTGAACCTTTTTATCCATTTTTTTTGATTTTTAAAAATGAGAGGCTCATAATTATTGAGCCTCCCCTTCAATTGAGAAAACTACTATCTTTTATTTTAAAAAGAATAGGTTAATGTTGCGGCGGTGGTTCTGCCGGTAATTGGACGGGCACGCATGTAGTTAACGCTGTTGTCAGCAAAGGCGTCGCCTTCCATTTCGGTAAACCCAAGTGTGTTGGTAAGATTGTTTGAATTAATGCGGATATTCAAACCTTTGGTAATGTTGTAACCGATAAAGGCGTTAACGTAAACGAATCCCGGAAGCACTGCTACGTTATCGTCCTGGGCATAAACTTTAGTGGTACCAATAAGGCTAAAACCAATATTGGCTTTCCCTTTTAAAAATGAATAAGATGGATTGATGTTGTACATTAAATCGGGAACCCTTCTTGGTGTATTTCCTTCTTCATCGGGATTGAGACTTTTCTTAATTTCTGCCTTTGTATAGGTTGCCCCGACAGAGATGTTGAAACTCGACAGGCTGGCGTTTGCCTCAACTTCCATACCCCAGGTATTGAAAGTTTTGTTTATTGCTTTTCCAAACTCTTCGTTCTGTTCCGAAATTTCGGTGTAGAAAGCTGTGGCAATGGCCGAATATTTCTGGTTTCTGAATTTAAAACCAAATTCACCCTGGTTGATCTGATCGGCGCTTAAACCTTCGATTGTTGCACCTTCGGTGGTGAGGAAGCTCGAATAGAGAAGTCTGTCGGCATTTGCCCTGCCTCCTTTGCTGTATCTGGCATAAATGGCTTTTTCTTTATCGAGCCTGTAATTTGCTCCAAGCGAGTACGAAACATAATCGAAGTCGTAATTAACAATATTTGGATTTTCGTTGTTGAGTAAAGTAACACTTTCTTCTGTCGGTTCAATGGTGCCATCGTTGTTTACATCAACGGCAGCCTGATAATTGCTTTTGTAGCTTCCAATGGCTTGTCCAAAGTCGTAGCGGATACTTGCATCAATGTTAAAATCTTCGTTAACATCAAATTCAACATTGGCGTATGGAGCATCAATGGAATATTCCATGTCGTAACCACGTGTACAGCAATTTCCCCAGAAAGGCACTCCATAAGCAGTAAGCCCGTTGTTAGAGTAATAAGAATTGTCGGCGCTTGCAATATTCATCAATCTTGGGCCATTTTCGCCGCTTACATCCGTAAGATACGATTGCCACAACCACGTCATTGCAATTCGCTGGTAAGCTTTGTAGTAACCCAGGGTAATTTTTCCGTTTCCAACTTCTTTGGTAAGAAAAATATCGTTTGTAAAGTTATTCAGATTGTTCATTTCAACATCAAACGAATGGATTCTCATCAACAGCCCGTTACCGTTTAAATTGCTGATTTGAGTTGAAGTAAGCGGTGTTCCGGCATTCGCGCCATTGGCATAGCTTAAAGTATATCCTGCACCGGCCAGGTCGGTTGCGATGGCATCGGCAGCTCCCACCTGTGCCGGGAATGGTGAGTTAAAAGTACCGCTGATGTTTGCAAGCCGTCCGCGTTGTTTCAATCTCCAGCCATTTCCTACTTCAAAATCGAATTCGGTACCAACGGCCATTACCAGTGGGTGCATGCCATCGGCCACGTTGCTGGTACGGCGGTTACCCAGTCCGTCAACGCCATTCAACAGTAAAAAGCCAGGGCTTTGCAAGGTGTGTTTTGTAAGATCAAACCCTTCGATTGATTCATAGGTTGGGTCACCGGCAGTTCCGTTAGCCTTTACCGGCATAGGCATAAAACTGATGGTTTTGTCGTTGAGATACTTAAAATAAATCCTGGCATAACCTTTCTCAAATTCTTTGGTAAGATTAGCCTTGATCTGTCCGCCTTTGTTGGCAATAAAACCAGGGTTCCTGGGGCCTTCGCCTTCTCTGAAAAACCCTCCGATATGAAACTTCAGGCCATTGCCAACAGGAGCGCCATATTCAAAATCGGTACGTAATGTCTGATAATCCAATCCCAGGGTAGTAGCAATTGTTCCACCTGCAACAGTTCCTGTTTTACTGATAAAGTTGATGATTCCCGCAGGCGAGTTGCTGGCCAGTGTTGATGCTGACCCTCCTTTAAGGGCTTCAATCCGGTCAATGGTCATATCGGCACGAAGGAAAATATCGGCATTGCCAAAACTAATATCACCAAATTGTAAAACAGGAAGGCCATCTTCGTGTAACTGAAGAAACTTGGATCCACCCGAAGCAACCGGGACACCTCTTACTGCAATATTTGCATTTCCTTCACCGCCCGAAGCTTCCGACCTGATACCAGGAATTGCTTTAAAAATCTCAGCAGTTGTTATCGCACCAAATTCCTGAATGAACTTTGGTTTTAACGAAGTAAGGGCAGCGCTCGATTCGATGGCCGATTTGCGATTGATAACACCGGTTACCACCACTTCATCCAATCCAAGCATGTCGGCATTCATCACAAAATTTAAGGTTGTAACTTCCCCGGCTTTGATGCTGATTTCGTGCTCCTGGTTGATGTATCCAACAAAGGAAGCAACAATAATGTGCGTCCCTGCCTCGATATTCTCCAGTTTATAGTTTCCATCCACATCGGTGGTTGTACCTTGTACGGTTCCTTTGATGAGGATTGTAGTTCCAATGAGTGTTTCATTAGTTTTGGAGTCGGTTACGGTACCATTTAAAGTACCTTTTTGAGCAAAGCCAAATGCTGTCAGTAATAAAAACTGAACGATTAGTAGTAAACGTAAATGTTTCATTTTTTTAAAGTTTTGATTAAACATTATTTTTTTAAGTATTTAAAAAAGAATCCTACAATAAATTGTTTAGCAAAACTATATTAAAAAAATGTTAAAAACACAACGTTATTTATTGAAAACCAATAATTTATAACGCAACCGATTCCGCAACCGATTCCGCAACCGGTTGCGGTTGATAACTTTTTTTATCTCCCTGGTTTTTGGTTAAGACTTTTGGAAAGTATTATGAACAAAAGGGCACTATTTTTTTTACTTTTACCGTCACATCAGTTTTGTTTTAAGGTGATGCTCAAAAGTAATTTGTAAGTTATGTCAAAAGGAAATCCCATTACAATAAAGGATATTGCTAAACTTTTAGGAGTTTCCAAATCAACGGTAAGCAGAGCTTTAAAAGATCATCCCGACATCAGTTCCGAAACCAGAGATGCGGTTAAAAGCCTCGCCGACAGCATTCACTACACCCCATGTCAGGTGGCTATTTCGTTACGGTCGCGCAAGAGCCGGGTCATAGGCCTGATTATTCCTAAAATTTATAGTTTTTTCTTCCCTTCGGTGGTTAACGGTATCGAAAGTGTTGCGCACGAACATGGCTATAATCTGTTGATTTTACAATCGAATGAATTGTACGAGAACGAAGTTCACAACACAAACATTCTTTTGGCCAATAATGTTGAAGGTGTTTTGGCCTGCGTTTCGCGGAAAACGAAAAATTTAGATCATTTCAGGAATGTGATAAATTCCGGGATACCCATGGTATTTTTCGATCGTGTTCCCAGCGGTATTTCGTGCGATATGGTATTAATTGATGATGTACAGGGAGCCTTTCTTGCCACAAAACATCTGATTGGCAAAGGAAAAAAAAGGATAGCCATCTGTATCGGAAATCCTGATTTACTGATCAGCGTTAACCGCCTTAAAGGTTTTAGAATGGCGCTGGCTGAATTTGATATTCCGTTTTATGACGAATACCTTATTTCGGGAGAATCGCCGGAGGAAGCAGCCTCCGAAACCAGTAAACTGCTGGATTTGCCTACACCCCCCGACAGCATTTTTGCTATCAGCGACCTCACCATGTCGGGAATCATGCGGGAAGTTTACAACCGAAAACTTAAGGTTCCTGATGAGATTGCCCTCGTTGGCTTTTGCGAAGAAGTATTTTGTTTGATGTACAACCCACAGCTTACTTCGATCCTTCCGATGGGTTTCGAGATAGGTAAAGTTGCCGCCGAACGATTGTTTGAGCATATTTTTAATACCTCCAAAACCAAAATTGCGCCCGAAACCATTTTAATCAACAGCACTTTGATTGTCAGGGATTCGACATGATTTGTGTGATTTGTTTAGAATAAATAACCCGACCACCAACACAGGTTATCCTTCGATTCATTGTTTTAAAGATGTAAGCTTTTCGGCGCAATAGCTACGAAATCCGCAAACCTGTTAACGTTGACTTTTGGCGCAACAAATGGCCGTAACAAATAATGTCAAGCTTGAAAAGTTAAAAAAACGATGGATAAAATGGCCGAGAACAGAAACCACCAAAAGATTAATCAACCCTGATTTTAGGCTTGTAGCCCATTTCGAGGATGGCTTTCATCAGTTTGGCGGGACTAGTCAAAACGGTGTCGTACTCAACAAAAATGATGGTATCTGTCCAGCAGGCAAAATTAAAATTAACGCCGTCGATGGCCTGGAGTTTATCCTGCACGCCCGAAACCGTACTCGAATCCATACCGTAAACCGTAAAAGTAACAGTCGAAATCCGGGTGGTATCAATGTTGCCGTCGAAGAATTTTTCTGAAGAAGCATTAATCTGGTAGGTTGCCGAAAAGAAAGCCATCATCAGCATCACGGCAACAAATAAATTTTTGTAAGTGTTTTTCATGATCATATTTTTTGCAAAAATAGAAAACATCCTGATTTCGACATATTTTGTTTTCCGCCTAACTGCCTGGTAATTTTCCTGAACAATTGCCGGGTGTTTATGCTTAAACGCAATTTTTGTTTGTGTTTTCAATATTACCCATCACCATTGAGCAGGCTTGAGAACTCAGAAGTCGTAATCCAACCTGAATTATGCCACCTCAGCATTATGATTTACACTTTCGATCAGGAAAATGATTCGTGCTGCAACAACTTCCTCAAACAAACCGCCGATCCCGGAGGCGTTAATATCGGTAAACGGAGCTTCAAACAGCATGGACGGGTCAATAATGCCTTTTACTGTAAAGAAATTGATGATGGTATCCATAAACCTGATTTGCTGTGCATTAAGCGTCTGATTATTTAAAATTTCTCCAAAAGCCATTCTTGCAGCCTGTGTATCGAGGCCAACAATACTTCTGATAAATCTGCCCAAAGGTTGCTCGCCATAAGCCTTAACAAATTCCTTTCGGGTGCCGATGGTTCCCTGCTCAAACAACATCTGCTCAAGGACCAATAGCTCGCTTTTTGTGACAGGAATATTGGTGCGCAGTTTATGAATGGTCATGTTGTTGCTATGTTCTTTCAGGTATTGTTCCACTTTACGTTTGTAAGCTTCCAGGTCGTTGAAGCCATAAACCAGTTGATGTTCCTGAATATTGCCAACAAACTCATCTTCAAACATGGTAAAATAGATGGGCGTATTTTCGGCATCCAGGAACTTCATAATTTCTCTCAGCTCAATCCTGATTTTTTCGATCGCAGGAATGGAGGCTGATTCCCAGAAATTCTTCTGCTGCACCTCTTTTATCGTATCCATCTTTTGAGCAACCGATGGAATGGATGCCTTTTTGCTTAATTTATCGGCTGTCGAAACGACTTTTTGAATCAGCGTTGCCTGCTTTTTTTCACCAATCAGCACACTCAACTGTAAATCCAGCATCAGGGCATCAAAGCGTTTGGCCAACTCGTCCTGGTCGGTTTCCATCATCAGTGGCGCAATATGTTGGTGCAGCGCTTTTACATCCAGATCGCCGAGGGCATTCCAGGCGTTGGCGTCCCGGTATTTTTCCACCACTTCCCAGTGCTGGCGCACGATAAAACTATCGGTGTTTAATGCCTGGGTTTGATTGATCAAACCATCAAGCAACGACTGCCCGTAATCTCTTAATTCCACTTCATCTAAACTGAGCAAAACAAAAGCCAGTCGCAAGCGCAACTCAAATAACCGCTGACTTAACGATTTGGAATTTACACCAACCAGGCCTTTTGGTTGTGCATCGAAAAACTCGAAATTTTCGCAGAAATCGAAAATCACAAACTCCTTTTTGTCATTTCCGGGGCTGAATAAATCCTCGCATAATCGTGTTCCACGGCCGATCATCTGCCAGAATTTTACGCTGCTTCTTACAGGCTTAAAGAAAACCAGATTACAAACCTCCGGAACATCAATGCCCGTATCGAGCATATCCACCGAGACAGCAATTTGTGGCATCCTGGTTTTTTCTTTAAACTTATTCAGCAGGTCGTAACGGTACTCTTCGTGGTAATCGATCACCTTTAAAAAATCGCCTTTGTAGGCCGGAAATTGCTTGTTGAAGCGCTCTTCGATAAATTTGGCGTGGTTGTGCGAACGGGCAAAAATAATGGTCTTGGCCAGTTTGTCGCCGCCTTCGACTTTGATGCCGTTTTGCATAAGATGGGCAATCACTTTGTCAACGGTGTCGGTGTTGAAAAGCCATTTGTTCAGGGCTGCGGCATCAATTTCGTCAGGAAATTCGCCGGTGACGGGATCGGTAAACTGCTCTTCGTATTTTAGCTTTTCGGCATCGCTTAATCCTGCATATTTAATTCCGGAACGTTGAAATTTAATGGGCACCGAAATGGCTTTTGGTGGAACAAGGTAACCATCATTTACCGCTTGTTCGAGTTCGTAGGCAAAGGTTGGGTTGTGCGGCTCCATGCTGAACAAAGCGTAGGTGTCGCGGTCGGCATCGGCTTTGGGCGTGGCTGTTAATCCGAGACGGATGCCGTCGAAATAGCTGAAAATATGTTTGTAGCGGTTGTAAACCGAGCGATGTATTTCATCAAAAACCACCAGATCGAAATGCCCGACCCCATAAAAACGGTTGTCGCCATCGGTTTCACCATCAATCATGTTGATGAGTGTTTGGTAAGTTGAAAAAACAATCCGGCTGCTTTCGTCCTCTTTTTCCTTAGTTAAATCAACCGCGGGTAAGTTGGGCAGATAATCGTTCAGGTTGTTCTTGGCCTGGGTTACCAACGCATTTCGATCGGCCAGAAACAACACGCGTTTTGTGTAGTTGGCTTTGCTCAACAAATCAATGATCGAAGCCGAAACCCTTGTTTTGCCGGTTCCGGTCGCCATCACCAGCAAAGCTTCCCTGTGTTTGTTTTCGAGGGCTTCGGTAACGCTGCGTATCGCCTGGTGCTGGTAAGGCCGGTCGGTAATGTGGTTGTTGATGGTTTGCGTAGCCAGCGGCTTTTGTGAAGTTCTTCGCTGGATGAGCATCTGCAGTTCGTCTTTGGTGTAAAAGCCAAAAACTTCACGCGGCGGAAAAGCGGTATCGTCCCAAATCCAGGTTCTGAAACCATTCGAATAAAAGATAACCGGTCGCTGGCCAAATTCTTTCTGCAAACAATCGGCGTAACATTTAGCCTGATGCTGGCCCACACGCGAATCGCGACGGGTACGTTTTGCTTCAACCAGTGCCACTGGTTTGCCATCGTCGCCCCATAAAACATAATCCACCCAACCATCGCCATTGTTGCTGTTTGCCTGTGGCATGCAGCTTTTTACCGGATATTCCGGCACATTTGGGCCATAAGGGTCCCAGCCGGCTTCACGCAACAAGGTGTCGATGTAAATTTTCCGGGTGAGGTCTTCGTTCGGGTCGATAAGCGGCGGCGGATAAAAAACAATATTTTGATCTTTTATGGCTTTAATGCCGGCCAGTTCCAGTTCCAGCTTTTCGAGCCGGAGTTGCTGATCGTAGTAGGTTTTTTCGAGTGCCTGTAATTCTTCTTTGGTTTTATCCTCTCCTTTTTTCTTTTGCAGGATGCTTTCGTCAAACGGAGCAATTACCAGCGTTTCGCTGCCATAAACCTGCGTTAACCAGGCAATGAAACCGTGCAACAGTTTAAGCGCATATAACGCCTCCGGTGTTTTTATTTTTGCGTTTGAATGTACCGCTGCATTTCCCAGTTTGCGGATAAGGTTTACCTGGTTGAACTGGTTGGGCGCAACGATGTTTTTAAATTTCTGGTCGTGAATTAACGAACTCAGCGAAGTATCGTAAGGCAGTTCCAGATCGGCATCGTGTTCGTACATCCAGCGCACCCATTCTTCGAGGCTTTTGCGGCAAAGCATGGCAGCATAAAGAGGGGCCGGATACACCTGCACCTCGGCTTCCTGCGGGGTTGTGGTTAGCGACGACCACCGTGGCGGTATAAAGGAGAAGTTGCTCATTTATAATTTTGTTTCAGAAGGTTTGATTCGCATAAAAGTTAGCTTCAGCAATGGTTTTCGATTTGCTGAAAATCAAAATGTTGTGTCCCCATGGAATTTGTGCAACAGCATGTTGCACAATTGAGACCGTGGGTTGTTGGAGCGTTTTGTCCCCAGACCGGAGGCTATCTGGCAATTGGACAACAACTTGTTGACTAATTATATCATTTTCCAACACCGGCAATTTCGCAACCGCCTGTTGCGAAATTTCAGGCATTTCGTTTCCAATTTGCCAGTACAGCCAGAGCATTTCGTTATTGGCAGCCAGAGCAGCTTTTACCTGCGACGGAGTAATGTTTTGCTTTATCTGTTCGGCCAAAATTACTTTCAGAACTTCCCCAGTAACTTCCCCAGTAACTTCCCCAGTAACTTCCCCAGTAGCTTGTCCAGTAGCTTCTATGGTAACCTTGACGCTTTTCATAAATATTTTAATTTTTTGCTTGATTAATGAGTCCAGTCTAAAAACTGATTGATTTTGGGCTCCCCGAAGGGATGCCTGTGGCAAAAGCCCGGTAACTGTCTGGTTTTCAATTGCCCCGACCTTAAGGTCGGGGCAATTCATGTCCGTGATATTCAGGGCTTTAGCCCAATTAATTTCATATTCAACACCTGTTTAGCCCAGTCTCATTAATAATAATTACAATTTTCCATTTTTCGCTTATTGCACCAGCTCGCCTTTGAAGGCTTTTTGGATGAGGGTTTGAAATAAATTATTTGCATTAGTAGTTGTAGATTTATTCTTTTGTTTTTCTATTAAATTTATTAATTCTGAAAACTTATTTTGTAATTCTAAGTTGGGGTATAATAATGGAAGAGCCTTTACAGCAGACTTTGTTATTGATTTTGTTACTGCTCCATTTATGCTTGCATTTATCATCGCCTTACCATAATTCGTAGACAAATAGTAATACAAGTATTTTGTATTCAGATTTTTTAATCTAATTATCAATTGATTTAAACCTAACGAAACTGGTCTATTTAGAAATGGCATTATCCAAAAATCTCCGGCACTACCAATTTTGTTCATTATAATTTCTCCCCCTAAGACTTTTGATTTTGAAAAGAAATTATATGTTTTTCAGTACTGACCGGTTAAAATTTCAACAAAAAAAGGGGCTATAGCCATTAGGTTTCGCCCCAATGTTGTAAGTTTGTTTTGCAAAAAATAACTTCAACATGGGCAAAGATACAACAAAGAATTTAGTCGGTCAGCC